>PARM01000032.1 GCA_002711495.1 Gammaproteobacteria bacterium
GGAACGGCAGTCCCCGGGACCGTCTCCGATGCGGGAATTCCCTCTTACTTTTCAAGAAATTTCCTCGCAGCAGCGGGTGTACCAGTATCGAGCGGGTTGCTCTCGGACATCTCTGGCAATAGCTTGCCCAATTCTCCAGAGACGACTATAAGGCTAGGCGTGCAATATACTTGGCCAATAGACGGACTCAACGGTGAGCTGACCATGAGATGGGACTATTACTGGCAAGACGATTCTTATGGCAGAGAATTCAATACCGTTGGCGATGAGATCGATAGCTGGGATCAACATAATCTATCCTTCATATACCAGAGTAATGGCGGTAATTGGCAAGCAAGACTATGGGCGAGAAATCTCCAAGACGACGACAACGTCACAGGGCATTACTTAACCTCTGACACTTCTGGTTATTTCAGGAATTACTTCCTGACCGAACCGCGTATCTATGGGCTATCGCTCAAATATCGATTTGGTGACTAAATGGAGTCTATCGAGAACCCTCCGAATGGAGGGTTTTTTCATAGGGGGCAAATATCCCGTTAAAAAAATAAATTCTAAACTCAAGTGGTCCAAGTTTTGTCTAAGTTGTAAAAATCCCCTTCCAGTCTTAGCCTGTATGAATAAGAAATACAAAAATGGTGTCGAATCCATAGGAAACAATATTGGATCGATTTTCGGCGAATTACTTTTTTGGGGGAAAAATGAAAAAAGTTGTNAAAGNGCTTATCTGCGCNNTCGTAGCAGGATCTTTNANTAGTTATGCAGAAGANGAACGNGGTATAGAAGAGATTCTCGTTACCGCTCAGAGGACGACTGANAGNATTCAAGACGTNCCAATNGCAGTATCNGCNTTCAACAGTGAGTCTCTGGANGAAAAGCAAATAGANGCGTTCTCCGATCTNCGTTTTCACGTTCCTAACGTNACTTACAACAAAACAAATTTCGCGGGCAANAATTTTCAGATTCGGGGTATCGGNGCTGGGCTGGTNGCAGCCAGCAGCGANAACGGNGTAGGCATGCATGTAAATGATGTGTATCTAAACGCTCCCAGAATCTTCGAAACAGAATACTATGACATGGAACAAGTGGAGGTTTTGAGAGGCCCTCAAGGGACTCTTTTCGGAAGAAACGCCACNGGCGGTGTTGTGAATTTAAAGACNGCCAGACCTGTCATTGGTGAAACTACNTACAATGCNGAGGCGCAATTGGGGAATTTCGGTCACACCAAAGTTAAAGGTGCCGTAAACGTTCCAATAGGCGACACAGTAGCAGTTCGTCTAGCGGGGATCTGGCTAGAACGCGACGGGTACACAGACAACGACCTCGGAGGTGACTTCGACAACAGAGATCAATGGTCTGCNAGAATGTCCNTAAGATGGGAACCNACCGACAACACCAGATTCGATTTAATTGCTCATCGATTCGAGGAGGACAGCAACAGATCCCGTAGTCAAAAACAACTTTGTGATCAAGATCCCAGTGCAATCCTAGGCTGCTTGCCTACCTCCTTGGTGCCTGAGGCTATCAACGAGGCATCGACTGCTGGCTTTTTACTCGCATCCGATTTGTTAGTCGGCCCTCTAGGCGCTTTCAGCTTTTTTGGACGAAACCCAGATCCAAACTGCTGCAATCCGACGGACATAAGAAGAGTGAGAACGCAGTACACGCCCGAATATGAAACGGACGAAAACTTTGTGATGCTTGAGATTGCACACGAATTTGAGAATGGTCTCGAAATGAACCTGATCGCCGCGCACCAGGAAACGGACCTCCAGTCTCGACAGGATTATAATGGTACAGCAGCGGGAGCAGGAAATGCCTCCGTGCCGCCTGCGTTNTGTATNGTCGTACCNGGTGCCTNCNCTTATTTTGGTTTGGNACCAGGTGGCGGAATACCTGCCAGCCTTGTTCCGAATGCTGAAACGTCGCTTGGCGCGATTGCGGGAGGAGCAGATGATTTCGAACTTACTACAAGAGGCGGAGGTCTTGATCTGTCTGGAGCTTCCGCAGAGCAGGACAGCATCGAGATAAGGTTTACCTCAAATTTGGACGGAGCNGTTAATTACATGATAGCCGCCAACTTCATGGAGTTTGAGTCTGGGGGAAACTACTTCGTCCAATCGGCTGGTTTAGATTATGGAGCAATAGTGCTTGCTCCCCAGACGGGAAGCCCANANTCCTTCGTTTCNCTNGCTCCAGGGTATTTCAATAGCGAGACTCAATCCTATGAACTTGAGTCTACTGGAATTTTTGGCGAAATATATTGGCAAGCAACNGATGACCTAAAAGTAACCTTCGGTTTGAGGTATGTCGAGGACAAGAAATCAGTACAAGATAGACAAGTGTTCTTAAANGTTCCTGTGCTTGTCGACGTAGCTTCCAGGTCAACCACCTTCCTGGGTTCTGACGGCTCTGCTACTCCAGTTTCTACAATCGACGAGCTGATAACGGCCGCGGCTGCAGTCGGTGATTACGACGCAGATCCTAACTCACCCGGTGGACAAGCCTACAGGGTCTTCGAGGATACTTTCGAGGATACGACAGGACGAATTGTCATAGACTTTACCCCGACAGACGACAATATGTTTTATNTCTCATACTCGAAGGGNTACAANAGTGGAGGAATCAATCCACCAATCGACACTAATCTATTCCCAAATACGCCGGAAACCTTCGAGCCAGAGGAGATAGACGCATACGAATTGGGAACTAAGAACTTGCTTCTTGATGGCAAGCTTCAAGCGAACGCGAGCGTCTTCTTTTACGATTACGGAAATTATCAGATAGGAAAAATTGTCAATCGCACAAGCCTGAATGAAAATTCCGATGCCGACATACAAGGGTTCGAAGCCGAGTTCCTTTGGGCTCCCTCCGCTAATTGGCGACTAAATGCGTCGCTAAGCTACCTAGATACAGAAATTGCCGACACTGAAACGGTCGACCCAAGAGATCCAACGCAAGGCCGTCAAGACGTTACCCTCTATAAGGACTTTGTTAACGCGTCCAACTGCGTGCTTGAGCATAATGGACTGCCTGCACCGGGGGCAAACCCAGTTTTCGTAGGTACTGTTCAAGGAGCAGGTGCTCCATACCTCCAGACTGGTCCAGCCGGAGGACTCGGGATAGCGGCAACCCCAGGCGTAGCAGATTCTGCGTTTTCCTCGTGCGCTGCGATAGCGGCCATTGGACCGCTCTTCGGATATGGCTACCTGGACTCTGTGCCAACAAACCTAGGCGGCAATCGGCTNCAAAACGCTCCGGAGTTATCTCTCAACATCGGTGCAGAGTANACTTGGTTCTTAGGGAACGGATCTAATTTTTCTGCCCGACTTGATTACTACTGGCAGGATGACTTTTACAGTAGCACGTTTAACCGCCCGCAAGACCTGATTGAAAGTTGGGACATTTATAACGCGAGGTTTGTTTGGAATAGTGCAAGTGATAAATGGTCGATCACGGCGTTTGTTCAAAACATTGAAGATGACGATGAAATAGCGGGGACCTACCAAACCGATCCATCGTCTGGTCTCTACACAAATGTGTTCTTAATTGAGCCAAGACTNGTTGGTCTTACGTTTCAGTACAGAAACTAAAGAAAAAAAAGCCCCGAGAGGGGCTTTTTTTATGGNTATTATTTACAGAGATTCCAATATTTTCTCCGCAGAGCTGACCTCAAACGCCCCTCCCTTTTCCAAATTAATCACCGATACCTTCCCATCTTCAGCAATTAGCGAGTAACGCCCAGAGCGCATGCCGAGGCCAAAACCTGTACCATCCATCTCAATTCCGACCGCCTTAGAAAACTCGCCGTTCCCATCGCCGACCATCATAAGCTCTTCCGCATTTTGTGATTTTCCCCATGCATCCATCACAAAGGCGTCATTTACAGAAACACAAACGATGCTGTCTACGCCTTTTGCTTTAATTTTGTCCGCTGAGGCAACGAAGCCCGGTAAGTGCGCCGCACTGCATGTAGGCGTAAAGGCACCTGGGACAGCAAACAAAACGACTTTTTTCCCTCCAAAAATTTCTGAAGTGCTTATATCCTCAGGTCCTTTTGGTCCCATTATTTTCAAAACCACCTCGGGAATCTGATCCCCTACTCCGATTGCCATATTTTCTTCCTTGAGATTCAACAAGCGCATAGTGTCGCTCGAACACTTTCGTCGCGCAAGCGCCCTTTGCTTAAGAAGAAATTATGCTCATCGAGGATTATTTGTTTGGGTTGTTGTGTCATACTTAGGACCAGGCCAAAAAGGTTATAAAAATCCAAAACGAACTTAAAAATAACTGGGTGCTGCTCTTCTCTGCCTCCATTGGAGTGATCTGTAGCTCAATTGTCTTACCATTTTACTCTCTAGGCGCGTTGGTCGTTCCAATTACGCAAGAATTTGGTTGGAGTAGGGCCGAGTTTCAGTTGGCGCTGCTTTTTAGTACAGGTGCCGGAGTGGTCACAGCACCGTTAGTAGGGATTTTCTTGGATAAGGTTGGAATTAGGAGAATGGCTTTAATTGGTCTTTTCGGATTAAGCGCCTCATTATCCCTTGCCTCTCAGCTTAATGGCGAACTTTGGATGCTCTATTTAATATACGCACTCATGGCGATCCTTGGCGCAGGAACTATTCCGGTAACCTGGACAAGAGCGGTCACTAACGTCTTTTCTAAACAGAGAGGACTGGCACTGGGGATTATGCTAAGTGGAACAGGCATCTGCGCCATCGTTATTCCCCAGATAACAGTTTTCGTTACCGAGCATTTCGGATGGAGGGTAGCCTATCTGGTTTTGGCGGCCCTGCCCGCAGGTTTAGCTGGACCTTTAGTCCTACTATTTTTTAGACCAACCGAATCATCAGACGATAGCCAAGAGTTAGATGATGAAGTAAGAGCCGGCCTGACTTTTAAGGAGGCGATGAAGGGATACCGTTTTTGGGTGCTGCTCATATCTATCTTTGTTGTCTACATTGCCATGTCGGGAATGGTTCCAAATCTGATACCAGCTTTAATCGATCAAGGAATAAACCCCCAGTTAGCAGCAACCGCCATAAGTGTGTTCGGAGTGACGGTTATCCTAGGAAGGTTAGTCGTGGGGTACCTAGTTGATATTGCCTGGGCCCCAGGCGTTGCGGCATTCGCGATTGGCTTACCAGTCATCGGGAGCTTAATATTGGCCGGTTCTCCGCCATTTTTTACTGCCTGCGTTGCAGCTGGTCTCCTAGGATTTGCCGCGGGGGCTGAGCTGGACTTGATGTCGTTTCTGGCAGCAAAATATTTCGGCTTGCTCAATTATTCTCAGATCTATGCAGTCCTTTATGCAGCCCTTGCCCTGGCGAGCGGGTTGGCTCCAATGTTGTTTGCACGAATATTTGATAAATACGGAAGCTATGAAATCGGTTTTACGATCGGCGCCTTATTTTTTGCAGCTGGAGCATTGATGGTTCTGACTCTNGGAAGATATCCCAAAAGTTTTTCTCGCTGATNCATTCTTTATCAAGATAGCAGTTATAAAGCTTACTGTGTTAGCCTAAGTTTTTCTTTTAAAGGTAACTGGCACATGGACCTATCTTTTGGTCCCAGATATGAAGACTTCCGCTCAGAGGTCAGGCAGTTTATTGAGGAAAACAAATCTAAGTCTCCTCAATCAAGCAAGTCGAGCAGCANGCAAACCAAAGATTGGCAAGCNCTGCTGATTGANAACGGATATGCAGCTAGAACAATTCCNCGGGAATATGGCGGCTATGGCGGAGTTCCTGACATCGTTGAGTCGCGAATAATTGCAGAAGAATTTTCAAAACAACAGATAAATACTGGCCTTGGCGGTCAAGGCATTTCAATGCTAGTCCCTGTATTACTTGAAATGGGAACCGAGGCGCAGAAAAAACAATTTATTGGACCGACGATAAGAGGGGAAATGCTTTGGTGCCAAGGATACTCAGAACCAGGCGCTGGAAGTGACCTCGCTAGCCTNTCNACTAAAGCAGTTCTCGACGGAGATGATTGGGTCATCAATGGCCAAAAGATATGGACGAGCACCGCTCANCTTGCAGACTGGATTTTTTGCTTGGTTAGAACTGAACCATCTAAACCAAAGCATCAAGGAATCTCATTTCTCCTCTATAGAATGGACACACCAGGTATTGAAGTAAGGCCTTTAATTGATATGACTGGGGACGCTAATTTTAATGAGGTGTTTTTTTCCGACGTCCGTGTTCCGAAAGACCAGATCGTTGGAGAACGCGGACAGGGATGGATGGTGGCAAACGCTATCTTGGGGCATGAACGGGGTTCTTTAGCACCGCCCGATGCAGCGCAAGCGAGACTAAACGGTGTCATAAAATTGATGAGAGAGAAAAATTTTTCCGGAGAGAAAATAATTGACAATCCAGTGTTTCGCGATCGGTTGATGAAAATCCAAGGGCGAGTACTCGCGATGAAATGTAATGACCTTCGACTTCTCTCTGCTAGGATTAATAAGAATCAAGACGTTAAANTAGCTTCAATGATCGTNAAACTNCAAGGNACNGAGCTCAGGCATGAGCTTGAATCGCTAGCCATAGACGTGATGGGAGAACTGGGCCTCGCGTATGGGGACAATCCTTATTTAAAAGGAGGTGGCTCTTGGCAATATCAATACATGTACTATCTTGGTTTGATAATCGGAGGTGGTACATCCCAGATACAAAAAAATATCATCAGCGAGCGCGGCCTAGGAATGCCCAAGGAACCCAAGTTNGAGAAAAAGGATTAGTCTTATGGAATTTGGGCTATCTAATGAGCAAAGCCTTCTNCAAGATCAAACAGCTAGGTTCGTAAAGGATAAAATCCCACTAGATNTAGTCAGAGCAGTAGCTGAGGGCANCGAAAGAGANANCACAATCTGGAGCGAACTCACTGATATCGGTCTNCCTGGCATCATGATTGATGAAAGGTTAGGAGGTCTTGGGCTGGGACTTCTCGATGCATCGATCATCGCTGAATGCCTAGGCCACGGGGTAACGCCAAGTCCGTACTTAAGCTCATCAATAATAGCCCCAACAGTCTTACAACTCTCGGCCAAAAGAGACGACATTCTTGCCAAGATCGTCACAGGCGAAACAAGGGTAGGAATCGCATTNAATCAGGCAATTAGGCCNAATCACGAGTCAGGCTTTAAAGTAAAAAATGAGAAGCTCGACGGCAAGCTTCTGTTCGCAATGGACAGCGAAGCCGATTATTACCTAGTTGCGGACAGCGACAAGAAGATTTACTTGGTCGACAGGAACTCCGTGGGTTTCCGGAGCACACCTTTATCAACGATCGAAAAAACTCGTTCCTCAGCAGAGTTAAAGTTTTCCAAGGTCGTTGGAGAAAAAATCTCTGATGATCCTAATATTTTTGATAAGGCTTGGAATGCAGGGCTTGTAGNAACAGCAGCGGATAGCTTAGGTGCCGCTCAATGCGCGTTTGATCAAGCCGTCAGCTATGCAAATCAGAGAGAACAATTCAANCGGGTCATTGCCTCTTTCCAAGCGGTAAAACACATGTGCGCAGAGATGGCTGCTCAGCTTGAACCCTGTCGCGCCATGGTTTGGTATGCGGCGCATGCCTTCAGTGATATCCCAGAGGAATCCACGATGATGGCTTCTCACACTAAAGCNCACCTCTCGGAAGTAGGACAGTTTGTCACAAGAACGGCAACTGAGGTGCACGGTGGCATGGGCTTCACAGACTTAATTGGACTGCATTATTGGTTTAAAAGATGTGGTTTCAATAGACAAGTTCTTGGATCTCCGGAGCTCTTGCGCGAACGCGCCGCGAACGCTCAAGACTTAGTTAGCTAAAAACTCGATAATATCTCCCCAAGCTTTTTGGTCTTCAAATAGAAAAAGGTGCCCCCCGCTGTAAAATTGACAACGCGAATTCGGGATTTTTTCGAGCATGACTCTTTGATTTTCTTCTGGTGCGATACCATCGTAAAGCCCAGCGCATATGAAAGTCTCTGATTTTATCCTATCTAAATTCGCTACCACATCATGACGAGAACGAGCTTGAATTTGCTCGCGATACCCTCTCTTAAATTCCAGGGTTGCGTGATCTTTGATTAACCTTGAGTTCATGACTTTGATCATAGCGTCAACGCTGGTCGCATTATCTCTTTGCCACCGTCTTGTGTGCCTCAGGTCGTTGAACTCCATAAGCTGCATGGCTCTCTCAGTCGCGGTTTGGTCATCAGGCAAGTCATGAAACGGGAAGCTAGCAAAAACTCCTCCAGGGGAAGTGCAACAAAGTACGATCTTCGTAACTCTTTCTGGGTATTGCAACGCAACATGTAAGGCCACCATTCCACCGAAAGACACTCCAACCAAATAGACATTATCAATACCCAGTTTGTCTAAGAGAGCAATTGCGTCTATCGAGTAATCTTCCATCTCATAGGGACCAAGAGGCTTTTGTGTCTGGCCAAGTCCGCGCTGATCATAGGCAATCACTCTGAAAGACTTGGCAAGAGGGCTATCCAATACGTTTGGCTTCACCCTCAAATCGGCTCCGGTTCCACTTACGAATAAAACAGGGCTTCCAACGCCTCTTTCCTCGACAAACATCTCCAAGCGAGGGGTTTTTATCAATGGCATTATGCGATAACGCCCTCTTTTCGCAATTGGTCAACCCTTCGAACGTCAACCCCAAAAGATTCGAGAATAGAATCAGTATGCTGCCCATGTGCTGGAGCTGGCTCACCAATAGATAGGGGTTCTCCATTAAATCTTGCAGGAATCCTGAGCGTTCTTAATTTACCCATTACAGGATGATCTTGAATTTGAATCGAGTCACTCGCTTTAAGCTGTTCCTGAGAGAGCGCATCATCTAAGGTGTGACAACGCGCGCAAGGCACGTCATTTTTTTGTAACCGTTCAAGTGCCTCGTTAGTGGTGAGCTCAGCAAACGACTCTGCGAGAATTTCGCGGTATTGCTTTAAATTAGTGATCAGCTTTTCTAAAGAGTTGAAGCGCTCGTCTTCCATCATGGATTCTTTCCCTAGCGCTCTTAACACTCCTGCCCGCTGAGCTTCTGTGGCGGCGGAGATAGTCAAGCCTCCATCCTTGGTCAAGGTCATATCATAAAGCATATCTGACAAAAGGGGCTGAGGCACCACATCCTCATCCAGTAATGTGTGATTCTGAAATGCGTCGGGGAAAAGGAAGAACATCGCCGAGTCCAGCATTGAAAGATCTATATGCTGGCCCTCACCTAATCTTTCCCGAACATAGAGGGCAGCGCTTGCGGCCTGAAAAGCGGTATAGGCTGTTAACTTATCGCACATAAGATTCTTAATAAAGGCCTGTCCTCCGCCTCCCTGAGCAGCTGTCATGCCGGAGTGCGCTTGAATTACAGGATCATACGCTGGAGCCGCACTCAATGGACCCTTTGCACCAAAACCTGAGATAGCAATATAAATCAATCTGGGGTTTAAACTTCTCAAATCTTCAGAGCCTAAGCAATGTTTGTCCATGACCCCCGGCCTGAAATTGTGGATTACTACATCACAATCGGTTGCCATTTCCCTGATAATCGATTGGCCACTGGCAGACTTGAGATCCAAGCGAATTGATTCTTTCCCTCGGTTACAATTAGCGAAGATTGAAGATATCCCCCCCTTTGCGGCGCCAATATAACGAAGGGGGTCTCCTGAGTCAGTCGGTTCAACTTTAATGACCCTAGCGCCTTGCTCTCCAAGCATCATTGCTGCAAGTGAAGCGGTAATCATGGTTGAAAATTCAAGTACCGTAATGCCTTCAAATGGCTTCATCGCTAATTCTCCTTTTATAGGGACTTTTGATTGTAACGCTAAAAATAGACAGATTGGGAGTATGTGTGTCGCCCCTATCAATTACAAAAGACAAGAAAAAGTATGGCTCAAGGTGGTAGGCTTAAGTTGATGTCGAAAAAGATTCAAAAATACGGAGAGAAGGAATGACAGAATTTGGCGCATTAATGTTTCCAACAGACTATGCAATGAGACCTGCAGCACTTGCTAAAGCTATAGAGGAAAGAGAAATGGATTCAATCTTTTTTCCTGAACACACACATATCCCCGTATCGAGGAGGACACCATATCCTGCAGGTGGTGAACTACCAAAAGAATATTCAAACACCTATGACCCCTTCGTTACTTTGGGTAGTTGCGCTGCGGTGACAGAACGAATAAAACTTGGAACAGGTATTTGCCTTGTTGTAGAGCGAGACGTGATAACCCTGGCTAAAGAAATTTCAACCCTTGACAGGATTTCTGACGGCAGGTTTATCCTCGGAATAGGCGCTGGATGGAATGCAGANGAAATGGAAAANCATGGGATAGAATTTAAAAACCGTTGGANGATAGTACGTGAGAAAGTTCTTGCCATGAANGAACTATGGAGCNAAGAGGAAGCTGAGTTCCATGGAGAATTTATTGACTTTGACCCTGTTTGGTCAAAACCTAAACCCATTCAGAAAGGAGGACCACCAATATGGATGGGAGCAACCTCCAAGTGGAGTTATGAGCGAATTGCGGAATACTGCGACGGGTGGCTGCCAATAGCCGGTCAAGACAAGGGGCATCTTCCTAAAATAATGGAAGCGCTAGAGACTAAAGGACGAAAGAAGTCAGATATTACTTTGGCTATGTTTGGCGTGCCGCCTGACGAGGAATTCGTTAGTCAAAAGTTAGAGGAAGGGTTCACCCATTTAGTTTTTGGCCTCCCGCCAGCCGAAGAGGATCGCATCCTTCCGTTATTGGATAAGTTTGCAAAACTTGCAAGAAAGTATCGATAGCTAGCAAAAGTGAATGGGGCAAAGGTTCAATTTCCAAAGCCCCATCTATTCTGGCTCGCAGATTCAGTAGTGGGCGTCGCGAAGTGCTAGACCCCGGGTTCACAATGAATACTAGAAAGACTTTCCAATGCTGAAGACAATGGCTTGAGACTCGTCAGGGTTGCCAGCGGAATCAGCCTGGTCGGATAGCTCTTCACTACTGAAAATAGCCGCTATACCAATATCAAGTTCGGCGACGGTTGTTCCGTAGCCTATCTCAAAATACTCCCCATCAGACTCATCCCCGAAAGAACCAAAGGTGCCGTAGAAACCATTTCCTGGGTCGATCGTTAGTCCGAAGAAGTCGTAGTCAGACGGTGCACCGAATCCATCCCATTCTCCTACCGAATATTCCAGAGAAATCCACGAGTATCCTAGGTTCAGGTTAAATTCTTCGTAGGTGTCATCGAACTCTCCCGTATAATAATATCCGGTAAATCCGACACTAGCGGAAAAACCTGCCTCGGTCTCGAAGCCATACCCCGCGTAAAGGTCTACTTCTAGACCGTCACCTACATCTGCCGCCCATGTTCCCACATAGAAACCACCGTTCTCGTAATCTGCTCCAGCACTTGCGGAAGAATTCTTTTGGAGAATCCCTCTAAAATAATATTCTGAAACATATCCGACGTTAAAAGAGACATCTCCTTCAGCTATCGCAGTAGACGACATCAACGCGCTCACAGAAAATAGTGCCCCCACAGCGATTTGAGTCAATTTATTCATTTCTCACTCCTAATCAAAAATTAAAAAGGTCAAAAATTATTCTGCAAGCTGCGGGCCAACTCAATTTTTACCAGTATAATCAGCCCTTTATAGTTATTTAGAGTACTCATGAGGAATTAATCGCACTGTTTAGGTGCAATAGTTCGCACCAAATGTTTTCAATAACGGGTAAGGGCGTCAACCTCCAATCGAGTGATCTCATTTGAAGATTTGTTAAGTGAGATTTTGCGATCTTGGCCTATAAAACCTGGTTGGAACTCCAATGAGAAGAATTTTATGCCCCACCATCTAGGGGCTCCTTCCAGAAAAATTCTTAAGACCTTCTCGGTATCAGAAACATTCTCATGAATAACGAGATTTTTTATCTCATATAGCCTACCTCTGCTGTCTGAGAAACTGATTAGGTCTTTGTTTAGAGCTTTGAAGTCAAGGTCTGCTTTTTTTAATTTTAAATCCACTAAAGTTTGTGCACGAAGAGTCGAGTTTTTTCTGTTCTTACCTCGCTGAGACTCGATCGTTATCTTGGTTATTTGCAAGTAATAACCCTCCGCGGTGATCGTGTCTTTACTCCGCTTTAATGCCTCTACAGGAATAGTTATAAGCCGAGTCTCGCTATTCTCTATATTCCAAGAACCATCGGCTTTCAATCGAGCTCTAGATCCATCGCTCAATGTGCCAAAACGATCATCCGATAGGTATGTCCAACTCCCATCGTCCTTGAGCAAAACTTCTCTACCAGCATCGGTGAGAATCTTTTCATCTCCAAAACTCGGTAAAGACAAAAGACACGCTATCTGAGCATAGACACTTTTCTTCAGAATTGAATAATGCATTTTTTTGCTAAGACCTTCCTTATAAAAAGAAAATGTGACCTTATAGCGCGTTTGATGGGATATCAAATAGGTTGTTTTGCGCTGAAGGATGAACCAAAAATCATAAATAGGGTATTCTTTATTCTTTTATCAGAGTTTTAAATATGGCAGAACTTCTCCTTCCTCATGCGGCCAGTTCCTCCGATACGTTGGCCGTTGCAGACGAATTTGGATCTACAAACTGGAAAAATTTTAATGCACGAGTAAATCAATTAATTCGTGCGCTTCGAAGAAAAGGACTAAAGACCGGAGATGCTTTTTCCGTCCTGAGCGGCAATAGGCGCGAGTATGTTGAGGCATTTGCCGCTGCTGCGCACGGCGGCTGGCTCTTAGTGCCAATAAATTGGCATCTGGTCGCTTCTGAAATATGTTACATACTCGAAAATTCTGAGTCCAAAGCCCTTCTTATAGATTCACGTTTTTATGACTTGGGCTTGCAGGCAATCAGTCTTAAAAATATTCCGAACATCTCAGCTATTGTGGTGATGGGGGAGCTTAAGACCAACAATTCCGATCAACTCAGGAGCATCTTCAGCTATGAGGAGTTTTTGGCAGAGCAAACAAGTGAAGAGCCAGAAGGCCAGAGTCTTGGAGGCCCAATGTTCTACACCTCGGGGACTACGGGGCACCCTAAGGGAGTAAAAAGTGCGTTGTCTCAGACTGGAACTTCCGTCGGCACACTAAAGATGATCGGGGATGGACTTTCCAGCATGCTTTCGATTCAGCCGGGAGGAAAAACTCTTTTAGTCGGGCCGATATACCACTCTGCGCAATGGGCATTTTCCTTTCTTCCAATGCTTGCTGGTAGCAGCATCGTCATGCGGCACAAATTTGACGAGTCAGAGACATTAAAACTCATAGACAAACAGGAAATAACAAATATCCATTTAGTCCCCACCCAGTTCATAAGAATGCTTAGATTGGAGAAGGAAGAGAAAGCGAGCTTCCAAGGCAGTAGTCTCAAGGTTGTCTGGCACGGCGCAGCGCCCTGCCCGCCCCAGATAAAGAAACAAATGATTGAATGGTGGGGACCGGTCATATGCGAATACTACGGCTCAACAGAGGGTTCTATTGTCACGACCGTTTCTAGCGAAGAATGGCTAGCGAGGCCAGGAACACTAGGCAAGCCGACACCTATAACGGAAATTGTTGTTGTAAAAGAGGATGGAACAACTGCAGAGGCTGGCGAATCAGGGCAGCTCTACGTAAGAAACCTTATGGGATCTGATTTTGAATACCACAACGATCCTGAGAAAACTGCGGAAGCACACAAAGAGCCTGGTTTATTTACTTTTGGAGATGTAGGTTATCTTGATCAGGACGGCTATCTTTTTCTGAGTGACAGGAAAATTGACATGATAATTTCCGGTGGAGTAAATATCTATCCAGCAGAAATTGAAGGCGTCCTGGTAAACCACGAGTCCGTTTTAGATGCTGCCGTTTTTGGTATTCCAAATGAAGAGTACGGCGAAGAGGTGAAAGCAGCGGTTCAGCTCGCTGAGGGAGTCCCTGTCCACGAGAGTTTGGCAGCTGAACTTATCGCATACTGTCGAGAGCACTTAGCTGGATTTAAAGTCCCAAAATCAATAGATTTTGAGACAGAGCTACCGAGACAACCCACAGGCAAACTCTTAAAGCGAATTCTGCGGGACACGTATTGGAAAGAGCAGGAAAGAAAGATTTAAACACGCCTGGCTTCAGCCTTTCGCAATGCTAATCATTTCGTCGATATCAGTGTACTTTACTCTCGGACGTCCCTGAGCCTCGCCTCTTTGCAATTCTGACCGATCAATATTTTGCCACTCAGGGTAGGTAACAACTGCGCTATCTATCCCGTTAATTAGGTCCTCCGCTCCTCCAATAGAGGGATCCTCAGGAATATTAATCTTCCCTTTTCCTATGTCCTCGATCATCCGTGCAACAGTCTCTTGCGCGCAAGTCTTGTTCGTTCCTATTACTCCGCTTGGGCCTCTTTTTATCCAGCCCGCGGTGTATAACCCACAAACTGGCGTACCGTCTGCCTCGATGACTCTGCCCGAATCGTTCATTATTGTGCCTGAGTTTTCATTATAGGGAATGTCAGGCAAGGGTTTCCCTTTATAGCCAACGCTTCTAAAAATTAAACCGGCCGGAATATTCTCGGTTTCCTCCGTGGCGACTGGTCTAAATGTTCCATCTTGGTTTTCTACCAATTTATTTTTTACAACCTTTACAGATTTCACTTTTCCATCTTCCCCTATCACCTCCAGGGGCGAAACAAGGAATCGTATTGTCAAGAGTCTAGATTTTCCTTGAATAGTTCGCTCAGCATACTCCGAAATAAAGTTGATATTTTTTATAGCGTTTTTGTCATTTTCAATCAGAGCTAGGCTTGCCGCATCAACCTTTGATTCCTCCAATGGAACAGTCACGTCGGCGTCTTCAAATTCTCCTAGCTCTTTTATTTCAGGCGGAGTAAAGGCAGCTTGCGCGGGACCTCGCCGCCCAAGAATATAAACATTCTTTACCTTGCTGTCCTTGAGCGCCAAAAGCGCATGATCTGCGACATCGGTCACAGAAAGCTCGTCATGTGTCTTGCACAGCATCCTAGCCACATCTATCGCAACATTGCCGACCCCAATAATCACCACATTTTCTTGTGATAGATCAAATTTTCTGTCTGCAAAATCTGGGTGTCCGTTGTACCACGCAACAAATTCAGTAGCCGAAAAACATCCGTCTAAATCTTCGCCAGGAATGCCCAGATTCCTGTCGAACGGCGCCCCGGTTGAAAACATAACCTGATGGTAGTGCTTTCTTAAGTCTTTCATAGTAACGTCTGACCCGTACTCTACGTTCCCGAAAAAACGGAAATTCGGTAGCTGCGCACTTTTATCATATGCTTTTTGGACTGATTTGTCTTTTTGATGATCCGGTGCGACCCCAGCCCTGACCAGGCCAAAAGGCGTCGGCAAACGGTCATACATATCAAATTCAACTACCAGTTCCTTATTTTTTAAGAAATTACTAACCGTATAAAAGCCAGCAGGCCCTGAACCAATAATCGCAACCCTGAGAGGATTTTGCGCCGTACCGATTTCGTCCATGTTGCGTCCCGTTTGTTTAAAGTAGAAGATTACCAGATAAAATAAGGAAAGTAGATGAGCGCATCGCGCCCAATCCAAAGGTTTTCGCGAAGAGAATCCATCTACTCTATGGATTCCACAACAAAAAAATTGAACCGATATGAAGAGTTTTTCCAAGAAATTATTAATATGGTTCGATGCCTCAGGGAGAAAAGACCTTCCTTGGCAAAAAAACAAGACTGCTTACCGAGTGTGGATATCAGAAATTATGCTCCAGCAAACGCAGGTAAAAACCGCACTTCCTTTTTTTGAAAGGTTCACAGATCGATTCGACACCGTAGGAGATTTAGCGAAGGCCCCACTTGACGAAGTTTTAAATCTTTGGAGCGGATTAGGTTATTACGCGCGAGCGAGAAATTTGCACAAAACCGCAAAAATAGTTACGAAAAAGTATGGCGGCTCTTTCCCTACGAACACCGCAGAGCTTGAGTCTCTTCCTGGCATAGGTAGGTCTACCGCCGGCGCTATAATAGCACTCAGCAGAGGAGAAAAAGCAACCATTCTTGATGGGAATGTAAAACGAGTTTTAAGCAGGCTCTTCGGCCTTACAGCTTGGCCGGGCTTTAAAAAACAGGAATCCGCTTTGTGGGAGCTCGCCCAAAAGTTTACTCCAGACTCAAGAATTTCTGATTACACTCAAGCTATTATGGATTTCGGTGCAACGTTGTGTACTCGCGCTAGACCAAATTGCCTTGATTGTCCCTTTCAAAACGACTGTATAGCATTTTCCCAAGGTATCGTAGAAAAATGTCCGGGAAGCAAACCCAAAAAAAAGTTACCCGTGAAACAGAAATCGATGATTATGATTTGCTGCTCCAAAGAATTTCTTTTGGAAAAAAGAGCACCAGACGGTCTTTGGGGTGGNCTTTGGACCTTCCCAGAATGTGATCCAGAGAATTTGCAGAGTAAACTTACAGAATTGCGGTTGAGCAAAAAGCCATACGAAATCCTTCCAATTTACAGGCATACCTTTAGCCACTTCCACTTAGATATAACCCCGGTTAAAATAAAAACCGAGGATACGCANATAGAAAATAAGGCAGATACNATCTATCGCTGGGTAGCAGATAAGAGTCTAGCAAAAATNGGANTTCCTCGTGCCACAGAAAATCTCATGGAAAAATACCTGGCATAGAAAATCTATTTTTGGGCGGCCATTGACTTCGACATTATTTGCCAGCCTCAAAAAAATGGAAGGCAGTGTATGACTAGAATGGTCTTTTGTAAGCGTTTCAAAAAAGAAATGCCGGGTCTAGAGACTCCCCCTCTCCCTGGGGCAGTCGGCGAACATATCTTCGAAAACGTGTCAAAACAGGCTTGGGAAGAATGGCANAAATTACAAATAATGCTAATCAACGAAAAACACCTGAACCTCAGAGAGAAAGACGCAAGGAAGTACATAAACTCCCAAAGGGCACTNTATCTGGAGGGGCGCCCTACCGATAGGGCTGAAGGATATGTTCCCGAAGGCGATCTNTAATCTCGTGAGTTAAACAACCGATTCCTTGACTAGATCTAACGGTTCCGCTTTAATCACGAGCTCCCGCGCACTCTTAAGAGGCGGGTGAAAGGCCAGATAGCTCAGTTGGTAGAGCAGGGGACTGAAAATCCCCGTGTCGGTGGTTCGATTCCACCTCTGGCCACCACCTTTGAGCAAATTAGATTTTGTCTTTTAGGTTTTATTGGTTCTCAGTACAAAAGCTTATCCTCCAACAAAAGAAGGCTCCGCAAGAAATTAGGATAAAGTAAATACCTTGCGCCCTCTTCGACTGTAACGCTCAACTCGAGAAAGACTAAAACCAGGCATCGTTCAATTGCCCCAGTTCAAGTTCATTCGCATAGGAGAGGTAATAGTTACGATTCGGTGCATTGTATTCTTGCGCTGCAAGGGCGCGAAGAGCAGCTATCTTGATCTCCCGAGCTAGTTGACGTTCTGCCTCGCCCAACCACTTAAGATAATCCGCAAGTTCGAGAGCCCACTGGAACTCACCCGCTTTCATTGCAGCTCTTGTTTTTCGTTCTAATTTTTTAACTCCTCCCGCCAATTCGGCTACTTTTTCAGCTTCGTCCCTTGGATGGAGTCGATTAAGCTTTGCAGGATTGCCATCAAACCACCCAAGCAACCCTGTGTAAATTGCGCGAACGGCATGAGACACAGAACCATAAAATTCAATTAAATAAGGTTTATCAACGATATCAGCAGGCAATTTCACCTCATGGGCGATCAGATCAGGTCCTTTCCCCGCGTTGATGGCACGAACAGTCTGATCATAAACTGAGCCGATCGCCTGACTATATTCAAGAAGCGCTTTGGTAGCGAAGTCTTTCCCTGATAGGGGTAATGTATGCCCTCCAACCAGATGATCAGGCTCGAATGTTGCCATCCTAGCAACGCTCGTCGACCAATTAAGTACGTTTCGGTACCTAGTCCCTCGAATTGCATATAAATTAGGAAATGCATGGTAGAAATTATCTCCAGCAAACAAGACTCGCTCCTCAGGCAACCAAATAAATAGTGCATCATCAGTTTCTCCAGGCGCGGGGTAAATCTCGAGGTCAACCCCAGCCACGCTGAGGGCTGTGTCTCCGTTAATGAAAACCGTTGGAGGAAGATGTCCTTTCCCGCGATCCTTGTCGATAGTTCGTGCTGGCGCTATACCTCGGTTGGTGGTTTGTTCGGGTGGCAACACGCGACCGAATTGCCGGGCACCGCGCCTCTTAATAACCGGAGCAAGGTCTCCTCTGATACCTGTGGAGTTTATAAAGCCTTTCTCAGCGTAGACTGGCGGTCTTTCAGCCCCGACAAATGCACTCGCACCACCTATGTGATCAGGGTGGCTGTGAGTATAAATTATTGCTTTTACCGGTTTGTCACTGTATTCGCGAAAGGCTTTTAATGCATTTGTCGCAGCGGCTGGGCCCATTAGCGTATCAACAATAATGACGCCATCAGTGCCAACTATCATTGATGTATTAGCCCCATGAAATCCAACTGCTACATACACATTCTCTGTCAATTGGACCACACGTTGCTCAAAATGCTTTGCCTGCTTTTGCAGCATTTTCAGAGCCGCATCTGAATTAACCTGCGTTGCAGCGCTTAATATTGAAGGTAGAACGAGGAACGCAGTTAGCGCTTTTTTAATCATATGGTTTCTCTGACATTAAAGTTCGATTCCTAAAGGCACACCTTAGGCAGGTATTTAACCATTGGTCAATTAGGACAGAGAGCGAAAGAAATTCATAGTCCGCAACCATAATCTTTTATTTGCAGACACTATAAACGCTATTCACCTAGAGACAGACGGGCTTCTGCTATCCTGTTTGAGTGATATGATCCAATCCATATCGATCCATTATGAGGCAAACCTACTGTCCCAACCCCCATATTCTTGCTCTTGAACTTATAGGATAAAACCAGCGAGAGATCCTTAAGAGATAATTGATTAACTGAAAAAGGAAGGGGACAGTTGACGTTTGTCCTGCACTTCAAGGGCTCGCTAATAGAGTGATCATGGTTAGTTACCCAAGCAAACCCATCTTTTATAATTACATTATCAGGGGAGTTATGCTGGTATACTCCCAGAGCTTTTTCAGACCCTAGGTCGAATAAAACGGTCTGGTCACCCAAGTTATAATTCACGATCAAATATCCATTTTCTTGATCAAGTGCAATGCCATTAGGAAATGATCCAGCGGTGTATTCGAGCTCCTCAAAGTTATCGCCGTGGTTCCATTTGACAACCATACCCGTCTTTGACTTGGCGAAAACATTCCATATCAATCTCCTAAAAGAAAACTCGGTATCAAACATATGAGTCGCATAAAAATTTCCGCTCTTATCCAATGAAACATCATTAAAATAATATTGGCCCTCAACATCCACACATCCTTTCCACTCTAGTATCCAGCCATCATTTTCCTTTAACTCAAACATCTCTATGGTCTCTGTCGGATAGTGGCTTACAACCGCAAGTTGGAACCTGCCATCTTGTCTTTGAACCAAGTCAAGGCCGTGGGGACCCAACGGAGTGTTTATATTTCTGGAACAATCAGGGGACCCCCACTCTCTGGTCCCAACAAAAATATTCGCTCGATCTTTAGTTTTTTCTTTGGTGTTAAAAAAGCTTAACTTACCTGGTCTCATCTCAGTTAGCGGAGCCATTCCACCAAACTCGGCAACAATTAAGAAAGTGTTGTCTGGGGTAAGAGCTAAATCCTCTGGGTTCGTAAAATCGCAATAAACGTTAAGCTCCTCGTTATTTTCGCATCCGGCTAGAGGCTCAAAAAACTCAGGCGTTAAAATCCAGGCCGCTGAGAGCGTCAAAGCTGAAAGTATCCCGATGATAATCACAAAAATTCTCGTCATCTGTTTGATCTCCGAGGTTCAATTTTCTAGTTAATAGTAGAAATACTTTTGAAGTGAATGATCTTATATTTTCGATATTAACAGTAGGTCTTGTCTACCTGTTTTCTAGGTCCTCAGTTCTGGTCGAATTCACGCTAGATTCTTGTACTTAAATTCTTTTACTTATCCTTAGTTAACATTCAGTTAAGGAGATTAAACACAAAATAGCGTAAGATTTGGATTCGTTGTGTTTATGGGATTCCAAAGTGCAGTTCGATGATGTTGTTCTCGGTCGCCGAAGTATAAGAGGATATAAAAGTGACCCAGTGCCAAAAGAACTTATAAAAGAAGTGCTAAAACTTGCGATGCGTTCGCCCTCGTCAATGAATACTCAGCCATGGAATTTTATCGTCGTCACCGGCAAAACCCTGGATCTCATTCGAGCAGGCAACACAGAGCGTAATCTTGCCGGTGTCCCGCATTCTCGTGAATTTCGGATTGGCGAACCCTTCGCTGGCGAGCATCGCGATCGTCAAGTCGGTGTCGCAAAGCAGCTATTCAGTGCTATGGGTATAGCACGTGAGGACAAAGAGGGACGTCAAGACTGGGTCCTAAGAGGATTCAGACAATTTGACGCTCCCGTGTGTGTCATTATCACCTATGATCGAGTTCTAGCGGACAGCGATGACACAGCATTTGACTGCGGCGCGGTTACTACAGCTCTTGTGAACGCTGCTTGGTCGCGTGGCTTAGGCGCAGTTATAAATAGCCAAGGCATCATGCAATCCCCAGTAGTCAGAGAGCACGCCAAGGTTGCAGAAGACCAGGTAATCATGAAGGCGGTAGCATTGGGCTGGCCCGACCACAGTTTCCCTGCAAACTCTGTTGTGTCCGAACGTAAAAGTGTTGAAGACGCCGCTACTTTTATAGGTTTTCAGGATTAGGATCCCTTAAGCGTATGTTAATATTACAGCCCAAGAAGCATAACGTCCTGAGCTACAGCATTGTTTTTGAAAGATAATCAGTTGGGTAAAAGCCTGATATAGCTTTTTTTACCAATTCGACTTTTACTTTTTGTGGTAATTGAGGCCTAAATTGAGCTAAATAGACCCATGAAAAAATCATACGATTATATTATCGTGGGGGCGGGTTCGTCAGGATCAGTTATTGCCAATCGGATTTCGGCTGATCCAAAAAATGAAGTACTACTGCTTGAGGCAGGGCGGGTTGACAACCACCCCTACATAACAATTCCAAAAGGCATCTCCAAGCTTGTTAAGCATCCGACTTATACCTGGGCCTTCCCTATTAATCAAAAACGACTTCCCGACCTTCCGTCCAAAGAGATCTGGATCCGAGGCAAAGGGCTTGGTGGGTCGAGTTCAATAAACGGCATGATTTATTCGCGCGGTCATGCGCAGGACTATGAGGAGTGGAATACTCTCGGAGGTCCAGGTTGGGGCTGGAAAGAGATGAAAAGAGTATATTGCGAAATGGAGCGGCATGAGCTGGGATCAAATGAACACAGGGGAGGGAATGGCCCTTTAACGATCTCCTCGGGTAAGTTTCGATACCCATTAGCAGAGAAGATGATTGAGGCTGGCAAAGAGTTCGGCCTAGAAGCAAAAGAGGATCTAAATCATCCCAACCTTGAGGGAATTGGTTACTACAACCACACAATAAAGAACGGGCGTCGAATGAGTGCCTCAAAAGTCTTTCTGCATCCCGTTATGAAAAGATCTAACTTAACCGTAATCACCGGGATTCACGCAAACAAAGTTGTCTTTGAAGGTAAAACAGCCGCTGGAATAGAATGTTATAAAAACAAGAAACAAATCCTCTTTACGTGCAAAAAAGAGATAATCCTGAGCGCTGGTGCTCTCCTGTCACCAAAAATTCTTCAACTATCTGGTATTGGACCAAAAGAATTACTGGATTCCCTTCAGATAGAGATCGTCCAAGAGAGTCCAGATGTAGGAAAAAGAATGCGAGAACATCTCGGTTTTTCCATGCCCCATAAGTTAAAGAAAACGCGAGGGCTCAATCATCGCTTCAGAGGTCTAGGTTTGGTGAAAAGCCTCCTGCAATACTATTTCTTTAGGAAAGGCCCCATGGCAACCGGTCCGTTCGAAATTGGAGCCTTTGTCCGATCAATGCCGGGCGCAAACAGGCCAGACACTCAGCTATACCTCGGAGCCTTCAGTTACGCGCGATCTAGATCGAGTGATAATTTCCCAGTACAGCTAAGCCATACCGATTCGGCCCCGGGGATTACGATATACGGCCAACTGCTTAATCTTACAAGTGAAGGAGAGGTTCGCATCCAAAGTAACGATCCAAGAGAAGCTCCTGCGATTTCACCTAACTGGTTAAAAACGGCTTACGACAAAGAAGCGATGGTTGAAATGGTCAGAACAATGCGACGCTTTGTAAAGCAGGGGGCTATTTCCGAATATTTTGGAGAGGAACTTATACCGGGAGATCAATGCCAAACCGATTCTGAAATATTAGACGCAGTTTCTCGCCTTTCAACCAGTGGCTTGCATGCAACGGGCACATGCCGAATGGGTAGAGATGCTAAAAGTGTTGTTGACAATCAACTTCAAGTCCGGGGAGTCAGAGGGCTGCGGGTCGCAGATTGTTCGATAATGCCTGCTTTGATTTCGGGAAACACGAATGGTCCCGCAATGGCAGTTGGCTGGCGAGCAAGCGATCTCATTCTGAAAACAGCTGAGGAATAACATTTGTAAAGCATTAGCTACTAACTCTGGATGCTCTGGTGGTTGAAATAGACTTCGAAATCGGAGACGCAGCAGTTTAAAAACAACCAAACGGGGATGAATTTTTTATATTTGAGGCACTTAAACCCGGCATTTAAACTAAAAGCGCGGAGGGCAATTATGAAAAAGAAAATCGCATTGATTACAGGGGGATCGACAGGCATCGGAGCCAGTGTCGCCGAGGAGCTCTCTGAGGCAGGCATTCGCGTCGCCATTTGCGATGTAAACGAAAAAGCAGGAACAGAGCTTTCCAAGAAATTGTCCGGGGAATTTATTTTTTGCGATGTAGCCGATCTCTGTAGTGTCGAAAAAGCCGCCCAAATATGCACTCAAAATCTGGGACCACCCAGTTTTGTTCATCTTAATGCAGGAATCATGAGCGTGCCGACTGGTTCCCCTTTTCTGCCCATCGAGGATCTTTCTTTAGAACAGTATAGACGTATAGTGGGAGTGAATTTGGACGGAATCTTTCACGGGCTAAAAACTTTTTTACCAAAAATGGAAAAGCAAGGTGGAGCCATTACCATAACAGCTTCGACGGCTGGCCTCGGCGTCGTTCCTGTCGATCCAATGTATACAGCTACAAAATATGCGGTCATTGGTATGGCGAGAGCTGTTGCCGCAGCTAACGAAATGTCAAACATTCGTGTAAACGTGATCTGTCCCGGCGTAACGGACACACAAATAGTGCCAGAAAAATATAAGGCCCCCGAATTCAAAATGATGCCGACTCATGTCATGGCGAAAGAAATTGTAGATCTACTTATGCACGGCTCTAACGGTGAAGTCAGGGTAAAAGTCGCTGCTGATAAGCCCGCTTTCGAAGCAGAGATGATTCCCCTTAGTTAATGTTCCAGTTCTAGCCGCCAACACCAGTCGATTCCTCGGATTGCGTTAAGTGCGTTGTCTCGAAAAACACCATGATGCCAGACTAGGCCTAAAATATTGAGTTCACTCTAAATTTTGCAACCTGAGTAAACGGCGTTTAATGCATTTGAACAATTCCACTCGTATCTCTTCTTAAGACCATCTGATAAATTTTCCATCCCTCTTCACAGCGTCTCACTTTAGAGAGATAAGTACCAAGGAAATAATAAACGCTCTCATCTGGATTTTTATGCCAAGCATTCAAATAACTTTCCATGCTCCCTTCATCGCCATTCACTTCGGTAAGTTGGGTTCCGATTAAGTGCTGTGTTCCTGTGTAATCTTTTAGCGCTCCGTAGACGACATCAACCCACGCATCTGGTCCTACAGCTTTGAGTTCCACTTCTGCTCCAGTATTCGCAGTACTTATATCAACGTCCTCTGTATATATACGGTGGTAGATTGCTCTCCCTTCCTCAATTTTTTCAGGTGAGGCAAGTCCTATGATATCTGTCGCTTTAGCGTAAAGTCGCTGCAATGTTTCTATCTCGTGCTTGTCTGCTACGAGCGAAGATCGATCGATTGACATTCTAAATTCCTCCTTGCAATAAGGTTTAATTGAGTAAACGGCTTAATCTATTATTCTAAACTAGCGCTGTCCTGGTAGATGTCCAGCGATATAATCGTCCAAAATCTCGTGAAATCGCCTGGTTCTTCGACCTGTTGTTCCCTGCCAGCAATATGCCCAACTTTGGTCTAAAGATGGTCCCACTTAAAGTCCATAAATTCTTTTGAAAAATACCGTTCCCCTGCTATCAGATCGCCCCTCAACACGGAAGGGTCTTTCCCAGACATCGCCAAAGGGTGCATTTAATCTGAATCCATTGCTAACTCCCATTTTTATTATTAGGTTAACGCCAGATAAATGAAACTGTCAAAGCCAGTCAGCGGACTTTAACAAGTAACTTTCCTAAATTGCCACCAGAAAACATAAAAGCTAATGCCTCGGGAAACTTCTCAATACCATCAATGACTTCCTCTGCTAACTTAATGGATCCCTCATGTAGCCATTGTCTTAGTTCCTCTTCAGCAGGTTTTATAAATTCCGGATAATGAAAATAAGCAAACCCTTCCATAGCAGACTGTCTCTCGGCTAACTTAAGGTAAGAGGAGGGACCCTGCACATGATCCATGTCGTTGTATTGAGAGACAGCACCGCAAATCGTAACTCTCGAGCGCAAGGCTAAGTTTTCAAGAACTGCGTCAAGAATATCGCCTCCTACGTTATCAAAAAAACCGTTAACCCCGTTCGGTGCCAATTCAGCCAGTTTTGCTCTTACATCTTCTGATTTGTAATCTATCGCTGCTTCGAATTTTAAATCATTAAGAAGATGACTTATTTTCCTCTTCCCGCCGGCGATGCCGATAACTTTCGCACCTTCTTTTTGAGCAATTTGCCCCGCAATCGAGCCAACCGCGCCTGCAGCCGCAGACACCACAAATAAATCCCCAGGGTTAGGCCTTGCTACTTTCTTTACGCCGATCCAAGCAGTCACTCCTGTTGAGCCGCCCAAAATTCCGAGATTTACACTTAGCGGAAGATTAGATTCTTCTATCAGTTCAAGGTGCTCCGTAGATAGTGCAGCAAAGGATTGAGCACCTAATGGCCCCCTGACAGCGCGCCCCACATCCCATCCATCGACGGTTGATTCAACTATTCTGCCTACCCCGCCAGCGAAAATAGTATCACCGATACCCATCTGCATGTGAAAGCCTTCACCACGTAACATTGTTCGAATCGCTGCATCAACAGAAAGCGATTCATTTGCAATACGAACTTCACCTGGGCTCAAAGCTGTGAGGTCTTCTTCAATAATGGAAAAACACTCGGAAGTCGCCTCTCCAACTGGACGACTGGTCAATATCACTTTCAAGTTTTTACTTTTCATAGCTCTCGCTTCTAAAAAATGGACTGTTTCTTCTCTTGCTGATAATAACAGCTATCCATAGTAATTATTGGGCTACCTATCTATAATCAAGAGCGCCTACACCAGATCGTTTTATATGAAGAGTTTTACAAATCCTCTAAGCTTTCTTTTGTTTTTGTGCATTTTTTTATCCAACGCGGTGGCGGAAGAGAACGAAGAATGGATTTTTAATGTCACCGTTGACGGGAATCCAATAGGAGAGCACCGATTCAAGAAAACATTTCTAGGCGAAAAAACAGTAATAGAATCAGAGGCGAGATTTGACGTAAAGATTTTGTTTGTGAATGTCCTTAAATACCGTCACCAAAATACTGAAGTTTGGGAAAGCGGGTGCCTGTCTGAGATAGAGTCGGCAACGCGATCTAACAGGAAGGAATTCAAAGTATCTGGAAGAAGGAATGAAGAGAGTTTTTCCATTAACACTCTCGATAAGGACACAATTCATCAAGGCTGCTTATATACTTTTGCTTATTGGAATCCAGATTTCTTATTACAGAATAAGCTCATTAACGCACAGACGGGAGAGATGGAAGAAGTAACTATAACGAAAATCGACACGGAGTCAGATTCACTTACGGGCTATCTCATAAACGCGAAAGGTGGCCCTATAAAAGTTTGGTATGCGGATGAGACTTGGATTGGATTAGAATCAACGCTAAAAAATGGAAGAACCCTTAGTTACCAGGTTGCAATATAAACAATACAACGATTACCAAGACAACTTATCATCGGTCAACTTCATGAATAGACCAAAAATCCTATTTAGCCAAGAAGCGGAAAAAGAATTACTTGATGTTTTAATCAAATTAGCTGGAGAGTCCTCTAACGAGAGAGTCGATGTCATGGGAACTCCGATACCAATGTTTAACTTCTCTACTTCGGTATTAAAAATCTTTAAAGCTTGGAAAAAGAGAGAACCGACTCTTTCAGAGCTTCAAGAAGTATCGCGCCTTTTGGAGCGATTAAGCGAACGACTGATTGAATTCGGTGCTGATTACGAGCCTGTGCCTTTGTTATCTCTCTCAAAGCTTTATCACGATAAAAATTTCATCAAGCAAGCTGGGATAGAGGTCCAACTCAACGGATATGTCAAATTATTAGATTACTGAATCGTAGCTGGGAGAACTCGCTCCTATTTTTTGAACTCGTCTAGGAGTTGGATTCCATTGTGATCTAACGCTGCTTGCGCATGTCTTTGCACCATGGTAATCACCAACTGTAATCCTCTCTCATTGTTCAAGTTGAGGGAGCCAGCGGTAAACATGGCAGTAGCCAGCCCACCTTGGAGATGGGACATCCGGTAATCTTCTCTTAACTCTTGAATAGAGTAGTTTAAAACACCTTCTTCCAGCAACGTCTGATGATATATGCTGATCCATCGATCTTCATGCTGTCGACGCAGATTTGTTTCAACCGATCCTCCCAATAAGTACGCAAGATCGTAAGATGATGGTCCCCTGCCAATACCTTGCCAATCAATAACGGCAACGTAATTAGAATCATTTTCTCCAAAAAGCATATTTTCGACTCTGCAATCTTGATGAACGAGCGTCCATGGACTGCGCGCTGCAAGGATCTTATTCACGTTTAAGTAGTTTTTACTAAAGAGCTCGTAGAGACTTAATGCTTCGGAACTTATATATTCTCCAAAGTTTTCAGCAAATCTAGGGAACATGTCGGATAAAGATTGCGTGACAAACTCTATTCGAGGTCCTATCATGGAAGGAATCCAATCAAATTCATGACTTTCCATTTTGCCCCACCAGACAGAATGAATCTTTGCCAAAACCCTTACCGCAGATTCAGCTTGTATAGCTCCCATGCCGTCACTTTGGGCAACCATAATTAAATCACTAAGATCCTCCATCACTATAACGAAATCGGCTGTGCCCTCTAAAATGTCTGCGTGGTAGATTTTTGGTAGACCCACGTTAACCATTGGACCGAGCTCATTGTAAAAGCGGACCTCAGCTTCGAACATGCCCAAGGCTACTCCCTGTTGGCGATTATCCTCAAAAGAGGATGGGAGCTTTACGACCACACTCTTAGGCAGAGGCTCACTATGCGAAAGGTCAACTTTATAAATGTCTCCCAAAAGGCCGATCCCCTCTCCTATCTTGGTAACTCCAATATCGGTAACTTCAATATCCAGGATCTTTGAAAGCCATTTTGGCGTCACGTCTTTTATAGTTTTTGGGATCATCTTTACTCCTGAAGTTCTCGATGTATGATGCACCAGTTTCCACACACCGCAAATCCCTTTAGACTATAGTTTTAGTTTTATTAAGGTTTGTAATGTTTGATTTTTCAGGAAAAAACGTTCTGATCACAGGAGCAAGTTATGGCTTAGGCGAGCAATTCGCAAAGGATTTTGCTCTAGCAGGCGCGGATTTAGTTATTACCGCAAGAAGTCGGGAAAAGCTTGAAGAAGTTGCTGAAGCATGCAAGAGGGAGGGGAGTAAGGTTGTCGCGGTCTCTGGCGATGTATCTATTGAAGACGATGTCAATCAAGTTATTAAAAAAGGAATAGAGGAACTCGGGCACATAGACGTCCTAATTAATAATGCGGGAATTGCTGATCCTCGAGGCGTAGCTTCAGAACGTTTTGATTCGAAGACCTTTAACAATATTCTGGCCGTTGATCTGGCCGGCGCCTTCTATTATGCAAGAGAGTGTGGGCGTCATATGCTTAAACGGAACTCGGGCTCCATAGTAAATATCTGCAGTATTCTGGCCAGCGGAGGAAATGAAAATGTTGTGATTGGCTACACTGCTGCAAAAGGCGGACTTCTAAATCTGACATATCAGTTAGGTGTCGAATGGGCAGACAGGGGCGTGCGCGTGAATGCTGTCTCTCCGGGATTTATTGTAACTGAGATGACAAGACCCTTTATGGAAGGCATGGGCATCGACAGATGGATTGCGAGCAGAACACCAATGCGGAGAATCGGTGAGGTAAAAGAAGTGACCAACGCTGTAATGTTTCTGGCTTCCGACCTCGCAAGTTATATAACTGGTGTCGATCTTCTTGTTGATGGTGGAACAAATGCGGGTAACGGGACTTTCCAGATCCCGCCAATTCATCATGAATGGAACAAAGATTTGCCAATGGTTCCAAGCTCTTATCAGCCAGTTCAGCCTCGACCAGATTGGTATCAAGCGCTTGAGAGCGGTGTACCAGGAGTTCATTACCCGATAGAAAATACGGGCGAAGAATAGTTAGGAGCGACCTGATGGGATTAGAAAATAGCGTCACTCTGCGCTGATACTTGCCCTGATTGCAGCCCAGGCCATTTCGAATGATTTAACTTGACTTAGGGGAGCGCAATTTCTATCGTCCTCAAGATAAGTGAAAAAAAGGCTAATGACTCCCGAATTGCTCACGATAATAGGCGTTCCAGCCTCACCCTACACAAGAAAAATGCTAGCAGTCCTGCGGTACCGAAGAATTCCTTTTAAATTTCTAATTAGCCAAGGCAAAAATAATTTACCGAGACCAAAAGTAAGTCTAATTCCGATTCTTTATTTTAAGGATAGCCAAGGTCATCTCGAGCCTGCAATCGACAGCACTCCAATCATCAGAAAACTTGAGATCGAATATCCGGGTCGATCTGTAATCCCGAAAGATCCGGCAACATCTTTTCTTAACTATTTGTTGGAAGATTACGGCGATGAGTGGGTAACCAAGGCCATGTTCCATTATCGATGGGCATATCTCCAAGATGCAGACATGGCAGGTTCAATCCTGCCTTTTTATCAAGGCGGCATCTCCCAAAGCAATCAAAAAGCCGTCGCCCTAAAAAAAACATTCTCAGAAAGACAAATATCAAGACTGGGTGTAGTTGGCTCGAACGAGACTACCAAAGACGTCATTGAAGATAGCTTTATGGAGTTTTTAACTTGTTTGGATAATTTACTCCAATCTCATCCATTTTTGTTGGGGACACGTCCCAGGTCGTGCGATTTTGCTTTTTTTGGTCAACTAACACAGTTAGCTCAGTTTGATCCGACTCCAAGCAATATTATTATAAAAAGATTTCCTCGAATTCATGCTTGGGTAAGTACTATGGAAGATCTATCTGGACTCGACGTCCCGGAAAACTGCGATCTGGAATTGCAGGCGTTAGGGAAAAGACTTCGCGACTTGCTGGCAGAAGTGGGTCGTACCTATGTTCCCGTGATGCTTCGAAATGAGGAGGCGATAACTAGCGGAAAAACAGAATTTGAAACGCTAGTCCGTGACAAGCCTTGGAAACAAAAAGTTTTTCCTTACCAATCAAAATGCTTGCATTGGCTTCGCATTGAGTTTTCAAAATTAGAGCCTGCAGAGAGACAAAAAATTTACGAAATATTTGAAGCAACAGGCTGCGAGCTGTTAATCGATAAGCNCNANGAGGANTAAATNCANATGTTANTNGTTCATTTCGCACCAAACTCAAGNGCAGGCAGAATNATTTGGCTGCTTGAAGANCTNGGACTNCCCTACGAAGTNAACAANATGCGNTTNCATCCNGANGANTTGAAATCNNNNANNCANAGAGCACGNCACCCACTNGGGCGNGTNCCNGTNCTTGANGATNNNGGNAAACTNNTATGGGAATCNGGCGCTATCGTNGANTATATACTTGAATGNCACNAAAAAGCTGANNTAAANCCNGANNNANGNGANCCNNCTTTNCCNNNNTACCTTCAATGGTTTCATTACTGTGAGGGCATGGTCATGCCACCNGTGAACACTATAGTGGTTCAAACGGTGCTACTTCCTCCTGATCGCAGAGATGAGACAGCGCTGTCACAAGCTAAAAAACTATTAACTCGTGCCNTGGAGCCTGTTGATAAGGAGCTTAAGGATAGAGACTACNTGATAGGAAAGTTTTCAGCTGCAGATATAATGCTTGGACATGCCTGCTTTATGAGCAACAGACTTGGTTGCGTCCCAGAAGAAATGTCAAACCTCAAGCGATATGTGGATAACATCTCGAGGAGGCCTGCCTTTGATACTGCTATAAATATGCAGTAAACCAGCTATGATAAGTTATATGCCTCGGGGTCTAGGTCATGGGTTATAGACCAATACTCTAAATTACTAAAAGGAGAATTGTTGACAACTCGCCCTTCAGAGTTTTTGTACCAACTCTGAACGCCAGGATGTCCCCACGCAAGGCGCTGGCTTAAATCTTGAACTTCTTCATTGTACTTGTCATTGATCTCTGCGCTAATCTCCAACTCAGTTGCCTCTTTTTCAGCCATAAGCGCTATACACTGCATCATGTAATGCACTTGACATTCAGTATTATAGATAATGCTTCCGCCGTGAACGATATTTGTATTGGGACCATATAAGCAAAAGAGATTTGGATAAGATGGCACCAAAATACCCTTGTAGGCCTCCGGAGTCTCGCCCCANGATTCCCCGAGATTTTTCCCATCCGATCCTTTCACATCAATAGGCCATAAAAATCTATTTGTATTAAAGCCAGTAGCGTAAACNATTACATCGAANTCATNTTCGACCCCGTCTTCTGTAATAATCCCTTTCTCAGTGAAACCNTTGATAGGGCTGTCTGCCAAGCTAACGTCTTCTCTTGCCAGAGTCTTATACCAGTCGTTGTCGATTACTGGNCGTTTGCCGTAAACAGGGAAGTCAGGCACACACTTTGGCAATAAGTCCTGTCGATCACCAAGTTGAGCACTGATATATGCAGTGAACGATTCTCTAATCATATCGTTCTGCTCATTCATTGAACGATCTTTACGCTGCCAATTTGGGTCTTCAACAACAGCGCTCCAATTTCTATCCATAAAACCAAAAATCATTCGCGCCCGATGCCACTCTGCGTATCCAGGAAGATAATTCAAAGCCCACTTTATGCCATCTTCTACTGATCGATAGTAATCCCGACTCGGCGTTATCCAATGTGGGGTCCTCTGAAATACGGTTAGGTGTTGAGCTTTTTCAGCAGTTTTCGGAACTAACTGGACTGCGCTACAACCCGTTCCGATCACCGCTACCTTTTTATTGGTAAGATCAATATCATGCCGCCACCGAGCCGAATGGAAGGATTCGCCAGTATAGTTATCCTGTCCTGCAAACTTTGGAACCACGGGCCTATTTAGCTGGCCTACTGCACTGATTACGATATTTGCTTCGATAGTTTCTGTTTCTCCCGTTTCNAGGGAAAAGTCTACGCTCCAGCTTTTTCTTTTTTCGTTAAACGTCATTCCGATAACTTCTGCTTGAAGTCTGATATGACTACGAATGTCTAACTNGTCGGTACATCTNTCAAAATATTCATACAGCTCATCCCTTTTTGAGTAGTAGCCAGACCAATCCGGATTCCTCATGAAAGAAAAAGAATAAAAATGGTTCGGTGTGTCGACTCCACAATCGGGATAAGTATTTTCATACCACGTACCCCCAACGGCATCGTTTTTCTCTAATATAGTAAACTGAATACCTGCGCGTTTTAATTTTGCCGCTGTACAAATTCCAGACATGCCGGCGCCAACGATCACTACATGGAGTTCATCTAAAAACTTCTTTTTCGAAGGCTCAACCATCTTATCTAGCCAATCACTGTCTCGGTCGACAAAATTCGTTTCCTCGAGCAGCATGTCACAGAAATCTTGCCCTAGCGGTTCTCCAACTGAAAATTCCATCATTTCTCGCATCCGGCGAGCCGTGGGCGGAAGAGGTAGAGGGGCCTCACCATCTCTTATTTTAAGAATGAGGTCTAAAGCCGCCGCTCTTATTTCATCAGCAATATCACCATCATAATCCCCGCTGTCATCAGGGAAAATCTCGCCTTCGGGCACATAAATTGGTTTGGGACGATAGCGATTTACTAACCAGCGATCATCTCCAGCGTACTGTGTCATGACCATGAGTAACGTTGGAATATTAAGATCCAACAATAACTTCTTTATCTGCTCTTCATTCGCCACTATCTGCATTTCTTTTATTCCCTTATCTAATCCGGTATAAAATTCCCTGATGCATTGTACTCGACTCGATTCTGCTTAAACCCTGGAAAGATTTCTTTAAAAAACCTCAACATGCTTATCGTCGATAATCTATCTGAAGAGATGTGCAAATGACCTGGGGGGCCCAAGGTTGGCGGAAGGGCAAATCCATGGGGGGTCCCTGAGTAATCGTGAAAGATCCAACGCACGCCCGCGTCATCCATCTCTTGACAAAACCGCGTTCTACTCTCATCGGAGACCAAGTGATCATCTCGACCATTCTCAATTAAAACAACCGTATCTTTATTATATAAATTCGGAGCTAATTTTAGNTTCGGTCTCTCTATGCCTACCATCTCTGGTGCACTATCCTCGCCAGTTTGTAATAGTCCGTGAAAAGATACGACGCCCGAGAGATTCAATCCAGCACGCACTGCTTCCAAGACAGCTACGCCACCAAAACAATAGCCGATTGCCGCGGGAGAAACGCGTTTGTCAACACAGTCGTCTTCAACTCCTTTAATTAACCACTGGTTCAAAAGAGACCTAAAAAACTCAAGGTCATGATCGCATTTAACCATTGCCTCAAAACATTTCTTGTTGAACAACATTACCTTTTTAGGGTCATCTGGCCAAAGTCTCTCATCAACAGGAACATCCTCACCATATAAATCTACTGCTAGTCCTACATAGCCAGAGCGCGCTATAAACTCGGCAACGTCGACATCAAAAAATTTGAGTCCTTGATAATTATGAATAACTAGCACCAAAGGCTTAGGACCTTCAGATTTCGGTGGAGCAACCAGCGAGCCACGATACTTGTTATCTCTGAAATTAAACTCTATGGTCTTTCGAACTAGCTCAGGATTCTCTTTCCATTGGGAGACGGCCATCGATNTGCCTCTTNGCTTTCANTTTTTTAAGTCTTTTCCANGGACTGAAACACAAGGAACACAACATATCAAGCCCGATGTGTTAAGGTTTGAAGGGCTNTCGCCATTGAAACTTTAAGCTGCGCCAAGTTAACCTGTGACTGTCTAATGTTCTCGAAATCTGCTTCAAACTGGAACACATTCAAATATAAAGACTACCGAATCCTGTGGGTCATATTGATGACTGGCGGCGTGGCAAGCTGGTTGAGAATATTGGGCTTCTCTCAGTGGCTCCTAGACGAGACTGGGTTACCTTTTTTAGTGGGTCTAATTGGAATAGTCCAGCTAGTAGTTCAACTACCTTCAACTCTTTGGGCTGGAACGCTCGCTGATCGCACCGATCGAAAAATAATTCTTGCCGCCGCGCACGGAATTACTTTTATCGTTCTCGCCCTCGTCTCAGCTTTTAATTCATCAGATGTACTTACTCCAGGGTTGATATATCTAGCGATCGCAATTGCTTCCGGCGCTCAAACCCTTGGCGGTCCTAGCAGAGCAGCGCTAATACCCGGGGTCTTTCCGGAAAAAGAAATCATGGCCGCCGCCTCTACCGATACGGCTTCTCAAAATCTCGCCGCCATTGTCGGTCCTTTGCTGTTTGCGTTCGTCGCAGTAAATTGGGGACTAACCGCCGTATTTTTTACGTGCGCAATCCTCTGTCTACCGGGAGCTTTCGGCCCTTTTTTATTGGCCGTTTCGGGTAAGACCGATGAAAAATCAGAGCTACCAAAAGGCCAAATTTCGGAGACTTTAGAGGGATTAAGTTATGTAAGGCAACACCCCATTTTGCCAGGCCTATTTCTCCTAGATGCAGCCATTACCACCTCATCTTTTTACAGAGAAATCTTGCCCGTTATCGCNNTNGGNCTTTTCGCTGCNGGAGCTAGCGGAACAGGATTNNTGGGATCNGCAAATTCTGCNGGNGCCATTATNGGAGGAATNGCAGTNCTTGCANTGACTANNNTTCANGCNAAAGGANTNATNGTNCTTTGGGCATCACTNGCTTACGGNNTCTTNTTGTTNGCTTTTGGNTTAACCANTTCGTTAATCACNGGNATGNTTTTAATTGCATTGTTGGGAGCAGCTGATTCGGTAACAGTAGCGGTAAGAGTAACTACCGTGATGCTTACAACGCCAGATAAAATGCGAGGCAGAGCCTTTTCCTTAATGTATGTTGCAGCTCAAACATCAAACAATATCGGGACCATTTGGGTAGGTTTCTGGGCCGGGGTTATAGGGGCGTCCAGCACGATGGTTATGGGTGGAATCATCTCGATTGTGATGACCCTTCTGATTCTATTATTATGGGAACCAATACGAAAATACAGGTCGAATGACTAAATCGTATAGAATCTGTCATTTACCTTTGGCTAGAAAATGAAAATAGGGATATTAGGGGGCGGGCAACTTGCAGGCTTGCTTGCACAAGAAATAGCAAAAACAGAAGATGACTTGATAGTTCTCGACCCAACCGATAAATGTCCCGCTGCGTTAATGGGAGCACGTCAGGTAATCGGAAGCCCAAGCTCTGAGCAAGACATCAGGCTATTTGCGAAGCACGTGGACGTGCTGACCGTTGAGCTTGAGAACATCAATACGCGTGCTCTAATCCAATTAGCGGCTGAGGGAATATCCATAATACCTAGTCCAAAAACACTGGCAATTATTAAAGATAAATTGCTTCAAAAGCACTCTTTATTCGAGGCAGGGATACCAACTTGTGACTATTTTTCAGAGAACCAAAAATCGGTTAGTTCGATCGAAGAGCTCGGTTGGCCTTTGGTACAAAAGTCGCGCACTGGCGGCTATGATGGTAGAGGTGTTCTAATCCTTCAAGATAAATCGTATCGGCTAGACCTGCTTAAAAAACCAACCTATTTTGAGGCGTTTATACCGGATGCCATAGAATTAGCGGTGATGGTTGCTAGAAATGAACGCGGTGACAACACGACTTGGGAGCCAACTCGATTAGAATTTGATAAAAAACGGAACGTTCTAAAAACCCTATATTCGCCACCTGCTCTGTCACACAAAATACTTAGAGAAGCGAAACGAATGTCAATTGAGGCCGTTCGTGCGCTGGGCGGAGTGGGTTTGTTTGGTGTCGAACTATTTCTTACCAAAGATCACCGCTTATTAATAAATGAAGTCGCCCCGCGAGCTCACAATAGCGGGCATCACTCCATTGAATCGAGTGAGACCTCTCAGTTTCTTCAGCAATACAATATTCTCAGATCAAAACCGCTTACACCAACTCAGTCCAAATGCGCCGCGGTAATGTTTAATTTGCTAGGTGAGGCAGGTTTTGAAGGTAAAACCGTTATTGAAGGAGTCGACCTAATTGATGGCTTCGAGCATGTTTTCGTTCACCTCTACCAAAAATTTCACTGTTCTCCCCACAGAAAAATGGGACATGTTACCGTAACCGGAGAGACGCTATCGAATGCCAAAGAAAGAGCTGAAGAAATTCAGTCGCTGATTTCCGTTCGAGGAGAAAACCCAATATGAAAAACGATGCGCCAATAGTAGGAATAATTATGGGAAGCGACTCTGACTTACCCAAAATGGAGAAGGCGAGAGAAAATTTGAAGCAGCTAGAGGTCAGGCACGAAATCTCAATAATCTCGGCTCACAGGACTCCAAAAAAAATGTTTGATTATGCACAAAACGCGGAGAAAAATGGCTTTAGGGTCATTATCGCTGGTGCTGGTGGAGCGGCGCACCTACCGGGAATGGTCGCTTCTCTGACTCTTTTGCCGGTAATCGGTGTTCCAATTTCTGCGACGAAATTGGAGGGACAGGATTCATTACTATCAATCGTGCAAATGCCATTTGGGATACCCGTCGCGACCGTGGGAATTGATAACTCGGGTAACGCGGCGTTATTGGCAGCCCAGATATTGAGTCTACACGATGAGAAAATTAGGGCTAACCTGCAAAGTTTTCGGTCCTCGCAAACAGAGCATCTGCTGGAAAAAGCATCTATGTTTGCTGACTAAGAAACGTTGCTGATAAATTATCGACGAATCACGGGCAACATAATCTCATTTCTGCGAAGAAACGAGGGCATCCAAGGAGGATCGTATCGCGCCCAGATCGGGTTACCACTTGCTCTCCACTTTTCATTCTTTGCCAATCTGGCTTTGAGCCTTTTCAAGTTCTCTTCGTAGGTCTTTACCTTCCAACCACCCTTGTAAGCGAGAACAGCAACTTCCATGTTGATTTCTTTAATCAAAACATCGCTATTTGAGGGGCGTGGCGGGGTCAGAAGATCTTTCGGGAGAAAAAAAACAACCTCATAATATTCTTCCCCTGTTTTTTGCTGCATCACAGGGGCGGTCATTTCAATTTTTTTATTTAATTCGTTATCACCGAAAATATAGCCAGCAAGTCGTCTAAAACCAATATTTCCAGACTCCCTGATCCCGCTGGCTACTGAGGTCGACGCTGTTATCGCCCCAGCATACTTCCTCACCTCCACTAATTCTGGGAGCGTATCGATTATCTCATAATCGGGAGTCTCAATGGCCAATACAGTCCCCGGTGAAGAGAACAACAACAAAAAAGTCAAAACCTTTCTCATCTATGCCGCTCTCAAGAATACGAAACCCATGATGTGAAGGAATATCACGATTGTTGAGACAGTTGATCGCATCTTAAAATATCCCTCGGCTAGGTCCTCAACGTCAAAGAAATACCGCTCAACAAGTAAGACTAGCGCAAAAATACTTGCTAAGACTAACAAAACAAACCGATTAAGATACAAAACAGAAAAAAAGGCAATTAAAACGCAGGCGTTCGATATTAAAAGTATTTTAATTTGATCTTTTTCAGATCTAAGCAATTGAAAACTCCTTGACCACAAAGTCCCAGAGACAAAGCTAAGAATAGCTAAGGAATAGGTAACAAAAAAATTAACCCAAAATGGATTATTGAAAAAAAATAAGGGTCCAGCCATTGGCAATAGCCCTAGGTACCCAAGAATTTGGAACAACTTATATCTTAAAAACAAAAGAGAATTTTCCGAATGATTGATTACTATCTTTAAAGGCGGCTCGCCTGATCCTTGGGAAAGTATATGTCGTAAAAATCACCGAGAAAATACGAATTTGTTCCTTTTTGCAGGGAGAAGAAAATTGGATGTCTTGATTGTCGGTGCATCGGGAGGAATCGGGCAAGCTTTAGCGGAGAACTACGCCGATGCGGGTCACCAAGTAAGAGGCACATATTATAAGACTACGCCACAGGGGCTATCCGAGCAAATCGAGCTGTTACCTATGGACCCCACGAGTGAAACTAATGTTCAGACTACACTGTCAAAAATTCACTCATTAGATCTGGTCATTAACTGCGTTGGATTTCTCTCGTCAGAGGATGGCTTGCCAGAAAAGACCATTCGAAAATTTGAACCTCATGGTCTTGAGGAGAGTATAAGCATAAACACGCTTCCAACACTACTTATCGCAAAATACGCTCAGAAGCTTTTACGCAAAAGCCAACAAAGTGTTTTCGCTTCAATCTCTGCGAAGGTAGGATCAATCGGAGATAACCAACTCGGCGGGTGGTATAGTTACCGTATCTCTAAAGCCGCTCTAAATATGGCACTCAAGACACTTAGCATCGAGTGGAGTAAAAGCGTTCCGAACTGTTGCGTAGCAGCTTTGCATCCAGGGACCGTCTCAACGAAACTCTCTGCCCCTTTTGTGGGAGATGGTAAAAAACATTCCTTGCTCTCCACCTCGCAGTCTGCTGCATGTATCAGCAAAGTCGTAAATAACCTAAGGCCTTTCGATACTGGAAGATTTTGGTCATGGGACGGAGAGGAGATCTGCTGGTAAGACCTCAAAAATAATAAATTACAATAAAGCACAAGGCTTACACTTCTATCAAGTTTAATACTTTTGAACTTGATAATTTTCTTATTTTAGCAATTGGGCGCAATCAAGAGATTCTATTGCCTCAAAAGTCCTCTTCAATCCAGTCGCACCAACCTGAGCTCCCCGTTCGTTCCCTTGATCTAAAGTACCGCAAATGGCGATAGGGGTAATCATGAGGATCAGTAAATTATATCGATAATGCTCTAGACACTGATCAAAACTGTAATCCTTAACACCCATATCGATGAGTGTTTGATGATACTCCCGCAGGCAATTTAGCTCCGTATCACCTCTTATTTCAGCGTCGCAACTCTGGGCGCTAAAATAAGCGATATCATGAGTGCCATTGCCTCCTGTCGTGTTCTGCCAATCTACAGATATAATGTCAGGAGAGCCATTCCTCTCTACCAGAAAGGAATTATCTACCCGATAATCCCCATGAATAATTGTCTGTTCACCACTCATTGCTTGGAGAAATAAATCCGCGTACTGATCTCCAATCTTCCTAACAATTTCTTCTCGATTTCCAGTGAAGTGTTGGCTAAAATTTTTCAAGGAAGGATCAATCCCTGGCCGAAGAATTTGATCTCGTCTGAACAAGGTAGTCCGCATATCAAGCTGGTAATTCAGCCAATCGAATTCTGAGGTACGCCCCCAATAGAGTCCGTGTAATTGCCCGGCCCTGATAAAAGCGGCTCGCAGGTGGCCTTCGGAAATACCTACTAGCTGATCCCCCGCCGTCTCATTTCCCAAATCATCCAAAACCAGCAAGAAATCTTGAGTAATCGGGTCGACAGAGGCGTACAGACATTTTGGGACTTCAATGGGGCAATCCTTAGCTAGATGCAGATAGAAGTTGACTTCGTTTTTATAAAAATTGAGTCCTTTCGAGAGCTCGCTATTTTCTGTTCTCGCTGTGCACTTCACAACCACCTTTTTATGTTCGCCAGAGGAAAGCGTGAGATGGCCTCGAGCGATTGAGGACATAAGCCCCACGCCCTCGCCAAGTCCGGTGATTTTGACTTCTGCTATTTCACTGTCAAAGTGATGTCCAATGGTTTTGTTCGCTATTTCAACGTCGAAGTCTTCATAACGATCAATGACTATTCCCATAGCAACCTCTAAAAATGCCGACTACTATTGAATGATAGCTTATCTCAAGATTTTCAAAAACCCCGCAATATCAATACCGCGGGGCTTTGGGGTTAACAGGCAGGAACGTCAGGGCATGAAAGAACACGGGGACTACAAGTTTCAGAAATGCTAACTAATCTTGCTCCATTGACCAGGTTTTACTGGTTGACCTTGCAAGTTCCCATTCTGAGAGCGAATCTTCAGAATCACATCGGTTAAGTCTCTTTTTCATCTCCGCTGTTTCGAACTCTATACGCTCGTTGCTGCGTGGTGCTGATTCTGGTAATGCCATGATGCTTGTCCTTTTAGTGTATCGAGTTGACTATGAAAAGTGATACGCACCATATCATCGTAAGGTTCACCCCTTTTAAGGAATAATTAGAAACTATTGTATTCTTATTTAGAATAGTTTAGGACTCAAATATGTAAGGATTTAACGTCTCTTCGGCTTCTCGACGGATCTTGTGCCACTCTCTGCCCCCGTAATAAGCTAGACTTCCCGGATCTGCCTCTCCTTCTCCGTTATAGTATGAAATACAGTCCCGAAGAGGAGCGGAAGCGATATCTGCTTGACGGCAGTGTTCCGCATAGCGGTTCTCTGACTCCGCATCTACATCAACGACACTTATTCCATCATCCCGCATTTTTTCTAACAACTTAACGATATAATCGGCATGAGTATCAATGGCATCGGTAAAATTAAAGCTTCCGCCTCCCCCTTGTGGCCCAGATACAATAAACAGGTTAGGAAACCCCTCACTGTGGATCCCAAGAAAAGTTTTGGTCCCTTTCGACTCCCATTTTTCGTGCAATGAGGTTCCGGTCTTCCCGACTATCATATTGAAGGTTGATGTAGCCATCCATTGAAAACCAGTAGCGTAAATAAGCACGTCTAACGGGTAATTTTTTCCTGCGTGACAAACTCCCTCTTTACTGATCTCCTGAACACCATTCGGAGCAGTATCTACCAAATGCACATGAGGCAGATTAAAAGCAGGCAAATACTCATCGTGGAAAGTAGGCCTTTTGCATCCATAGGGGTAGTAAGGTTTCAAGGCTTCAGCGGTTTTTCTGTCTTCGACAATCAAATCAACTCTGGCTCGAATCTGTTCCATTATCCGAAAATTGCTGTTGAGGGTTTTCTCCATCAACTCTTTTGCCGAGAGTTTTTTAACGTGCGATTTTCTATCTTTGAAGTCTGGCACGTTTCCTGATAAGTATTCATCATTGGCTTTCATGGCCGTCCTGCCTGCAGATATCCTAGCAAATCTGGCCCTTCTGGCGACTGCCCAGCCAGGTTCTTTGCTCCAAGCTTCTATCTCTTCAGCTGTTGTCTCTCGCTGATCTCTGACATCGACCGAGGAGGGTGTTCGCTGAAAAACGTATAGCTCCCTTACTATCTTTGCTAACTCTGGGATAGTTTGAACAGCGGTAGCGCCAGTACCAATTATCCCAACTCGCTTACCTTTTAAATCAACCTGATAATCCCACCGAGAGGTATGAAACGACGTTCCCTCAAATTTCTCCATTCCTTTTATGCGAGCTAACTTGGGAGTAGTCAAAATACCATTAGCCAAAATTACGAATTTAGCTCGCATCTTATCGCCTCGGTCTGTGTGAACTGACCAAACCTTCTTGTCCTCGCTCCACTCAGTCTTTTCTACACTTGTATGAAACAAACAGTGATCGTAAAATCCGAATTTTTCTGCCATTTTTTGGCAGTACTCGAGAATTTCAAAGCCCGAGGCAAATTTCATTGTGGGGACGTACCCCATTTCTTCGAGCAACGGTAGGTAAGAATATGACTCGACGTCGCATGCGACTCCTGGGTAACGATTCCAGTACCAGGTTCCTCCAACATCACCCCCTCGCTCGCAAAACCTCACATCTTTAAACCCAGCAGCTCTTAGCTTGTACCAAAGTAAAAGGCCCGCAAAACCGGCTCCTATCACAAGAATTTCGCACTCATCATCTAAGATATCTCGCTTCACAGGTTCGCTCGAATAAACATCCTTAATGTAATCTGAAAACTCGCCTTCGAGAGCCACATATTCTCCCACGCCACGTCTCGCCTCTTTAAACTCTCTATACTTGGCTTGCTCTTCCGATCCAAAAACAGCGCCAGGGAATTGCTCTGGCAGAGTCTTAAGTGATTCCTCATTTACAAGCGAGTAACCTTTTCCGGAAATTTTTTCAGTCGCTTTAGCAGCTCGAGTGCTAAATCGTTTTAACCCCGTCTTTCGATCGATACTTATTACCATGAACTACCTCTTTGGCTGCATCTTTTGTTCAAGTTATGAAAAAATGGTGATGCCTCATAAAGTTCCTCTGCTCACCTTTTCCTTATAAGATGTAAGGCGTATAGCCTTTGAAAGTCAACAGCTATCCTGTATTTTAGTATTTTCGAAACCACAATTTAACGCAAGGTGAACGAAGTGAAATACCCAGAGGACGAACAAGAATTTAGGGAGCTGATACAAGCTTTCCTGGATGCAGAGTTGACAGATGAACTCAAAGAGGCAGGGAGAAAAAAAACCAGTGTTTGGCAAGAGCCTGTTTCAGCAGCGAAGTGGCAAGCCGTTCTCTACAAGAAGGGCTGGGTGGCACCAGATTGGCCAAAGGAATACGGAGGAACTGGATGGTCGCCCCGACAAAGATACATATTTGCTCAAGAATGTGCACGATACGGTACTCCTGGCATTGCTCCGATGGGATTAAAAATGTGCGGGCCAATGTTAATTGGCCATGGTACAAAAGAACAGAAAGATTATTATCTTCCAAAAATACTTTCAGGAGAACACATTTGGTGCCAAGGGTATTCAGAACCTGGTTCAGGTTCAGACCTTGCTTCGCTGAAAACGTCGGCAGTTAGTGACGGAGATGATTATATTGTTAACGGGACCAAGATATGGACGAGCCACGCCCAACACTCGAACATGATCTTCGCGTTAGTAAGGACATCAAACGAGGGCCGTATTCAACAGGGAATCTCCTTTCTCCTAATAGATATGGAGACAAGCGGAATCGAGATCAAACCCATTATCAATCTCGAGGGCTCTCACGAACTAAATCAGGTTTGGTTTAATGACGTCAGAGTTCCCAAAGCTAATAGGGTTGGAAAGGAAAATAATGGTTGGTCAGTCGCGAAGTATCTTCTTGAGTTTGAGAGGTTTTCTATGTCATCTGTGGAGCTTAGGAGGCTTTTAAATAGAGCAAAAAAGCTAGCAGGAGAAACCGAATGGAATGGGAGAGTATTAGCAGAGGATCCGGCTTTCCGCTCAAAGATCGATTCTCTTGAAATCAAGGCGTTAGCCATTGAAATGTCTGAAAGTAGGGCACTCGCCTCCTTGGAATCTGGAGGGAGTCCAGGATCTATTTCTTCCGTCCTCAGCGCCATAGGAGCAGAAACCCTTCAAATGGCCGACGAATTAGGGGTCGAGCTTGCCGCTTACTATGGCTTGCCAAAGCAGCCCCAAGCGCTTGAGGTTGGACACAGGCAATTTGTGGGGCCGCAAGGTTTTCTGCCTCTAACCCCAAGCTTTTTAAACAACAGAATGAGAACGATTGCCGGGGGTTCATCGGAAATTCAGAGAAATATAATTGCCAAAACTATCCTGGGCCTCTGACAGGTTAGAGAACTATCATCAAGAATCCGGTTAGAGCAGCATTGTTTGGGGAAAGGGAAGGACTAACATTTTTTTTTATTTCAAGAACTATTTCTCTGTATGTTTGATAAAAATTCCAGGTTGGTCTCGCTCTGTAGACGAGGTTTAACCCCAATTCCGAAATAATTTTTTTTGTTGTTGTAGGCTTAACGAAAACCTCGCTTTCTGGACTGTAATAAGACATTGCAATAGTGACTACACTCCATTTCGCCATCTTATGAAAAGCTAGGATATCGACGATGGCCTCGAAAGCGTTTTCTTGGTCTCCGTGAAATAGCTCTCGATAATATGAAGTCAACAAGTCTTTTTCCGAGGAGTTGAGTGATAAGATCATATCGCGAAATCTTGGCTTTTCGAACATTGATAACATTGACGATCCAGAAATGACCTTTACAAGGTCCTTTAAAAACTGATCTGCCACGAGAAAATTCTCCTCTTGAAAAACCTGAAGAGCAAGCAGATTCATTTTAATCAGGTTGTGACGTTTTCGTACCTCAGTTAATCCTTCATCTTCGAATCCCGCCGGGAACATCTGCAAAAAATTTGCCTCGGCTGATTTCAATTTGTTTAAATTCATTCGTAAGATTCGGACTACAATTTAAGTGAAGTGTAAACCGCTAAATGTTCCACTATTTCGCCACTCAGAAATATAGTCAAAAAAAGCAACGGGGCCATATGGATATCCTACAAAAGATTTTCTTGAGGGTCCGGGATCAATACCCTCATTGTTATAGTAGCCGGGGGTACAATCCTGAGAACCGAGCATAAGGCCTGGACCCGACATTATGAGTTGGACCCACTTTTCTTCAGCCTCTGTCATTACTTCGACTACCCTTGATTCATTTTTGATCATATGGGAGATGATCGAAGCAATAGTTTTCGCTGAATCACCTAAATTATGGGGATAATTAGAGATCAGGTTCGCACCTTGGGTAGCCTGGACAATGAATGAATTGGGGAAATCCGCAACTTGAAGGCCGTGCAGCGTCCTCATCCCATCTGCCCAATGGTCAGATAACCGCTTTCCAGATTTCCCTTTAGGATCAAATCCCGTTCTTCGCTGCAGGGGGGTGCCAACCTCAAAACCTGATGCAAAAATAATGCAATCTACCGAATACTCATCACCGTCAAATACAACTCCTTTTTCGGTGATCCTTTCAACTCCTTTTCCGTCAGTGTGGATCAAGTGAGTGCTAGGGTTATTAAAAGATTGAAGATACGCATCATGAAAGCATGGTCTTTTACACAACTGCCCATACCATGCCTTCAAACCCTCGCTTGTCTCTGAATCGCTTACAATCGAATCTACGCGCGCCCTTATCTCACTCATTTTTTCGAAGTCAGCATCTTCATAGGCTTCCCACATTTTTTCCGGAATCCGATCTTCTTTTGAGAGATTCATCACTTTTTCTCGAACCCTCTTAGAGATTTCGGTCCAACCATCTTTCACTAAGTCATCAGAAGCTTCTGCTCCTGTTTGATTCGCAGTAAAATTGTCCAGCCAAACCTGTTGCCAGCCTGGCGTAGATATTTTTTTGAACCAACTAGGGTCGATGGCCTCGTTATTGCGGACGTCGACAGAGGAAGGGGTCCGCTGAAAAACAAATAGTTGTTGGCATGACCTCGACAAGTGAGGAACGCATTGCACTGCAGTCGCACCAGTTCCAATAATTGCCACTCTCTTATTCCTTAGATTCTTAAGCTCACCGTTGCCGGGCTTTCCGCCAGTGTAGGCATAGTCCCAACGACTGGTATGAAAAGAATGTCCACCGAAAGATTCAATTCCAGGGATTCCCGGGAGTTTAGGAACATGAAGTGGTCCGGTACCCATCCCTAAAAATTGAGAAGTAAACTCGTCATTCCTATTAGTTTTAATTAACCAACGTTTCTTATCTTCCAACCACTCAACATGGATAACTTGAGTGTGAAAAAGAGCATTTTTATATAGCCCATATTGCTGGCCAATTCTCTGACAATGCCTAAGTATTTCGGGGCCGTGAACATATTTCTCAGTGGGCATGTGACCGGTCTCCTCAAGTAGCGGCATATAAACCATCGAGGCAGTGTCGCACTGAGCGCCTGGATACCTGTTCCAATACCAGGTCCCGCCAAAATCACCTCCCTTCTCTACAATTCGGATGCTGTTTAAACCGACTTCTGAAAGACGAGCTCCAACAACAAGACCAGCAAATCCTCCGCCGATGAAGGTAAACTTAACATCGTCTCGAACAGATTCACGCTCAGCGATATCCTGATAAGGGTCATCTAAAAAGTATGCTAGTTGATCTTTAAGTTCAAGATACTGTTCGTTACCATCCGACCGTAATCTTTTTTGTCGCTCTTTTCGATATTTTTCTTTCAATGTTTCTTTTGCTGTTAGCGATAAATTACTCGTCATCTTGTCCTCTAAACGCATGCGCTTGCCGATAATTGTTTTTTTACTTAATCTTTGCTGCAATCCTAACATTGTTAAGAGATCGTTTTACACTTTCAACACAAAGGCCAGACGTCCGATATCCCAGGAAAACGTCTGATTTAACTGCCTTTTTCGCTAAACACCTAGGTAGAAGCAAAGCCATGGAATTAGAAAAACTTCCTATCAACACATCCTTACCAATCGATGTGGACGGGGAAAAAATACTAATTTGTAATGCAAACGGGATTCACTACGCCATAGAGAACAATTGCAGCCACCAAGACGCTCCTTTGGAAAAAGGAAGGATCCGAGGGAAGTTTATCTGCTGCCCACTACACGGTGTGAGATTTAATCTCGAGACGGGCGAGCCTGCAGGCCACCTCACTAGGAAACCGATTAAAACATATACTATCGAAGATAGGGGTGATCTGTTAAAGCTAGAAACTCGTAAAGTTTGAACATCATTTGGGTAAGCCTTGGGAAAATAGCAGTTTTGTAGATGTTCCCTAGAATTTCCATTAATTTGGGATATTTACAAAGGTTAGGCTAACAATTTTCCTGAATGTGTGCGATGATTACATATCTGGGTGCACTTACCCCTCTGGGGCCGCTCCTAGAGGACTTTTACATTTAGCGAGCCATCGAAAGGATATTTTTATGAAAGTTTTTCTTTATTTGATTGGAATTGGTTTTGCGTTTGTGTTTTCCGTCTCGGTTAACGCAAAGGTCTCCACCGGAGAAATCATGACCATGTGCAAGGCAGCCGTGAAAGAGTCGGTAAATGACGTTACGCGAATACGAACCAGCAAGTTCAAGGAACGAGCTAGCGGAACCACGATTAGTTTTCGCGTTTCTTCGAACAGCAACCAGACCAGAAAAGTCACATGCACCTACGCCAACGGAGTAGCTTCGGTGAAAGACCCGGTGCGTCTGGCAGCCTCAGAAATTCAGTAATCTGTAAGGCCGTTGCTCGTAACGCGAGAGCGGCCTTGTTAAATCATTCACGCGATATGGACCCAGTCGAATCCACCTGATCAGCGTAAGAAATAAAATTCATACGCCGGACCCTCCATAAAATTGCTCCCTGCGCCGAGAACCCAGTGAGGTCTACCTGTGCTTTTAGAAAAAGGTTACACTTTTTAGGTNGCTCTTAATCCTCCAGGGATCCCATGACAATAGATATCGTTAACTACTCGAAGATAAGACCGCAAATCAGAAATTTTTCAAAAGACAGATACGTCGAAACATCTTACATGGAAAAAGAGTGGCGCGAAATCTGGAAGACATCTTGGCTTTTAGCANGGCTAGAGAGNGATCTCAANAAACCAGGAGATTACTTCGTCTTNGATATGGGNAGAGAACAAATTCTGGTGACTAAAAAAANTAATNNNCAAATTCAAGGCTTNTTCAACGTTTGCCAGCACCGGGGTAACAGATTAATAAATGGAGAACGAGGGCACGCCGCGAACTTTCGATGTGCTTATCATGCTTGGACTTNTAATATAGATGGTGATCTTACTGTCATTCCTTACAAAGAGCGTTTTTTGAATGGGGTACCCAAAGATGACAGGGCGATGAAAAAAGTTCATACGAGATGTTGGAACGGTTTTGTTTTTGTTTCTCTTTCAGAACACCCTTTAGCTTTTGAAGACTTTCTTGGACCACTTAATGAGATACTATCCCCATATAACTTCGCTGAAATGACTTTGGTTGAAGATCAAACCGCTTTGCTCGATTGCAACTGGAAAGCAGTAATTGATAATTTTAGTGAGCTTTACCATGTAGATTTTCTTCACCCNCAACACAAACGGATGGTCGATTGTTGTAATGACACNGTGAGGTTATTCGAGCACGGACACACGGGAGTAGANGTNCCCGGCGGNACAGTTAGCCCAAGGTTTCCGATACCCGAAAACCCGACTGACATTCAAACCNTTCAATTGCAATCAGTGGGCTTGAACCCTAATGACTTTAAAGGGAAAGTCTTAGAAATAAGGGAAGCNTTACAAAAACANAAACGAAAAGTCGGCCCCGAGCGAGGGATGGANTATAGCAGACTGGCTGATCATCAGCTTTCNGACGTTTGGCAATACAATATATTTCCTAATATAGTTTTGTCTTTCACCCCTGANCATTGTTGGGTTTTACGTCCCAGACCCCATCCTACTGATCCATCGAAGTGCGAATTCGATAAGATGAGTTTGGTTAAGTTTGCTGATAAAGATGCTGCGANCGATGAANGAGCAATACTATCTCCNGGAAGACGAGAGGGTAACCAAGACGCGTTTCTTGCCGAGGATTATGTCAGGCCTACTAGAGACATATTTAGCTACCAAGCAGTTATTAATGGAAATAAAACCATGACTGACACCATTGACCAAGATGTTGAATTGTTGAGCGCAGTTCAACAAGGCATGACCTCTGATGGTTTTGATACGGTTTTTCTTAATGAGGATGAGATGCGCATCCAACATTTTCACAATTATATAAATCAAGCAATTGGCTGACTAGCCTTCNTGTTTCGCTTTATCGGGCATAAGAATTAATGCTATCCATCTGCTTGACTGATGGTTCTCTAAAATAATACGTAAAGTCATCGTCAAGGGAACNGCGAGCAACATNCCTANGGGTCCAAGGATCCAACCCCAGAGTATCAACGATAAAAATATCCAAACAAATCTCAAACCAAGCTGCTGGCCAAGTATTCTTGGTTCAAGTCCATTACTTATCCCAACGTTAATAACCACATAGCCAATCATTACTATCAGAGCAACACCATAACCTTGAAAGATGGTCGCGAGAAACAAAGCTGGAAAGGATGCAATCACTGATCCTATGTTGGGCACAAAATTAAATAGAAAAGCCAGGAAACCCCAGAGCATAGGATATTGTACGTCCAATATCATNAGCCATGCCCCTATCGCCAAACCAGTCAGAAAGCTCGTAAAGGTTTTAATCGCGAAATAATGTTGAATTGTTCGAGTAATTTGCCCAGCTGCAGAATTACCTTTATTCAAGGATCTGGGAACATCNACAAGAATGAAAATCACAAGAAGCAGAATAANAAAATATCGTGAGAGAATCCCTCCCATAGCGGAGAAAAACCTTTGAATATAGCCAAGGGCCTCTGCAGGATCGAGCAAGCCCGGAAGCATTTCACCAACACCAAACTCATTTATCCAGGTTGTAGATTGATCGATAAGAATCTCTGCCTTTTCTTGATAGAACGGCAGTTGCTGAGAGAACTCTATAAAAGAACCACTTATNACCAGCGGGAAAGTTGATGAAATTATCANCAAGATNATCACAACTATAAGAATAGCTAACCACCTAGGCAACCCTTTCTCTGTCATCCANTACATAGGTTGCGCACAAACGATTGCAACAAACAAAGCCAAGAGCGCCGGGACCAAAAATCCAGCAGCAGCTTTCATCGCACCTAAGATTAAGGCCACCGCTACTAACGCATACAAAACTCGTTCGGGTTTAGAAAACTCACTCATAANAGGGTGATCCANCTGATTTAAATTTTTAGTTTATCCGAAGTTTTTCAGTATAGACAAATCTAAGAGTATTTAGACCGAAGAAAAACTCGTCACTCTGTCTATAACCCAATAAGCACTAGAAGCTCCAGCAATATAAGCGATCAACATTGATTGTTTTTCGTAAGGCATTAACATCCGCGCGACGCTTGAACTGATTAACGCAATAAAAAGCAGGAAAAGCACTTGACCAATTTCTACGCCCAAATTAAAAAATAATAGTCCAACTAAAAGATCGGTTTGAGGAAGCCCAATTGACTTAAGAACCGACGCAAAACCAAAACCGTGCAATAAGCCAAAGGCTATCGCGACAGCTGAAGGATACGTAAAAGTTAGAGATTTCTTATCTGACTTTACTAATTCAAGTGCCAAGAAGGTTATGCTAAGAGCAATCAACGCCTCAACCAATAAGATCGGCAAAGTAATTAAATCCAAGACTGAAAAAGCTAATGTTAAGGAATGAGAAAAAGTAAACCCCGTAACAGTAAAAAACAAAACCCGCCATTTTTTTTGTTCCCGAAGGATAACAACAAAAAATAAACATAAAACGAACAACAAGTGATCGTAGCCGCTTAAGATGTGTCGTATACCCAAATCGGTGTAATCCCTGAAAATTCTTGGAATATTTTCGGTTTCAGGGATTAGCCACTCGGTTTCTCCAGGAGAGAGCAATTTAGAATGGATCTCCCCGTTTCGAAAAGAAGTTCGAATCAAAACACTTAAAGATGGATTAGGTTTGGGGAAATCTATCCTTATAACCCTACCCTGAATTGTTTCCGAACAAGCTAATTGTGCCCTACGGACAGAAAAGCCGTCGCCTTTTTCCACCTCGGGCAAAACGTCAAATTCACAACCCTTTGGAAGAATAACATCGGGAAAGAAACTGAGGCTGTTAGGAATCTTAGTTTTAACCTCATAATTTGATTCAACACGAACGTTTTCATTTATTTCTAGATATATAGGCCTTGCATCATGCCCATGGCTATGAGCTGCAAAGAAGATGAATACGAAGATATACCGTTTCAAAGATCTAAAACTACTTTATATTTTTTCTTGAGATCTAAAATAAAAGTTTCGGTGAGTTCTGTTATAGCTGCTTGTTTCGCATCCCACTCTACCTGATCGTAAATTTCTTCTAGGTTTTGCAATCTCTCATCAAATATATTACTCACGAAAACAATGTGGTATCCGTAAGCACTTTTAATTGGCCCCTCCCATTTATCTAACCCTGATTTAAACAAAGCATCGCTAAATTCTTTGCCGAAGTGCGAGCTAATGTGGTCGGAGGATTTCTGAACATAATTTTTATGAAAAATAAACCTATCGCCACTGTTTATCTCTTTTCCATCATCCATCGGTGTTGCAAGAGATTCTGTCAACAATTGCTCTGCCGACCGTTCTGCTTCAGCCCAACTTCCTCTTTCTTGCTTGCCAAAGAAGATATGAGTGAAAGTTATCTTTCTTGGAACCAGATACCTTTCTTTGTTGAGAGAATAGAACTCCTCTGGCTGAACCACTCCTTTAATCTCAGCGGATCGCAAAAGATATTCAACTTTTTGCACCATCCTTTGACGAATAATATAATCTTTTTCGTCCAGATTTAAGGATCTAGCCTCTCTGAATAATACTTCTTCACGAATGAATTCGTCTAATAACTTTTCTCTCTGTTTAGCAGAAAGCTGTTCTAGAATTAAGTCAAATTTTTCGTAATCAAAAGATTTTGATCGATATTGCATGTGATTAATTAAGACATCGCGGTCTATTGTAATGACTTTTGAGTCCTCCTCGAGCGGAGAGCCTTCGAATTCGAAAACAGCAACAAGCAGCAGCCCTAATAGAAAAAACTGGATTAAAGGCTCTTTGAGGATTGACATCTTAGCTCAGCAATTCCTGAATAAGGGTATCTGGATCGATTTTTGCGTCGAGAAAATCACATACATTATCTACAAAGGAGGACTCGATCCGCTTAGATAAAAATACTTTTTTGAACATGCGAGCGGCATTTACACCTTCACTAACCATTACCATTTCTCTAGTAGCTTGTTCTAAACTCTGACCTGAGCCCAAACGCTCTCCCATCTCTCTATTTCTTCCATAAGGTGAAGTGGCTGTAACAAAAAGATCACCAATTCCCGCAGCTGATAAAGCTGTTTTCTCTTGCGCTCCCAAAGCGGGAAGGAGCACAAAAGCCTCCCGATAACCCACAGCAAATATAGCTGCTTTTAAATTGTCCCCACCACGCCCTTTGTTTTTTAACCCATCGACAACGCCACAAGCAAGGGCAATAACATTTTTAAATGCGCCCCAATACTCTGCTCCCAAGGAATCGGTTGCTGCAGTCAACTTTAGCGCGCTGGTAGATAATAATTTTGCCAGCTCCTTCGCTAATTCGTAATCTGAGCTTGTGACTAAAGCCGAAGTGTAAACTCCTTTCGCTAATTCTGTTGCTATTGTCGGGCCCATCGCAACGCAAAGACGCGTTTTAAGTCCAACCAAGCGAAGCTTCTCATCGATGGTTTCCGATATAAGCCGGTCATCAGGCGCAAGACCTTTGGCTAAATCAAGCAAAACCTGATCATCAGAGAGATATCCAATCAGGTCCTCAAATACACTAATTACAACTGAAGACGGCAACGCTAATACAATCAGATTTGAATCGCTGACGGTCTCTTCTAGACTCATCGAAACCGCCAATCCTTTGATCGAGATTCCAGGCAAGTATTTTTCATTTATTCCTGTCTTCTTAATACTCCTATAAACTTCTTCTTCTATGGTCCAGCCCTTTACTTGAAGACCGTGTCTTATCCAGTTACGAGCTAAGGCCGTGCCAAAATTGCCCAATCCAATTAAAGCTATCTTATTCATAATTGGGTCCCTAACCGTTCGTTTCCATCCATTTAATAAGGTCAGCAATCACTTGACTTTTGTTCAGCTCACTAAGCAATTCATGTCTCGCGTCGGGATATATTTCAACATATACTTCTTTCAATCCGACTTGATTATATTTCTTAATCATAGCTGAAATTCCTTCCCCTTTACGATGAATAGGATCGTCCCCCCCAGCTATTATATTGATTGGCAAAGAGCTAGGGATGCACTTGAGCATGTTTTGGCTCTGGCTTAATTTCATTCCTTCAAACATTTTTGAAAGTGAGTCTATAGTAAGAACGAAGCCACACTTATCGTCGGAAATATATTTGGCGACTGCCTCTTCATCACGAGAAAGCCATTCAAACCCTNTTGAACCCGTGTTGCTGAAGCTTTCATTAGGCTTTTCAAATAATATTTTTTGCATGAGTTTACTCTTTTTGCCTTTTCCAAAAGAGAGACTCTCAAGCNTCAATACAAACCTAATTANAAANAACCGANATTCACTNATGAACCCNGGNGGCCCAGAAAGAATCAACGAATCAATGGAATTGCCGTACAAACATGCATAATGGATCGCGATAGAAGAACCCATACTGTGACCCAACATTAAAATCTTGGGGTTCAAAGAGATGTCTCTGATAAACGAATTTACCCTATAAGCATCTTTCAAAGNTCTCATCCAACCATCTTCACCCATATCTCCTGGTATTTTTNTGATCGCGCCTCCGTGCCCTCTTTGGTCGTTCGCAATGACGTGGTATCCAGCTTTATTTAGTTGTCTGGCGGTCCAATCGTATCGTTTTGCGTGCTCGCCCATGCCGTGGACAATTTGAACAAACCCTTTAGGCTTCGACGTTCCCCACTCGTAACATGGGATCGTCGCTCCATCTTCGGATGCAAGAGTGAAGAATTTCACGATTTTTCGATTCGCCTAGAAATTTTGGAGATGATATTCTCTCAAAGTATTAGAGCCCGCGAAACAAAAAATATAGCTGGCTTTTTTGAGATAAATGGGTCGTCTTCGAGTTATATGCTTTTCGATAACGAAAAAATACTAAAGAGTGCGATGTTCACAACGGGTCTAGAAGACTTTGGTGGAGAAGACTTCATTGAACCCATGGAAATATTGACAAGTGATTACCGAACGAGCGCGAACTTAAATCACTTGGGCAGAATAGCAGCGTGGACCTATCTCCACAGGATGCTTAGCAACCGTTTAAGACTTAACGCTTTCTATAAAAGCCAAAAGACATCTGAGCAAAAAATCGATAGGCCAATATTTATAGTAGGGCTTCCTCGCACTGGATCAACACTGCTGCACGAAATGATGGCTATTCATTCGGATCTTCGGGCGCCTGTATTTTGGGAAACTAGTTTTGTGCCCGAGAGTTCGCCTACAGATCTTTTTCGGAAATGGTTAGCAAAAAGTCAGATAATTACTTTAAATACTCTATCGCCCGGCTTTAAGGCAGTGCATCGCTTGGGCACCGAACAGCCTCATGAGTGCATAACAATGCAAGCCGCATCTCTGCGCTCGATGCAGTTTCATGCTGCAAATAATGTCAAAAATTACAACGATTGGTTAAAGGAGTGCGATTGGGAACCTGCGTACCATTATCACGAGATCTTCTTAAAGTGCCTGCAGGCCCATAAATCAGAGACGCCGAAAAGATGGATCTTGAAGGCTCCTGGACATCTATTATCTATGCCAGCATTATTTGAAAAATACCCAGACTCAAAGATAATACAACTTCATCGAGACCCCTCGGAAGTTATTCCAAGTATGGCCAGTTTGTTCTTTCATATCAGGAGACCATTCACCAGCTCCGCGGTAAAGGAAGAGATCGGCGCCGATGTTAAGACTCAGTGGTTTAATGGGATATCTGCGACCATGAAATATAGAACCGAGAATCCGGAAAAAAACTCTCGTTTCATAGATATAAACTATAAATCGTTAATTCTTGATCCACTGCGTTCTCTGGAAGAAATCGGCACACATTGTGACTTGAAGATTGGAGAAAATTACGCTCAGTTGATCAAGAATTACTTAGACGATCACCCAAAAGGGAAACATGGAAGACACCAATACAACCTGAAACAATTCGGTCTGTGTGAACATGATCTAAACTCAATCTTTAAGGAATATAGAGAAAAACACATTGGCTAACTAGCCTTACACAAAATCTTCAAATAGATTCAGTTATTTGAAAAACCATCGTTGAAGCCCTTGAATCCAGCGGGACTATATGGACCAAAGATAATTTGTTCGAGAACTCCAACCCCCTGATTTTGTCCATCATCAGCGCCAACTACTTGCTGTATGTGTAGGTTTTCTGGCAACAGCGGGTCTAATTCTTCTAGCTCGAAACAATCCTGNCCGATCTCTAGATTGCCTTTCCAAACGCCTTGCTTCCATTCNGGGTGACCATACCCCAATCCCTTCATCATGAATCGCAACCGCGGTTCTAAAGAAATNATCTTTTTACCTCCATCTAGATTAGTCAACGCAATTTCAGCCATTTTTGCCCAACGGGTATTTTCTTCAAAATCTATGTGGTGTGAGGCCGCAAATTTCTTAATAATATCGTCTTCAATTTTCTCACTGAGAGTTTTAACTTCGTAAAGTGGCGCTTCTAAACNCTCGCGCACTATTGGGTGGCCATCTTTNTCATCAAAAAAGATTGCGTGACTGACATAATCGTTCCAAACCAGGGGAGCCCAGATAAAACAAATTCCANTAGGAAGTTTNGGTNCTCCGCCTAATTCAGGCTCACCAACGTTCCTAACTCCCCAGCTTCTGTCTTTGGTACCAATTGTATTACTTGGAATTACTTCGATTTTCCCACTGGGTGTTTTTATCTCTCCAGTCCATTGACCAAACTGGGCGAAACGCGTTGCATCCATTACGCGCCTATTTCCTGACCATAAAACTTGTCTTGCCTCTTGAATGGGCTGAGTTTTTGCTTCAAAGACTAGCTCGCAAGACAAACCGCTGATGTTGCTNTTTAANGATACTTNCGCACTGCGCATTGGTGAGNTTATTTCTAATNCAAAGGGTCCAACGACNGTCTCGGAATGATCTTTAGGGATCTTTCTAGAACCAAAAAAACAGTACTGAGGCTCGTTCGGTCTAACTACACTAAAAGCACAATCCATTATTCCTCTATGTGGGTAAATGGCTATCCCGATCCCAAAATAAAACGATCCATCAGGAGCATAACCATTGAACCAAGTTCGATTATAAAAATTCCTATCGCTCGTATTTGGTACCATCAAAGGCTCAGAGGTTTGATGGATTGGAAAGTCATCGAACTTACTTAACATTTTCTATCCCCCAAATTTTTTAATTTGTCCTACTATATCACCACGTTAAGGCNATAATATTAANCATGGGTTTAATGCAATGGTCTTGGATCTTTCTCGCTTTTTACGTGGCGNTAATGCTAGGGNTTGGTATCTATACCCAAAAAAAGATCAAGCACGCAGATGACTTTGCTACGGCGCGGGGATCTTACGGTCCTTTTTTTTTAGCACTTGCCTTTGCAGCCTCTACAGCGAGTGGCGCTACTTTTCTGGGAACCCCAGCACTATCGTACGAATGGGGGCTTGCTGCTCAATGGAGCAACTTCCTCTACCCNATAGGAGTATATTTCGGGGTGCTAATATCAATGCGGCTCGTTGCCTCCGCGGGAGATCGCTTTGGTAACCGCTCTATCCCAGAGTACCTTGGGGACCGTTATCAATCAAACGGAATACGCATTTTGGTTGCGTTGCTTTCTTTGATTCTGTTTTTTTATTTAGCTGGACANCTTGTTTCAGGCGNAGTCATCTTTCAGCTCATGTTNGGTTTGGACGAACGCTGGGCACTGGGAATCACGACGGCAGTTTTACTCTTTTACGTTATGGCCGGCGGCGCTCACGCCGATATACTTACCGACGGTCTGCAAGGAGCTATGATGATAGTTCTTGCAACAGTTGTGATTTTATTAACTCTATTGGGTTTTGGTATTGATGGTGGCTTTGCTGGTGTGATCCAGAGTCTAGATTATCAAGATCCAGCTTTAACATATCCTTTGAATCGCGGCACACCCCTGTATCATTCGTGGTGGTCAATTTTCGTAATCGCCTTTGCGCACCTTCCCTTAGGGCTTTTGCCTCACTTAGGGAACAAGCTGTGGGCTCTCAAATCTGATAGAGACCAAATGCAATTTATAAAACTTGCCTTCTTTTTTGGTCTTCTTTTGGGGATGATGGGTTTTGGAGGTCTACTTGCGAGGGCTCATTTTGGTTCAGACTTATACCTGCCAGGGGCAAACCCTAATCAAGCACTTCCCTTACTATTTATCGAATTATTTCCGANTTGGCTAGCAGCGCTGATTGGCATCGGAGTTCTGGCAGCNGTAATGAGTACCGCAGACGGACTTGTTGTCTCTTCTTCTCAAATTATAGCGAATGACATCTACAGGCGCACTATAGTTCCCATAATGTCGCCTAATTTAAACGAACAAGAACTCGATAGAAGAGTGCTCAAGATATCGAGAATATCAACAATGGGTATCTTATTTTTTTGCATGGCCCTAGCCTGGGCATTAATGGATAAAAATGTTGCATTGATTGTCTGGATAGGCACGGGGGGCATGATGGCAGCGTTCGCTGGACCACTGGTCGTTGGTGCCTTATGGCATGGCGTCACCAAAGCAGGTGCTTATTCAGGTTTGCTTCTTGGCTTTCTAACCTTCGTGCTATTGCATTCGCAGTGGGTTGATACAAATTGGTTTTCACCTGGATCTTCTGCATTTTTCATAGCAACGTGGCTATACAACGAAGGTCCTAATCCTTACTCTTGCGCCTTTTTGGGAGAACTGGTTTCTATTATCGCGACACTTTCGGTGTCTCATTTTTCTAAAAAGCTGCCTGAGACTCATTTACGGGGTCTATTCCCTTCGAAACAGGACCCCGAAGGTGTATGAGCTAAACTTCGTGCCTNTCCTCTAAACCTTTCTCTNCACGAAGCTTATTCATTCTNTCTTTATCGACAGATAAAGGAGCGCCTAACTCACTCTCATCGGCAACACCCGCCATATGCTTACCCGCTNNTTTTGCGTTATACATTATTTTTTTTGTCGGCGTGACGGCAAGAATTATCCGTAAGGGAGAATCTAAAANACTATAAAAGAAGTCTTCCCCTTCTTTGTTGTCCGGATTTCCTTTTTTTGAGAGCGCCGCATAAAACCACTTTTTGGTCTCATCGTCTTGGAAAAATTCTCCAGTACCCTTGAACGTGATAGCACCACCAGGCAAGTCCTGAGATGCTCCCTCAGGATAGCTTTGTGAACTCACGTTTACGGAAACTCGATTGTCTCGACGAATCGCCGCAGTNCGATGACGATGTTCCGAGAACGTTATCCATATTTTTCCTTCGTGCCAAACAAACGCATGAGTAACCCCAACCGGCCATCCGTCCTTTGTCCCCCACATTAATACTGCTTCAGAAGCCGTCGTCATCATCTGATCAACTTCATCATCATTAAAAGGGTAGATGGAAACCATTTCATGATCATGAGTTTTTGCCATTTTTTTCTCCACTGCTTGTTTTCTTTAGAGCATATCATAAATCGTTGCCTCATTGAGACAACGAGAGNTCATTTGCCAATAAATTTTGGCTCNACCCTAGTNGCGAAGGATTTTACTCCTATCTTGAAATCCTCAGATTTAAAAAGGTTCATCACCGACATAAGGACGTGGTGTGAATGACTCTCAAAATCCTGAGTAAGGCCGTGCCTAAACAACCTCTTCATTTCNTGAATAGCAAGTGGAGCATTTGCCGCAATTTTTTCGGCCCATTGGTTTACCGTGTCCTCAAAATCTTGCTCAGCAACGGNTTTGTTNACTAACCCGNAAGATTCGGCCTCGCTAGCCGAGAGAGTCTCTCCCAACATTGNAATTTCGCAGGCTTTCGCCCAGCCCAAAAGCCTTGGCAAGTACCAGGTGCCTCCACTTTCTGGTATTACTCCCATCTTCGCAAACCCAGGCATTAGCTTTGCTCGCTCCGACATAATTCTAATGTCGCAACCNAGCGCTAGATCTAACCCNTAACCTGCCGCAGGTCCGTTCANCGCNGCAATTACNGGCGTATCGATTCGTTGGAGTGTTACTGTACAAATCTCNCGTGTTGANTANTGCCTTGCNCCAGCGTTAGCAAGATCNGCNCCNCCAATTCCNTCTCCCGNNGCCGCNTGNTTTAGGTCTAAACCNGANCAAAACCCTNTCCCNTCNCCAGTCAAAACNATAACTCGNNNGTCTNTGTCCTCATCAGCNTTTTTTAACTCCTCATTTAAGCTTGCCAACATTTCGGAGGTAATTGCGTTCATTACTTGTGGTCTGTTTAGCTTAATCCATCTCACATTTGTTCTATCTTCAATAACTACTTCATTCATTTTTTTCTCGTCTCGAAA
>PARM01000033.1 GCA_002711495.1 Gammaproteobacteria bacterium
ATCGCTTAATTTCGAGCCCACCTATTATATATTATCCAAGCATACACGGAGTTTTACACTTCTCGACCAATCAACAGAACTAAGCTCCAGTCAATCGGATGCGGCTTTCGCTTATATGTTCGTAGTTTGGAATACTGAGGTTATATTGAGCAGCAGAGCCCTTAATTACCCTTCCCGATGTATCATAGCGGCTCCCGTCACAGGGACAGAAAAACCCCTCGAAAATGCTGCCCTCCTCTCCTATGATCTCCAGTCGCTTTAACTCGCAACTAAGCAACGTGCAGTAAGAATATACCAACAAGAAGTTTTCTCGGCTAGAGCGCCCATGGCCCTGAGCAAACTCTGGCTGTAAAGAATTAATAGAAAAGGGATCAGTTAAACTTTTCAATTGGCTTGGACGCTTATTTATGGATTCTGGATTTCGTTTCACAATCAAAACATTTTTGCCCTTCCAACGCACTGTCTTCATTTCGCCATCTCTCATGGCGGCGATATCTACCACTCTCGCTTCTACGTTTTTTAGTGTTGGAAGCATTCCTCTTAAAAAAGGAAAAATCAGCGCAAGCAAACCGGCCGCACCAAAGCCGGCTACGATATTCAAAAGCAACTTTCTTCTAGTAAGCGCCATAACTAGTAAGATTAAAAGCTATACCTCTTATTCCATGAAAAGCCATTATATAGAACACAACGTTTATTTCTTAATGAAAAAACGCCAAAAAAACGCCCAAAAGATTTTTTTTAATTAAGCTTGTAGACGGTCTCTGCTGTCTGATGAAATAGATCGCTTTTTTCTTCTTCGGTCAGCTGCCGAGTTAGCTTTTTATATGCGTTCCAAAGAACATGATAAGAGACAGAAGCCTTGTCAACAGGAAAATTACTTTCAAACATGCAACGCTTGCTACCAAAACGATTAATGCAAAATTCATAGTATCTTCCGGTCAGATCAACCAATTGGTCAGAAGTCGGCGGATGAGCTCTCTGATGCCAATTGTACCCGTTCAACTTCATATTAATTCCCCCCAGCTTAAAGAAAACGTTATCTGAGGGGGCAAGTTCAGAAACTGCCTCTTTCCAATTTTCGTATACTCGATCCCCCTGCTTCTCGTATGGCCCTATTCCAAGCGGGCCCCCAAAATGATCAAGAATAATAACAGTTTCTGGATAAATGCTAGCTAATTTCACGATTTCCGGTATCTGCTCGTGATAGCACCAAGCGTCAAAGCTCAGGTTTAACTCTTGCAGGACCCCAAAACCCTCAAGAAATGAATCAGTGAGCATCTCCGATTTTTTTGGGTTCGAGTGCGAGTTTCTTATCTCTGAGCTTTCATGCCATCCGGTTGCATGTCGAATACCTTTAAATCTTTTTGGAGCAGCTTCAATATGAGATTCTAGTACGTCCTTCACAGCTCTACCTAATCTCAAATCAGCAAAGCCAACTATTCCCTTAGCGACTCTGCAATCTCCGAACCCACCGGAGGAGCTCATTGCCGCTACTCCTTGAACAAATTCGGTTTCTCCAACTGGAGCAAATTCCTCAGCCACATCGAGGCTATACATAGATTCGCACTCAACGTAAACTGTGCTTAAAACATTATGACCTGTCCTGGTGTCATCAAGAAAGTCTTCCAGCAGATACCTGGACCCGTTTCTATGCCAAAGATGATGGTGGGGGTCGCAAATTTCACGTCCGGGATCAAGTATCTCCTCAACAATAGAATTCAACCAATTTTTTTTGATCACTAGTTTAACCTCTGCACATTTTGTTCTTTTTGCTTACCCGGATTTCCCTAGGACAATGCGGGTTCGCGACTCTCAGGGGCTTTTGAACCAAAATCCTACCAAGTCCCAGAGTTTTCCATCGAGACCCAAGGCTCTTCAGGAAACTTTGCCTTCCCTCTTTGCAGCAGTTCTATAGAAATATTATCTGGAGACTTAATGAAAGCCATTCTTCCGTCTCTTGGCGGACGATTAATGGTTACACCTTTATTCATCAATGCCTCACAAGTTTTGTAGATGTCGTTCACTTCGTAAGCTAAGTGCCCGAAATTTCTACTGGATTCACCAATGTTATCTCCGTCCCAGTTGAAGGTTAATTCTAGCTCCGGATCCCTGCCGTTTTCAGTGGACAAAAAAATCAACGTGAAACGTCCCGCCTCATTTTCGTGCCGTCTTTTTTCAACCAACCCGAATTTATTACAAAAAAAATCTAGCGACTCTTCAATGTTCGTTATCCGAAGCATGGTGTGCAAGTAATTCATGACTATTTCTCTTTTTTTTAACCCTAATTGCTCAACAGCAGGTTACTCTATAATCTCGGTTCCAACAAAAATTGGAGAAGAAACCGCTAAAGCACCTTTCTCGTCTCGCGCCATAAAATAATAATAATCCCCTAACTTGGGAACAGATCTATCTGTGTAAGAGTATGTAACGACCCTATCCAGTGCTTTTCTTCTTGGCAAAACTTTAACCATATCATCATAGCCGTTTACTCTTGTGGTTCGACTAGCGCCGCTATTCATCTCGCCAAGTGATATTAGAAACCTATCCTGCGGAGTTTGGCTGGGAAGGCGGTCAACTGGAAGCCAATTCGGGCTCTCAACCCCTTCAGCAATGAGAATCTCAATTTCTGTTCCCTGCACGAAATCAGTTATTTCAAAAGGGAGCCTTTTAACTAAACCATGTGTCTCGGTAAAAAAGTCGACCGTGTCTACACCAACTTGTTTTACCATCCAACCATTTTTTTGTTGTGCAACTAAAGACCCACTGCTTGTCTTGATCCTTCCCAGCCATTCCCTCTGATTTCTTGGCCTGCTCGAGACCGGGCTAAATGGTTGGCTACTGCTGTAAAGCTCTAGGTTGTATTTACCAGTCTCTATGTTTTCTGTTTGGTAGGTATTAATAAGAGCCCCGTTTTTGTATAACTGCACCTCTTCGATAGACTCGTTGCTGACCACTTCAACTTCTAGAAGGCGCTGATTTCCCATGGACAAATTCTTAGACTTGTTTAACAGTATAATTTTCGAATCAACGGCAACATAGGTTGACCCGCTGGATAGTGCGTCGATAAGGGAACTGTTCTCTTCTAAGACAACTGCCGAGAATATAGCATTTTCGAATTTTCTATGCTTCAGAGAAAATTGGGATCCTAAAACCCCAACTTGATACCCATGTCTAGCAAACCTATCTAGCACCCATGGATAATATGAACCGCCGCTAAATGTCTGCACTAAATTTAGTCGGTCAGCTTTCTGGAATCTTAATCTGGAGGTTCGTTCCGGCGTCGCCACGTTTATAAATTTATTCAGCGAAAATTGATATTCAATAAAGCTATTGCGCAGCGTTCCTATCTCTCTTAAGGCTCTGTTCGATATTGGTTGAAAAATGTAAAGTTCATGGTCAACAGGGCGGACGATGTCATATTTGCCTTGAGTAGCAATATTTATCTCACTCTCCGAAAGAACTCCCTCTGAAATCTTGGTTCTCGGTCCAAAGTTCATCCATACGATTCGCTCTTTGTAAGGTCCTACTAACGTAGGGTTAGATTTTGCCCGGAGCCCCCCTCCCCCAGTTCTTGCCTCGATGAAATTTAACCCAGCTGAGTCAAAACTGAGATCTCTGATGACCGCAGGATTTTCTTCAGTCTGAAATCGTTTTTTAAAAATACCGTTTGCTAGGATATCAAGGTCAAAGAAATTACTTTGAGAGAGGTTGCCATATTTGTCTTCGAATCTTAACGAAGCTTGGAACTTTTCGTCCAAGCCTACAATGGACGGCACCGATATAGATATTCTTTCTGTTTCCGAGGGCTCTATTCCAAAGCCGTTTGAAGGAATCTTTAACTCCAAAAAGCCTTTCTTTTCTATGTAAATTGGCAGATCAAAGTCGCTTTGTACCAGAAATGGAAGCCGCAAATTGGATATCCTAAAACTTATCTCACTTCCCTCGTTAAGGGGCTGTGAGCCAACTTTAAAACCAACCACGCTAGATAGAGAGTCAAGCCCGCCATCGACCCCGGACCGATGAAAATACTGCAACTCAAGGTTGTTGTTCCCTAATAGCGAGACGAAGGAGGTTCCTTGAGCGTCTTCAATCTGATACCTTGGGTTTTGGGACCAGTGATAGCGCAAAGTTATCCGATCCCCTTTCTCTAATTTAAAGGGAAGTTGCGCCCGAACTCTTGCTTCACCCACACGACCGGCCATAGGATTTCCGATAAATCTTATCTGAGAAACACCAATATCCCAATCCAGATCTTTTAAAAGCCGTTCCGTTCTCTCTCTATCTGGAGTTCCCTTGCTCAGCTTTAGAACACGCTTCATAGCAGCGTCTCGGGAAATGAACCTGGCGTATTTTTTTACGTCACCCTGACCAGATTCGATACTGCTTAGAGACTGCTTCAGCTCTCCCTTGCTTGCGGAGAAACCAAAAACGAGAAATAAGAACACGCTCCAAAAAAAGTATGTTTTTAGATTACACATCAACAACACTCTCATGATAGTCCACAAGTTTACCCAGAGTCGCAGTGTCGTTAAACCGGAAAGATTCTGAGGAAACTGACCTTCTCACCCAGTGCAGGAGCTTTCATCAATGCCTCCATCGGCCACCCTGATTAGAATAAAAATAGCGGGGTGCGCCCCGCTATTCCGGTTTACTGATAATTTTTTAATTCTTCTCTTGCTATCAGTCGTCTGTGAACTTCATCGGGCCCATCAGCTAATCGCAATGTCCGTTGCGACGTCCACATTGCAGCCAAAGGTGTATCCTGAGAGACCCCCAGGGCTCCGTGTATCTGAATCGCTCTATCAATAATCTTCAAGGTCATATTCGGAACAGAAACTTTTATTTGCGATATATATTTACGGGCTTCTTTATTGCCGATTGTATCCATCATGTATGCCGCTCTGAGTACAGCTAATCGACACATATCTAACTCAATACGCGAATCGGCAATGATGTCGTAATTTCCACCCAGCTCTGCCAAGGGTTTCCCAAATGCGGTTCTCGAAACAGCTCTTTTGCAAAGCAGATCGAGGGCTCTCTCGGCTACGCCGATAGATCTCATGCAATGGTGGATCCTGCCAGGGCCTAATCTCCCCTGAGAAATCTCAAAGCCTCGGCCTTCTCCAAGAATCATGTTCTCTTTTGGAACCCTAACGTTGTCAAACTTTATATGCATATGCCCATGAGGAGCGTCATCCTTTCCATAGACGAACATAGGGCGTAACACTTCGACGCCCGGATGTGGGAGAGGCACAAGTATTTGGGACTGTCGAAGATGCTTAGGCGCATCAGGATTAGTAACTACCATCGTTATCATAATTCTGCATCTTGGATCACCAGCTCCGGAGATGTAGTGTTTTTCTCCATTNATCACCCACTCGTCNCCCTCAAGAACTGCGGAAGTGCAAATGTTGGTTGCGTCNGAGGACGCGACNCCNGGTTCAGTCATTGCGAAGGCAGAACGGATCTTCCCATNAAGGAGTGGTTCCAACCATTCCTTCTTCTGGTCCTCTGACCCATATCGCTCGATAACTTCCATATTCCCTGTATCCGGTGCAGCACAATTAAAAATCTCTGAAGCAATTGGGTTTCTTGCCATAACCTCGGCCAAGTGCGCATATTCAAGATTTGATACCCCTGCGCCCCCAAGAGAATCAGGCAAAAAGAAGTTCCAAAGCCCAGCTTCTTTTGCTTCGGCTTTCAATCCATCAAGTATTTCAAGCTGTCGATCGGTTAACTGCCAACGATCNCCCACTGATATTTCGTCGTAATATTCGTCTGTTAACGGGTCAATCTTCCCCCGAACAAATTGATCGATTTTGTCTCTAACTGGCACCAATTTCTCGGGAATGTCTAAATCCATCATGTGTTCTTCCTCTTTTTCTAATTCCTGCGTTTGTTTATACATTACTGCAAGGAAAACGCGACATATATGTATTTCTTTTATGTCGAGATATGACGCGCTTTGATCGACTATCCGCCTATGAATTTCATAACGGTAGTCTCACCTTGAAACGACAACTTCTTATCGCCTAGCGCGCCGATTAATTTCTTCTCTAACATTACTAAAGCCTCCTTTTCGTCTAAACACACAATATCTTTGAGATCGTGTCTATTAGCGCTTGACAGACATCCATAAAGGTATCCATCGGACGAAATCCTCAATCTAGTGCAGGCTCTGCAGAATGGCTCACTTTCATTTGGGATTATCCCAAACTTTCCCAGATTCTCGCCAACCGAAAAAACTTGTGCGGTCGAATCGTGCGGAACATCTATTCTATGGAAGTCGTACATTTCACCTATCTTATCTAGAATGGAACCCATTGAAACGAAGTCTCTAGCAAAAGAGTTACCGCTGGCTAAATGACCCATACGCATGAGCTCTATGTAACGTAACTCTATGTTACGAGCTAAACAGTATTCTAGCATTGGCAAGATTTCAGAATAGTTTTTAGAAAACATTGGAACCATGTTTATCTTAATTTTGATTCCGGCCTTTAGCGCGGAGTCGATGCCACCCATCACCTTAGACAAATCTCCGCCGCGCGCTATCTGTCGAAAACGGACTGGGTTCAAGCTATCAAGAGAAACATTGATCCGCTTGATCCCGCAGGATTCTATCACCGATAATTTATCACTTAAAAACTGGCCGTTTGTCGTTAAACTGACGTCTTCTAGGCCTAACTCCATAACCTCTGCTAAAAACCGGTCAAACTTTGGAGAGATTAATGGCTCTCCCCCTGTGATCCTGAGCTTTTCTATTCCTGCCGCCTTCTTCAACAAAAAAACAGCCCTAAACAGCTCGTTTGCGGAGAGCTCATTGCTCGCCTTAGATAGTCTCTTTCCGTTGGGAACGCAATAATCGCACGCATAATTGCAGGCCGCGGTGAGGCTTACTCTAAGATTCCTAAACTTCCTCCCGATCTTATCAACAATCAATCAGCCTTCCCCTTTGAATTGCTCTAAATTTTTGTAGCTATGGCTTCCGTTAAACGCTGGACAAAATGATTGCCCCAAAACACCTTATTTGATCCTTTTACCAGAACAGTCGATCCTGCTTCCAAATACCCTACAAACTTATCTAGATCAAAAGCCTCAGATGAATCAAGGTGGACCCGCTCGCAAAAAAACTCGGTATTTCGGAAACCCTCCCCAAAAGTATAAACTATATCAACGTTGTCCCCTACTCTATCAGCAATTGTTTGATGCGCTCTTTCCGAATGTTCTCCTAACTCAAGCATCTCTCCAAGGAGTGCTACTTTTTTTCCGTTCATTCCAATCAAGCTGGATACAGCTAGACCCATACTCGCCTGATTAGCATTGTAGCTATCATCGATTATCTTAATTCCTTTAATCTTGTTTACGTTTCCCCTGCCAATTGGAACATCAAGGGATTTTAAGTTCTCCAAGATCGGTCCAAGCTCGAAATCTGCAGACTTCGCGACACAGAGCAAGGCCAAGATCAAATCGACTCGCGCACCTCCCATCGGGGAAAGCTCCGCCTCGAAGACCTTTCCAAAAATCGAAAACGAGGCCAATAAAGGATCTCGCGAAATTTGTTTTATATAAACATCTCCACCCTCCCCGAAGGTTATTAAGTTAGCCGCTTTAGTCTTCCTTGCCAAAGCGACCGGCAAAACAAAAACTCCGTCAGAAAGTCCGTTAGCAATAGACAACTTCTCACGCTCCAAAGCGAGTATATCTTTGAAGTTTCCGATATGAGCTTCTGCGACATTAAGCAAAACAGCTATATCAGGACACGCTAATTTAGCTAGTGTTTCTATTTCCCCAGGATGATTTGTACCGATTTCGAAAATCCCAACCTCTGTAGCCCGTGGCATTCTCGCTAACGATAAGGGAACTCCCCAATGATTGTTTAGTGATTTCGCAGATCCGTGAACTTCGACTGCGGGCCTAAGCAAACTCTCGAACCAAGCTCGAAAGGTAGTTTTTCCATTACTGCCGGTCACAGCGATGACCGGTTTGGACATTCTCGCTCGCGAAGCTCTAGCTAAATCCCAGAGCGCTTCAAGTGTGTCCGGAACCAAAATTTGATTCTCAACCTCACCTAACCGCTGGCTTGAGACTACCGCGGCGGCTCCAAATTCTATAGCTCGTTCAATAAACTCGTGGCCATCTCGCGAGGATTCAGAGCTCGAAAAAAAATTAGGCCCAGGGTTTCCAGACAAGGCAAAAAACAGGTCTCCCTCTTTTAAAGTCCTTGTATCTATGCTGACTCCTGTTATGCCGGACTTGACCGAGCTTCCGAAAACAGCATTAATCTCGTCTGGAGACCAAATCATTCGTTTAATTCCCTTTCGCGACAATTCTTAGGAAACTGTATTCTTTGAGTTTCCTCAAAACCTCTCAGGTTCCTTTTGCTAGTTCTCGAAGTCGAAATTTCTGTATTTTTCCAGTGGAGGTTTTTTCAAGCTCTTGGAAGACGATGGTTTTTGGAACTTTGAACCTTGCCAACTTTTCTTTACAGTAATTAATGACTTCTTTTGCTGTCATTTGCTCACCCGGCTTTAGGCTAACGAAGGCGCAAGGGTGCTCTCCCCATTTTTCATCAGGCTTCGCAACAACAGCAGCCTCGAGTATNTTGGGGTGGCTAAACAGCACTGCCTCAATTTCAATGCTAGAGATATTTTCCCCTCCTGATATTATTATGTCTTTAGTTCGGTCTTTTATTTCTATGTAACCGTCGGGGTGACATACCGCGATGTCTCCAGAGTGAAACCAGCCTCCCTCGAAGCACTTTTCTGTGGTCTTTTTATTTTTGAGATAACCTTTCATTACAATATTACCCCGCATAAAAACCTCGCCCTTAGTTTCGCCGTCCCAGGGGACCGCCTCCATGGTTGAGGGGTCTCCAACCATCATTGAACCTGCCATAATCGATTGAACTCCTTGGCGCGCTTTGAGACGACTTTTTTCTTCTGGAGGCAAATGATCCCAATCCTCCCTCCATTCCGACACAATCATCGGCCCATAAGTCTCTGTCAAACCGTAAACCTGAATCACCTCAAAGCCCAGGCTTTCCATGCCTTTAATCACAGATGCAGGCGGAGCTGCTCCGGCAGTCATAACCTTGATTCCTCTCTGAACATCTTTTTTATATTCCGCGGGGGCGTTAAGAAGCGTGTTCAGCACAACAGGAGCCCCGCAAAAGTGGGTTACCTTGTGATCCCGAAAGGCGTTGAATATCTCCTTATCCCGAACATTACGGATACATATGGCTGATCCACCAACCGCTGCAAGGGTCCAAGGGAAGCACCATCCATTGCAGTGAAACATTGGTAAGGTCCACAAATATCTTGGATACAGTCCCATGCCCCAAGTGAGAGCATTGCTCGCTGCGTTCAAATAGGCTCCCCTGTGATGATAAACCACGCCCTTAGGATCGCCNGTCGTGCCTGATGTATAGTTGAGACTTATCGCATCCCATTCATCTTTTGGAAAACTTAATTCTTGTTCAACACTTCCCAAAGCCTTGAATTCATTATAGCCAAGCGATCCAACAAATTCCCCGGACTTAAAATGACGATCATCTACGTCAATAACGCGGAGGTCGTCAAGCCCATCGATAGCTACTTTTACAGCACCAGAAAACTCCTTGTCTGTAAAAAGAACTTTTGCCTCGCCATGTTTGAGGATAAATCTGATCGTCGCAGCATCCAGCCTAACGTTTATCGTATTTAATACCGCCCCCACCATCGGAACCGCAAAATGAAGCACCATCATTTCAGGAATGTTTGGCAAAACCACTGCCACGGTATCGCCAAAGCCTACCCCCTCTTCAACTAAAGCAGAAGCAACTTTTTTGCACTCGATGTGAAATTCTCTCCAAGATATTCTTTCTTCCTCGTAAACGATTGCTGTCTTCTCAGGATAAAGTTCTGAAGATCTCGCTAAAAAGGCTAACGGACTCAGGGGCTCATAATTCGCTCGCGTTTTTGCTAGTCCCTCTTCATAAATTTGATGCATCTTTTTCTCCTGCCCAGGGGCATTCGTTTTAAGATTATCTTTTCTTTACAATCCATGAATACAGCCCCAATTTTTGGACCGTAATTTTCATCTTTAGCGAACTAAAGACCAATAGATTTACCGTAATTACTTGGAACGCTCGGCTGACGAGAATTACAGCATCAAGCGACCCTGGGATCTAGTCGAGTCTCTTTATTTGAAAATATCTGCTGCCACTTTGATCCTTGAAAACGNTTTAAAAGCATAACAGCTTTGACGATATAGTCTCCAATAAGAGCTGCATAAATCCACTCAACTGAAAATTGTAAAAAAACAAAAACGCNAGCTAATCCGACCCTAATTCCGCACAAACCCACCATTGTTGCGATAAGTGGAAATCTAGTATCACCTGCCCCACGCAAACACCCTCCCAAAGTGAACTCGACGGCCATTAAGGGCTGAACCAAAGCCATTATGTAGATGAAGACCACTGTAAGTCGCACAACTTCATAATCAGCTATCAGATATCTCGCTATCTCTTCCGCATAAACCGCTATCGCAATACCAAACAGAACCATACTGAACATCGAAAGCCAAAGGGCCTTCCANCCAACTTTTCTCGCACCCTCNTTNTCGCCNGCACCTAGGTGTTGGCCAACNAAGGTTGCTCCCGCTATCGAAAAGCCAAAGCCAACAACAAAAGAAAATGATAGAACTTGAACACCGATTCCGTAAGCTGCGTAAGGTGCGGTTCCATAAAAAGCGATAAGCCAAAGGAACGCGACGAACCCGACTTGAAACACAAACTGCTCTAATCCCGCAGGATACCCGATGTGAACTAACTGTCGGACACGGCCCTTAGTGATCGATTGAACTTGAGCAACTGGAAGCACCACTTTATTTCCATAGTAAAGGTAAATTAGAATCAAAGTACCAACTGTGAAAGAGACTCCACTTGCAATAGCCGCACCAACTACCCCCAGCTCGGGTAACAGCCAATTTCCTCCAACCAAAAGATACAGCAAAAGAACGTTAATCAAATTAGTGATAATCCCAACCCAAAGCGGCGTTCTGACATCACCCGCGGCTCTTAGGGCTGCTGAGATAATCAAATTTACAGAAAAGACCAAGTTGAAAAAACTTAGCCACCAAATATAGTCAGAGGCTAAAAGAGTTGGGCCCTCTGACAAACCAAAAATACTCGCGATCTCATAGGAGAACATTAGGCATGGAATCATCAAAAGTAGCCCTACGACATTGCTCATCCACAAGGAGACGCTTGTGACATTTGCAGCCTCGACATAATCCTTGGCACCCCAAGCCCTTGCTACCAAGGCGGTGGTGCCAGCAGAAATCGCCAACAAGACTGCAAACAGACCAAAAAAAACACGCTGTCCAGTCGCGACGGCTGCAACCGCATCCGGACCTAGATTTCCTACCATTTTAATGCTTACCAGCCCAATCAAGGAGAACAACAAATTGTTCAAAATAGCTGGCCAAGCGAGCTCCCAAATACCCAAGCTCGGCACGTCGATATTGGCTCTTTTTTCCGAAGTTATCCCTTTTATGATTGACCCCTTTGAATCCCAGCGGAGGAGGAACCTTTATTGTCCGACCGTTTTATTCTTTAAGTGCTTATAGCACTGCGAGATAAACTTTTTTCTACTACAAGTTTTGTTCAGCGAGAGGGATGTTGACGGAGAATATTGACCCTTTCTCCAGCTGGCTGTCAACGGTGACACTCCCTTTATGGGCTTGAGCTATATGTTTTACGATCGCTAGTCCCAAACCTGTTCCTCCCGCNGCCTTTGCTCTAGCCTTGTCAACCCTGTAAAACCTCTCAAATATTCTCTCTTTTTCTTCAGATGATATTCCTATCCCAGTATCTTCAATTTGCACTAGGCCAATAAGGCCTCGTTTAGAGAGCTTCATTTCTACTGTTCCGCCATCTCGGTTATATTTGATTGCATTATCAACTAGATTAACAAACAATTGATTTAAAGCCTCCGCGTCACCGTCTATTTCCAATGGTTCCGATTCGATTTTCAAATCAAATTTTAAACCAGCGTCTCCCGCCTCATACGATTTGTCCACATAAACCCTCCTAGCAAGATCAGCTAGATCAAGTCTGCGCGCATTCTTCTCAGGGTCCGACGAGTCGAATTTAGACAGATGTAACAGATCCTGAACTATGCTGTCCAGATGGATCGCCTGAGATTTAATTCTNNTTATAAAACGACTAAAGACATCATCTGGCATTTTCGAATCGTCAATNATGGTCTCNGCGAGCCCTCTNATNGCAGATATTGGGGTCTTNANCTCATGCGACGCATTTGCAACAAAATCGCTNCGGACTTTCTCCAAATGCATTTTCTCTGTAATGTCCTCTAGCACCATGATNCCGCCNGCGGATTCTGCGNCCGNGGGTGTCATCTGAAGGCAAGAACACTCGAATGTCTGGTCACCGAAACGAACCGTAGTAGTATCGCTCTTACGCTCAATTAAACACTTTTCAACGACGGCTTTGAATTGTCGTGACACGGGAAGATCATAAAAGTTCTTGTTGAGCACCTGCTCGACATTTAGAGAAAGCATACCCAGTGCCGCTTCGTTGACATGCAGCACTTTTTGTTCCAAATCGAAAGCTATGACCCCTTCTGTTAATCCTGACAAAACTGCTGCCAAATAATTACGACTTTTTGTNAGCTCATCGATCCGCTGCTGTCCTCCCAACGCAAACTCATTGATAATTTCTGATAATTGCCCTACATCAAACCTCTTTGTCGGAAGTCTTACATGATATTGCTCCTGGGCTATTGCATATGCTCTTTTCGTCACTTTGGTTAGCGGACTAAGAACTCCCCTGTAAGCCAAATAAAAGGCTATCAGAAGGAGCCCTAAACCAATAACCCCACCACTCATATAAATTTTATTTCTCAGACTCTGTATTTGCTGATTGACGACTGTTAGAGGCAGGGCTAGCCTAAGAAAACCTTTTTCCCCACTGAAGGTCTCCATCTTTACCGCAACATAAATCATATCTTGATTAAGAGTTTGGCTAAATCTTCGTGCCGTNCCAAAAGTNTCGCTTTCCGCAGATATTAACTCGGGTCTATCCAAATGATTATCCATTAGATATGGAACTGACTCGCTGTCACCCAAGACCGCCCCGTGATGATCGATTAGTGTAATTCGGGCCGTTACTCCTGGAGCAATCTGCTTAAAAGCGTCTGGCGTCAAAGTATAAGCTTCAGCCAATTGCTCCACTAACTTTGGTATCAACAAATTCGCTTGTTGGGACAAGTCTCTCTCAATTCGTTCGTAAGTGTCTTTTTGAACTTCGTTTCCTACGAAATATCCGAATATGAGAGAGCTTAAGGCCAAAAATAAGGCCATGCTTCCCCAAACCNTCCATAAGAATTGAGAATTCAACATGNGCNATCAACNATTANAGAATTAGTTCTCAACGAATCTGTATCCGACACCACGNATCGTNTGAATCATATTGCTGTGGTCTNCGAGCTTTTTCCGCAGNGCNCTGATATGCACGTCAATGTTTCTNTCAACNACTACAACNCCCATACCNACNGCTCTATTGAGCAGTTGCTCTCGNCTGAANGCTCTNCCTCTCGATGATGCTAGATGATGCAGTAACTTAAATTCNGTCGAAGTAAGNCTAANAACTTCCTCGTTAACCTTCACTTCATGNTTTTCCGGNTCTATGGTTAANTNTCGAATCACNATTCGGTCAACGCTCACATTAACCTTTGGAGCTCCCCTCCGAAGGACTGCTCTAATCCTTGCTAAAAGTTCTCGAGGGCTAAAAGGTTTCGCTAAATAATCATCAGCACCCATTTCGAGACCAATAACCACATCACTTTCCTCTCCTTTCGCGGAGGCAATGATTATTGGGATTTCTTTCATTGAGCTATCGGATTTCATTTGGCGACAGATTGAGAGCCCGTCCATTCCCGGCAACATTAAATCGAGCAAAACTAAATCTGGGGCCTGACTCCTTATTAGATTAAGACCCTCGTCTCCTCTCTGGGAAGCTAGAACTGAATAACCCTCCCGCTCTAAATTGTAAGTGACAACATCTACTAGATCAGGCTCATCCTCGACTACAACTATTTTCTTTTGTTTCATAGCAAGCGCTCGCAACCTACCTTCCACGGAAGTATACAAAACTTATACGGCTTGATTATTAAGATCTTTTAAAACTAAATAAATAAAACTGATTCAGACTTTTCGAAACACCAAAACCGCGTTTGTGCCACCGAAGCCAAAACTGTTCGACATGACAGTCACCAAATTGGCCTCATCCTCGCGTTTCATAACAATAGGGGCGTCATCAATATCTGGATCCTTATTAAAGATATTGGCGCTTCCAGTGATAAAGTCGTGTTCGAGCATTAACAAAGAGTATATTGCCTCGTGAACTCCGGCTGCGCCCAGTGAGTGCCCGGACAACGATTTCGTTGAACTAATTTTCGGGACCGAATCACCAAAAACTCTTCGAATAGCTGAGATTTCAGGCGGATCACCGGCAGGTGTGCTCGTCCCGTGTGCATTAATATAATCAACTCCCGAATCGACGGTAGCTAAGGCGTTTCTGATAGCTCTCTCACCACCTTCGCCGGAGGGTGCAACCATATCATAGCCGTCAGAGGTGGCCCCGTAACCAACGACTTCTGCATAGATTTTCGCATTCCGTTTAAGAGCATGATCAAGCTCCTCAACGACAACAAAACCGCCTCCACCTGCAATAACAAATCCATCACGATCCCTGTCATAAGCCCGAGAAGCAGTTTCAGGAGAATCATTTCGCGTCGACAATGCGCCCATTGCATCAAACAATGAAGTCATAGACCAATGTTCCTCTTCCCCACCACCCGCAAAAACAATATCCTGCTTCCCGAGTTGTATAAGTTCTAAAGCGTGCCCGATACAATGAGCACTTGTAGAGCAAGCAGAAGTTATCGAATAGTTGACCCCTCTTATCTTGTATGGGGTCGCTAAGCAGGCAGAGATAGTAGAACTCATAGTCCGAGTTACTCTGTAAGGCCCGACCCTTTTTAAGCCCTTCTCGCGAAGGACATCCGCGGCCTCGGTGAGATTGGAAGAGGAAGCACCTCCAGAACCCGCAACAATACCAGTTCGATCATTAGATATAAGGTTATCCGTAAGCTTCGCGTCGTCAATTGCTTCTGACATTGAAAGATACGAGAACGCTGCGGCATCGCCCATAAACCTCTTAAGTTTTCGATCTATCAATTGGTCTAAATCTAACTCAATACTTCCTGCAATTTGGCTCTTCAGTCCCATCTCTTTGTATGCGTCTTGAAATCTTATGCCGGATCGGGATTCCCTTAAAGACTGTAAGGTTTCGTCCAAATTGTTGCCAAGGGGCGACACGATCCCCATTCCTGTTATGACAGCTCGTCTCATAAAATCACCCAAAACCCTCTAAATTTGTGAAAAGTCCAACCTTAACTTCCTCGGCAGTGTAAATTTGTTTTTGATCAACCATTACCTCACAGTCGGCGACACCCAAAACAGCCTTTCCTTCACGCACTCTTTTGAGCTCAATCACATAGCTGATTAATTTGGACTCGGGAAGTACCTGACCGCGAAAATTTACCCTTCCACACCCTAGGGCTCTCCCTTTTCCCCAATTTCCTTTCCAGGCAAGAAAAAAACCAACCAGCTGCCAGAGCGCATCCAACCCCAAACAACCCGGCATCACAGGGTCTCCAATGAAGTGACAGTCAAAAAACCACAAATCCTCGGTAATATCCATCTCAGCTCGAATCTCTCCCTTTCCGAAGCGTCCTCCTGATTCGCTTATCTCGGTTATCCGATCTACCATTAGCATCTTGTCTATCGGCAACTGTGCCCTCCCTGGCCCAAAAAGGCTACCTTCCCCACACTTGATGAGATCCTCTTTCGAGAAACTATTTCTGTGAAGTAACGATTCATCTTTTTTCGGCAGCGTTGGAGCTTCGGGAACTTTCATCGAGGGCATCTACATTGATTCTTAATTTTTGGCCGACTTCATACAAAATTATATCATCCGCTAGTTAAAAGGCTATGGTTTGATAAACTATCGATCCTTGAGCAGGATAATCATTGATTTATATCTATTTTCTGGTAACGGAGTCGAGATGATAAAAATCCACAAACACGCAGTTGTAGAAAAAGGTGCAGAACTAGGAGAGGATTCTGAAATCGGGCCCTTTTGCACAGTTGCAGCTAATACGCAGATTGGAGCTAATACCAAGCTTCGTTCGCACGTTGTAGTGGAACCTTATACGTCCATAGGGACCGACTGCGAAATCTTTCCATATGTTACCCTGGGAATGCAATCTCAAGATCTCAAATACGTCAGCGGTTCAATTACATACACTCACATAGGGAACAGAAACATAATCCGAGAATTTGTGAGCGTTCATAGCGGAACGGAACCAGAATCTTGTACTAAAATTGGCGACGACTGCGCGCTGTTAGCTCAATCGCACGTTGCGCATAATTGTATTGTTGGCAATAAAGTAATCATGAGCCATGGCGCGACACTTGGCGGACACGTAATTATTGGAGATCATGTGAATATTGGGGGGCTATCGGCAATTCACCAATTTTGTCATGTGGGAGAGGCCGCCATGATTGCTGGAATGGCTCGAACGATCCAAGATGTTCTTCCTTTTACGATTGCAGAGGGATCACCAGCGCACATGAGAGTAATAAATAAGGTTGGCATGGAACGAGCTGGATACAGCGTCTCTGAGATTTCGGAGGTAAGAAAGGCTTTTCGTGCTCTATTCATGAGAGAAATGAGACTGGAAGACGCAGTCAACCATGTTGAGAAATCGTTTCCGAATTCTAAAAACATCAACCTAATGATTAATGCGGTGCGTGCTTCTCAGAGGGGATTGGCTCGCCCTGAATCGGCAACCTATGAGATTAATGTAGCGGACGATTGAGGGCAAATCATGAACGATACAATCAAAGCAGTTCTTTGGGACTTTGGCGGAGTAATCACAAGCAGCCCCTTCGAGGCATTTAATAAATTCGAGACAGAACAACAGATACCGGTCGATTTTATTCGTCGAATAAACGCAGAAAATCACGAGACCAATGCTTGGGCAAAGTTAGAGAGCAGCGAAATTAATCTTGATGAGTTCGATGAGCTGTTTAGGTCAGAGACCTCAGCCAAGGGACACGAAATATCTGGAAAGGAGGTTATAAACCTTTTGTCGGGAGAAATTAGGCCTGATATGGTGCGCGTACTAAAAAAGATCAAAAAAAACTTCTTAGTTGGTTGCATCACGAACAATGTCAACNCGGGCCGGGGNCCCGGAATGGCTCGTTCAAAGAAAAAACANGATGCTATCGAAGAGGTGATGNCCAATTTTGAATTTATCATTGAATCNAGCAAAGTNGGTGTAAGGAAACCGGATCCCAAAATCTACGAANTAGCCTGCCAGNGGGCTAGNGTATNGCCTGCCGAATGTCTATATCTCGACGACTTGGGAGTTAACCTCAAGCCGGCAAAAGCNATGGGAATGAGAACCATCAAAGTCNTGTCTTCAGANCAAGCGATAGAGGAACTCCAGCAGAATCTTGGAATTTCATTGGCATGAACGTCCTGCTTGCAGGTGGGGCAGGNTTTGTAGGATCGCATACAGCGGCCGAATTACTTTTGGCAGGGCATGGCGTTTTGGTTATAGACAATTTGAGCAATAGCTACAAATCCGGCTTGGATGGTCCTGAAAAACTATCCCAAAAAAAAATAGTTTTTCACGANGCCGACCTNAGAGATTACCAATCAATTTNTAGNTTCTCCAAAGATAAGCGAATTGATGCAATTATCCATCTCGCGGGATACAAGTCAGTTGAGGAATCGGTCTTGGATCCCATTACCTATTTTGATAACAATCTCATCCCAACTATTAACTTATGTAGATTGGTCGAAGAGCTTCAAGTANAAAGATTTTTGTTCAGCTCTTCTGCAACAGTTTACGGGAACCCCTTAAAAATGCCTATCGATGAGAGTTTCTCAACAACCGAANCTCTNAGNCCCTACGCGGAAAGTAAAGTTTTNAATGAAATGATTCTCAAATCTCTAGAAGCCTCGCGCAAGAACACGACCGTTGTTTCGCTAAGATACTTCAATCCAGCGGGAGCNCATCCAAGTNGGTTGATTGGAGAGTNTTCTCGCCGAGCCGCAACGAANCTTATACCTGTATTNTCAAAGATTGCTNTAGGAGATCAGTCCGAATTNGTNATATATGGAGATAACTACGACACCCCNGATGGCACCTGNATTAGAGACTTCGTCCATGTGGTAGANNTTGCGAAAGCACATGTTGCTGCCTTAGAAAAAATCCCAATTCGCAGGGGTTGGCGAGCATACAACATCGGCACTGGGAAGGGACACTCCGTCAAAGAGGTGCTCCAAACNTTCGAGCTAGTTATAGGTCGCACTCTTCCTTACAGAGTCGCACCAAAAAGGTCAGGCGACGCAGAACGTCTTTTCACCAACCCTAACCGAGCCCAGAGAGAGCTTGCATGGAAGGCATCCAAAACACTCCGCCAAATCTGCGCGGACGCTTGGGCTTGGGAATCCAAAAGATCTCCTTAAATTCGGATTAGAGCCGGTTTAATCTAACGCCCTGCGAGACATTCGCTGCAAAGATATTTGGTTGGGTGCCAAATGCCTCGCGGTACNATTCTTTTACTTGGCNCTGCCAATCATGAACCGAATTNTTTTCACACAGGGCAACGGCGCATCCTCCAAAACCCGCNCCAGTCATCCNCGCNCCGAGAACCCCTCTTTGAGACTGAGTTAGGGTTACTATCGTATCGAGTTCTGGGCATGACACATCGTAGTCATCTTTCAACGAAGCGTGGCTCTGATTCATGAGAGAGCCCAAGACTTTCCAATCTCCTATCTCGATGGCGATAGCAGCTCTCCTAACTCGGTCGCTCTCACTGAGGACATGTCTTAGCCGCGCTCTCAATTTAGGTCGGAGGTTTCCAGGCACGCGATCCAATCCGGCAATCAAATTTACATCCTTTAAGCCTATCGCCTTGGCGACTTCCACCATTTCTTCGTGCCTAGTATTGTAATTGGAAGAAAGCAACCTCCTTGGAACTAACGTGTCTAAAATTACCAACTGGCAATTTGAATTTTCCAAAGAAACACTGGAAAAGGAGAGATCTTTTGACCTGATATTCAGACCACCTCCAACGGTTATACTGAGTTGATCCATAATGCCGCACTTTACCCCAACATAATGTCTTTCGGCTTGCCAGCTTCTCTCCACTAACTCTAGAGAATCTAGTTGAGGACAAAGAACCTTCGCGAGCCCAACGCAGAATGATGCTGAGCTCGCTAAACCTGCAGAGGCTGCAGACTGACGAATGTATATTTGTCCACCTCTCACTTTGCAGTCGCTACTAACAGCAAACAAGACGCCGTAAACGTAGTCTTTCCAGTCGCAGGTCTTTAGCCTTTTTTTTTCAAGTTTTAATGCGAAAGAATGTCGCTCCTTAAAACGCTCTGTATAGACTTCAAGAACTCCAGAATCATTAGGATTAAACCAAAATTCGGTTCCGTTTGACGTAGCAAATGGCATACACTCACCGCCACAATAATCCGTATGATCACCAATTAGGTTAACCCTAGATGGAGCAAAAATTCTGAACTTAGGATTACTCCCAAATTCGTCTTGAAAGGTGCGCCCAATCAATAAGATACCTCGAAAATCTCGCTCGCTCTCCGTCCATACTCTCTCTCTCCAGTAAGAAGGATTTTTCCTGAACCAGCAAAAGTTGCGGACTCTAGCCCGTACATTTGAGGTAAGGGAATTTTATGTGGAACACCGGCAAAGACTTTTGTCCAATTTTCACCAACTTGTTTCTCGAACAGATAGAGCTCTTTATAAGTCAAAATTATTGCGCTACCGTTACTAAAATCTAGAGCAGTCGGAACGGACGAATAAATCCCAAAATGACCTCGACGGCCAAGATCAAGTTTAGTAGGAGCCGGAATATTCTCAATTGATCCTATGGCTTGAAGTGTTTGGTGTCCCTCGTGTTCCAGCGACACCCGAAAAAGTTCAGGAGGAACACGCTTTTTACTTACCAAGTAAGCAGCTTTTCCAGTCTCATCTACTGCAACGCTCTCAATATCTCTATAGCCATCACGAAAAGAGAATCTCAATCTTCTGACAACTTCAAGCCTTTGCCCATCAGTTTCTAACGATGGTTCCTTCAAAATCAGGAGTGATTGCATTTTCCGCCAATTTAAATTATCCCCAGTATCCGCAATAAGTAAAAAGGCCTCTCCCATTAAACTGAATGCAGACAAGTCTTCAAAGTCATGTCCTGAACCATAGTCAATATCCCAACTTCCAAGATGCTTTCCGTCTCTTCTTAACGCAAAAAGCTGTGGAGGATTCCCACTATCGTTGATTGCAAAAAAAATTGAGCTGCTGCGCCTTGATTGCGCAAGACCGCTTGCCTCTTTGAGCGATTCACTCTCGACGCTTCCACGCCAGATTACGTGACTAGGACGAAGGGGGTTTTCTACCCCGCCACGGGGCTTGATAAATACCAAATCGTTTTTGGTCAAAGTGAGAATCGCCGTTTTAAACCCGTTAAAAATATCCAAGTTTGCCTTGTAACCGATACCCCAAATAAGTCCTACAACCACCAGCACAAGCAAAGTAAAATACTTCATTTTCGTTTGGTTGGTGAAAAGACAAAAAACATCTAACCGCCGGATATTTTATGGATGAAATGGATCTCGCTTCCCTCTGAAAAAGTCTCGAGGTATGGAGTATGAATAATTTCCCCATCAATGGCTACAGCCATGTCTGCTAGAACCTTTTTATCTAAGGCAGGNAATTCGGAGACTAGTTCATCCAAAAGTTCTTTAAATCGGGATGAGCTAGCGACATAATTTTTTTGACCGGTCAACTCTTCAAGTCGGCCCGAGAATAAGACCAAAGCCAACTCAACTGTCCATAATCAAACTCAGGATACGTGGAGGCGAGCAAGGGAGTTCCTCTACTTTTTTTCCAATGGCTTGGCCAACGGCCCAACCTACTGCACCGAGAGGAGGAATTATCCCCGCCTCACCAACGCCTCTAACACCATATGGATGAGCTTTGTTGGGAACTTCAACAACGATAGTGTCAATCATAGGCAGATCAGAGGCCAAAGGAATCCTATAATCTAAAAAACCAGGGTTTTCCATCACTCCTTGCGAGTTATAAACATACTCCTCGTTCAAAGCCCAACCAATGCCCTGCACCGCACCGCCTTGCAGTTGGCCTTCAACGTAGCTTGGGTGAATCGCTTTACCGGCATCCTGTATCGCGGTGTATTTTCTAATATCTATTTTTCCCGTTTCCTTATCAACCTCAGCATCGCAAATATGAACAGCAAAGCTCGGCCCTGCGCCCTTAGCATTGATGTTGGCGGATGCGGATATTTGACCGCCGGTTTTTTCTGCTATCTCACAAACCTCTGCAAGCGACATCCTGCCCTCGCCAGACATATTTGTCGCAATTCCATCACTGTAATCAACTTGCGCTGCCGTAACGTTCCAAATAGCAGCCGCCCTTTCTTTTACCTGGCTCACTATGCTTTCAGCGGCTTCTATCACGGCCATGCCAGTAGCGAAAGTCGTGCGGCTTCCTCCAGTCGTCATGCTGTATGGAAGACTATCGGTGTTGGCGACTACAGGTTTAAGCAGAGATGGAGAAATCTGAAGCACCTCAGCTGCCATCATTTGCATAGAAGCTCTCGAGCCGCCGATATCTGGCGAACCTTCCAATATTGTCCCAGTGCCATCAGTATTAAGGTTTACGGAAACGCTCGATTGACCCCCGACGTTGAACCAAAAACCTGCTGCCAGGCCTCGGCCCTGTCCCTCTTTAACTGAAGACTTGTAGTGTTCAGACTCTTTGGCGGCCTCAAGACATTCAATCAGGCCGACTCTTGGCAACTTGGGCCCGTATATTGTCTGGGTACCCTCCTTTGCAGCATTTTTGAGTCTTATCTCAATCGGATCAATACCAAGTTCCTCCGCAATCTCGTTCACCACCATCTCTGCCGCGAACTCGGCCTGAGGTGCCCCAGGAGCGCGATAAGCAGCAACCTTAGACTTATTCAAAACCACATCAAAACCTTCTACTTTTACGTTTGGACAATCATATGGAGTAAACATCGTCATAAGTCCAGGCATCATCGGGGAACCCTTGAACGCGCCTGCTTCGTAGGCAATCCAACCCTCCATAGCGGTAATCGTTCCATCTTTCTTAGCACCTACCTTTGCCCTTAACGAAGTAGCCGAGGTTGGCCCGGTTGCTATAAAAACTTCCGACCTGTCCATAACCATTTTCACAGGGCGACCACTTTTTTTTTGAGAGCGCTAGCGCAACGGGTTCTTGGTATACAACCGTTTTACCACCAAATCCACCGCCTATTTCGCTAGCAATAACGTTAAGGTCGCTGAGCTTAATTCCCAAAAGCTTGGAGGTGCTGGATCTCACGTCGTAATGGCCTTGTGTGCAGCACCAAATCATCGATTGACCACTCTCGTCGTATTTTGCAGTGCAAGCATGAGGTTCGATGTAGCCCTGATGCGCAGTTGGTGTCTTAAATTCTCGCTCAACTATAANATCCGCCTNCANAAACCCTTNTTNGGTGTCTCCCATTTTCANNTCAGCTCGAGCAGCNATGTTNGAAGGCTTATCAGACACATTCTCATATCCTGAGGTAAACATATCCTCATGAAGGATTGGAGCTTCTGGATCCATTGCCTCGGAAAGACTTAGAACAGGCGTCAGAACTTCATATTTGATAGAAATCAGACTTAGCGCCTCTTTTGCAGCTTTTTCACTTCTAGCGGCGACTGCCGCAATGGCGTGCCCATGATAGAGAGCTTTCTTGTCTGCCAAACAATTTCTCGCCATGTCAAGAATATCAGCCGTACCCTCTCCAGCAACTACAGATTCATTTTTAACCCGTGGGAAATCATCGAAAGTTACCACAGCCATTACATCTGGGTGATTTTCGGCAGCAGAAACATCAACAGACAAAATCTTCGCATGCGCATGCGGGCTTCTTAAGGTTTTCCCCCATAGCATCCCTGGAAGAGCGAGGTCTGCGCCATAGGAAGCTCGACCTGTTACCTTATCAAAGCCATCTGGCCGAATGGTTCTCTGACCAACGTATTTAAAATCCTCTGCTTCGCTCATCTCGCTCGCTCCTCTTTCATCGTTTGGGCGGCATCAAGCACTGCCCTTATAATCTTGTCATAGCCGGTGCATCGACAAAGATTTCCGGCTAAATAATACCTAGCCTCTTCCTCGCTCGGATCTGGATTTTCTTCGAGCAAAGCCTTTACACTGACAATCAAACCAGGCGTGCAAATACCGCACTGAAGTGCTGCGTGCTCCAGAAACTTCTCCTGTATAACATGAAGGCTGTCGTTATTTCCTATCCCCTCAACTGTTTGAACTTCAGCCCCTTCTGCTTCGACCCCCAGAACCAGACACGCACAAACCAATCTGCCATTAAGCATTACGGAGCAAGCGCCGCAGTCACCTGATCCACAACCTTCTTTTGTCCCGGTCAACTGCAAGTCATCTCTTAACACAGTCAATAAGGTTTGGCCTGGCTCGCAAAGGAACTCATAAGGGTCACCATTAACACTAGTCGTTACATGAGCCTTACTCATACTTTCTCCCCTAAAGCTCTTTGCTTGGCTACCATAGAGGCTCGTTTTACAAGAACACCCACAACATGGCGCCTATATTCCGAAGTGCCTCTCCGATCAGTTATCGGGCTCGACGCGTCGCTCGCAGCTCGGGCTGCATTTCTTAGGGCGAGATCATCTAACTTTGTTCCAATTAGACACTCCGCCGCCGATTCAACCAAAAGTGCCGTTGGAGCAACCGCACCGATCGCCACTCTTGCTGAAACACAAATATCTTGATCATTAAAAACTAGACTGACTCCGGCGCCAGCGACAGCAATGTCCATCTCTGTTCGAGGAATAAAACGCAAATACGCATCACTCGCTTTTT
>PARM01000034.1 GCA_002711495.1 Gammaproteobacteria bacterium
AATTATGGTCTCACCCGATTCTTCGTCGGTTTCTACCCGAAAGGAAGGGTCCTCTTGAATCATTTTTCCAAGAGCCACTCCCATTTTCTCAGACGCAGCTTTATCTATTGGATGTATAGCTATAGAGATCACCGGATCAGGAAAAACCATTGGCTCTAAGGTAGCGGGTTGGTTAGTATCGCACAGGGTGTGTCCAGTTTGAGTGTTTTTCATCCCAATGAGAGCTACTATGTCTCCAGCCTGCGCTGAGTCCCTCTCTATTCTCTCGTCAGCATGCATCTCAACAATTCGACCGATTCGTTCAGTTTTCCCTGTATAAGTATTCAGGACGTTATCCCCTTTCTTCAAATTCCCAGAATAAATGCGTGTAAAGGTTAAAGCCCCAAAACGGTCATCCATTATCTTAAAAGCGAGGGCTCTGAGAGGCTTTTCTGGATCGACGGTTGCGAAATCTCCAGTCTCATTTCCTTCAAGGTCTATTTCTGGTTGAGGTTTAACCTCTGTTGGGTTCGGGAGGAAGTCAACGACCGCATTTAAGACGGGTTGGATTCCTTTATTTTTGAAAGCACTTCCGCAGAACGTCGGGAAAAAATCTAAATTAATGGTCCCTTTTCTTATGCAAGCCTTTAGAACATCAATCGAGGGCTCTTCTCCCTCCTCTAGGTAAGCCATCATGGCCTCATCATCTTGTTCCAGGGCGGTCTCAATGAGCTTTTCTCTGTATTCTTCTACCTTTGACATCAAATGGCTGGGAACTTCTTCGAACTTGTAATTCTCTGGGTTACCAGAGTCGTCCCAGATCCAGGCCTTTTTCGTCAGTAGGTCAACGATTCCAATAAAGTCGTCCTCCTCTCCTATTGGCAGGGTCATTACTAAAGGGTTAGCTCCAAGTACATTTTCGATTTGGTCAACGACCTTGTAGAAATCAGCACCCAAACGGTCGAGTTTATTCACGAATATGAGTCGAGAAACCTCAGAATCGTTTGCATACCGCCAATTAGTTTCAGATTGAGGCTCTACGCCTCCGGATCCGCAAAAAACACCAATTCCTCCATCTAGGACTTTAAGTGAGCGGTATACCTCNATCGTGAAATCAACGTGTCCTGGAGTATCTATTATATTNAGNCGATGTTCATNCCAGAANGCAGTCGTTGCCGCTGACTGAATGGTGATGCCTCTNTCCTGCTCTTGTTCCATGAAATCTGTCGTCGCGGCGCCGTCGTGAACTTCGCCCAGCTTATGTATCTTGCCAGTTAATTTGAGAATTCGTTCGGTTGTGGTCGTTTTCCCTGCGTCCACNTGGGCAAAAATTCCAATATTTCTATACGTACTAAGGTCACTCATCATTTGCGCTCTTTTCGTTTGTGGTGGCTAATCTACTCTCTTGGGTTTTTCAGATTAAACGCGCTGCCTTCAGTTGCAAAAGCCGCGGCGCGAATCTTATCTCAACAGGATTTTAGGTTCTATAGCTTGGGTCGCTTTTTTATTGATTTTTCTGAGGTTTATGAGGATTTAGGCCCAAATCACTCGATAAATCGTAATATCTAGGACATTCCCTTAAACACACTATCAAGTTTGCCTGGCTATCGCTATANAGAACNCCGCCTTGAGTATATATGGAAGGNCAGGGTAGCGAGTTAGTTAATCGATTTATCCTTGACTATATCAGTACTTACTTAGAAAATTTCGCCTATNTGTTTAAGCACTTTGTGGCTACGTAGCTCAGCAGGTTAGAGCACAGCATTCATAATGCTGGGGTCGGTGGTTCAAGTCCACCCGTAGCTACCATAATTGCTTTATAGATCCAGTGAAGCTTATGGATTGTAGTGCGCTAGATTTAATTCACTTTGNTGCTGAGTATTTTTTAGCTAAAAAATCTTCAAATCCATCCGATTTTTTAGTGCAATNGCTAATGCAGAACANCTAGGTGGTCGACCATCAGCTCACTGAGGCTAACTTTGAAAAAAAACTAGGCTATCTTGCGCCCACGTCTGGGGAATGTGACAGGAGCAGAGTTTTTTAACCACCTTAATACATGGAGAATTTGGTAGCACTTTTCTAAATCAACATGGACAAGATTTTGCAGAGGACTACTTTTTTTGTGGCTCCTGCGACCGTGACTAAAATCAATTCAAGTTGCGCGCAGCCGATGAGCGACTATAGAGCGATCACGCTTCTCAGAAAATCTCAAAATCCGACAGAACGAATGTCGAGCCTACACCAATAAGGGCGAAATTAGCTAAGGTGCCAAGATTTCGCTTGCTACGCCACTCTGAATTTAGACGCTCTAATCAATCGAGGTCATTTAGGTAATTGTACGAAAATCCTCTTTCGTCACTTTACCGCGATACATCAGACCTTCAAATAAGTTGTTTGGATTCCGCCCACTATAATTAGAGGTCCTGCTTCAATCGCAGATCTAATGGCGATGGATGATTCTCCAGTGATCTCCTCGGCACTCGAACTGATCGAGATAACGGCTCGACACTGTGTAACCGAATCCTCCCCCAGACTTCTTGTCTTCGTAAGCACTCACATCCATTACATCGCCTGATTGATAGGTTGATAGAAAAGCAAGAACGTAGATTTCGCCACCTTCCTCGCGATATGTTCGCATCAATTTCGTAATCGTAATAATGGTTGAGTACTTTGTGTGACGTGTAGTTCATTGCTAGGTGCCCGTCAATCACGTTTTGGCAAAATTCCGCGTAATGCCNGTCATAGCTCCCGTATTTTACCTCCGCGTCATCATGAAAGAGGGATTTTAGAGTATCAAGATCGCACCTGTCCGCACCCCTCGAGTAGGCCGCTGCTGCTTTTCTGACAGCTTGTTCTGCCACCAAATCCTCAAGATTTTTTACTTGAGCNATTTTCTGGTCCCTTTTTTATAAACATTGATTTTGCTTGAACTCAAAAGTCACTATTATTTTGAACCAAAAGCCATAATCGCGGTTAGCAACTGCCTGCATGTTATCTGGCCGACCAATCTTCCGTTATCAATAACAGGTCTCCGCCTTTGTTTTTGATTTAGCATGCTCTGAGCCACAGAGATGATATCCTCTTCTGAGCGATTAAAAGTTACCGGNGCCGACATCTCCGAGGTCACCGGCTCTTTACCAACTTGACCTTCGTTATAGATCTCGGTGAGCAAACTTTTTAGGCAATCCAACTCAGATAGCATGCCCTTAACGTCGTCATTTTCGTCAACAACGATAACTCCCGAGACCTTGTTTTCTACAATAGTTCTTGCTGCCTCTCCGATGGTCGATGTTGATGCAATTTTTACTGGGTTCGCAATTAAATGGTCTGAAATTTTTAATGATCGCATTTTTATCCCTCCCTGGTATTTCACAATATAGAAAAAATAAAGGGTTCGTGAGTACAAAAAATGAGGAATTTCAGCAAAATTCGGTTTTTCTCTGCGTATTTATAATTTTTCGGGTTATCGTTGCAATTCTAAATAAGAATAATTATCATTTAGCGACGCAGTTTTCACTTTTATGGGACATTAAAATATGTTTATTCACAAATTACTTCAGTTATTAGCGGTTATGCTATTCAGTTTAACCCTCGCAGCTTGTGGTGGTGGAAGCAGCAGCCCCGCTCCGGCCCCTGTGCAAGAAGCTCCGGAAGAGGAAGCTCCTGCAGAGGAAGAGGCTCCTGCAGAGGAAGAGGCTCCTGCAGAGGAAGAGGCTCCTGCAGAGGAAGAGGCTCCTGCATCAACGGACGAAGANGAGGATGGCGTTTTGAATGCCGCTGATAATTGTCCAACAACTTCAAACGCTGACCAAGCCGACTCTGATGCAGATGGNAATGGAGACGCATGCGACGCTATAGCGACTACTTANGCNTTTCCTGCGACTTATGGNGAAGGGGATTCNGGNGTAAGTTATACCGGCCAGACGGCCAGNCACNTGATCATGCTTGGACTTGTAGATGCAATGCTAGGGTTGACGGAAAGNCCGGGCGAAGCCGCAGCCATNGANGCTGAGCTTGACTTCATTATAGACGGTGGAACACCGGACGANCCCACNGCAATTAACGCAACGGCGCATGGGTTTGATGTGAAAGGCGGAGAGCCTGTCATCCCTGGTCCAACCTATGGAGACATTAGCAATAATAAAAATCTCAAGGACAAGATCGCAGGTGGAAACCTGACTGGTGGCGGCGAGACAAAGCGTTTGATTGGTGATGAGTTCTTTGGGTGGTCTGATGGCTTAAACGCAGGAGCACTTCCTCTTGAGCTAGCTTACCTTTTCTCAACCCGCTTAGCAGCTGAAGCGAGTGATGGAACCTCTCCTCAAATTAGCACTGTCGACGGCGTCGTTTCATCGAATCTGGTATATGTTGATGCGGCAGGCAGAGATTACCGTCAGCTCATGCAAAAGTTTTTAAGCGGTGCAGTTTCCTTCTCGCAAGGCACAAATGACTATTTCCAGACTGACTACGCCAACGGCTTAGGCCAAGAGGGATCTAAAACTTATGGCGCTGGCGAGCACGACTTTGACGAAGCCTTCGGTTATTACGGCGCTGCTCGCAACATTAACGACTACACGGACGACGAAGCAGCTGGTAAAGGTGGCCGAGATGGCTGGGGCAACGGTTATCACGACACTAATGGCGACGGCAGCATCGACGTGAGGAGCGAGGTGGTCTTGGGCCACGCTCAGAACTGTGCGAAGAGAGACCGAGGATCAGATCAGGCGACTGATTACTCAAAGACTGCGATGGATGCGTTCCTTCTTGGCAGACAAATTCTTAGTGACGCGACCACGAATGGAGTGCTTACTGACGAGCAAGATGCTGTTCTTCAGACTCAAATATCTATTGCTTCGAAGGCTTGGGAAAAATGTATAGCGGCAACCGTGGTTCACTACATAAATGATACGATTGCGGACATGGCTGATTTCGTCCCACCTAATTTCGCTAACCTAAGTAATTTTACAACACTAGCGAAGCACTGGGGTGAGATGAAGGGTTTTGCTCTCGCGCTGCAGTTTAGCCCGTTCTCTCCATTTCGAGATGGATCCGTGGCCGGAACTGACTTGGATGATTTAAAAACTGTGCTCACGCTGATGGGCGATGCGCCGGTCCTAGCCGACGGATCACAAAACGGCGTTGTGCCTTTTGGCCCGCCCTCAAGTGCGATCGCTAACTACAGGGAAGACCTGTTACAAGCTAGGGACATTTTGCAAGCGGCTTATGAATTCGATCCAACGGTTGTTGCGAACTGGTAATCTAAGTTAAGTAATTACTTCGCTCGCTAGAGAGCAAGGAGAAAAACATTGGTAATTTTCTTAGGCAAGCGCGGGGTTTTCCTCGCCCTTGCCCTTTTTTTTATGTTGAGTGGGTGCGGGGTGGACAATTCAACCGACCCTGTCGTGGAATCAAGCCCGGTGGAAGTATCGCCTGAGACTGGAGCTGAAGACGGCGAGAGTCCGTCGGAAGGAGAAGCGCCTCAAGACGATGGATCAGATGATAGTGCGGCAGATGAGGCGCCGCCTTCGGACCAAGAGCCTGAGCCGTCGGAGCCTGAGCCTGCTGAGCCGTCCGAGTTTTCTCAAACCACGATGATAAATAACATTGGAGAGAATGTAATTAGTCCCAACTACGTCGCCATGGCCGAAGCTGCAACTAGTTTCGCGTCAGCTACAGGTCCTCTTGCACGATACTGCGATGCTATTGGGGTGAGTGGTGAAGCAGCCGCCTTGGCCGAGGCTAGGTCGGGATGGCAAGACCTCATGAGTGCGGTCCAAGCGATAGAGATGCATCCGATTGGTCCGGTTGCGGAAAACGAAGGTTTTCTAAGACACCGCATCCATTCCTACGCCAGCGGGCCCTTAAGCCCCTGTGGGATCGATCAGACAGCTTCGAGTGTTGATGACCCAGATTTCGAGATAACCAATCGTTCGCTCAACCAAAGAGGCGTCGGCGCCATAGAATATCTTCTTTATGAAGAAACCCTCCAGCATAGATGTAATGCGGCGAATCCCGTTACTGAAGGGTGGAACGACTTAGGGGAAACGGACCGTAAAACTGACCGATGTCTTGCGGCGCAGCTAATTGCAGAAGATGTTGCAGCGGCCGCAACTTTAGCAAGAGACCGCTGGTCCGAGTACCTCTCAGATTTCGGCGCCGAGTCAAATATAGGAGCCAGCACTCAGCTTATGACGGATGCTTTTTTTGTCTTGGATAAATTAGTGAAAGACCAAAAGCTCGGTCTTCCTTTAGGAATAAATCCAACCTGTAGGCTTATAACCTGTCCCGATTCGATAGAATCAGAATATAGCTTTAATTCTCTTATAAACGTAAGGGATAATCTAGTAGCTTTTAAGAGCCTTTTCTCTGGAGCCGATGGCCAGGGGTTCGATGACTTTATTCGATCAGAGGGCTTTCCTGAGGTATCGGAGAGGATGTTAACAAACGTCGATAACGCAATCTCGATAGCAAATTCCCTTACTGGAACACTGGTTGAGGAGTCTGCGAGAATCACATCGAGCGCCGAAGAAACGGCTTGCAGTAACGCTTTTGCGAGCCCAGATTCTGCAAATAGTGATTACGGCGCTTGTAGGTTGACCGGGGCAGTCAAGAGAGTAACTGACGATTCAAAAATTGATTTTGTAACGATCACAGGAACTAACATTCCTGAGGGGGCTCAGTCAGACAATGATTAAAAAAAATGCTTTAAGATATCTGGTGTTAGTGATGATGGGCGCATTAATGTCACTTTCCTACGCTGAGCGCAACGATTTGGAAGAGATAGTAGTAATCGGATCCGAAGATGAGATAGTGAGGGTTCCTGGCTCAGGAGCATTGCTTACTGAAGACGATCTTGAGCGTTTTGATTACGTTGACTTACACCAAACTCTCTCCTCGGTGCCAGGAGTTTATGTTCGTGAAGAAGATGGCTTTGGATTGAGACCGAATATTGGTATCCGAGGAGCCACGCCTGACAGAAGCCAGAAAATTACTATTTTGGANGATGGCATACTNATNACNCCNGCACCCTACTCAGCGCCTGCNGCGTATTACGTNCCNAACATTAGCAGAATGGAGAACATNGAAGTTCTTAAAGGCCCAAGTGCAATTTCCCAGGGACCCCACACGGTGGCCGGTGCAATAAACTTTGTTACCAAACCTTTAGAGGAGACCTCAAACCAAATAGATGTGAGTTTTGGTTCCGATGAGTACTATAAGGTGCAAGGACTTTTATCCAGCGTCGTAGAACAAACGGCGTGGCAGTTGGATTTAAACAGTTTCGGCAGTGCAGGTTTTAAGGATCTTGACAGTGGAGGAGATACAGGCTTTGTGAGATNGGAGGCGAACCTTAAGATTCAGCACGATTTTGATTCTGAAAGAGAGCAAAGAATTGTTTTNAAGTTAGGTTGGGCAGATGAGGATGCGGACGAGACCTATTTGGGTCTCACAGACGCGGACTTTGCATTAGAACCGACTCGCCGTTACAGAGCATCGCAATTGGCTAACTTCGATACCGATCATATCACTATGCATCTAAACCATGGGGTCCGATTTTCCGAGAAGCTCGCGCTTAACACCAAAGTCTATTGGCACGAGTTCAATAGGGCNTGGAANAAANTAGACGGTTTCATAGATGGCCCNCCGCTCCAAAGAGTNCTNACNAACCCTAATCTTTTNACAAATGAATATCTACTACTTAAGGGGGAGAGGGACTCTGATCGAAGTGATAGGGATACGCTTGATGTGACCACGAATGATCGCTCTTTTAATTCAATGGGTGTTCAGGTTACCGCTAAGTATGAGTTATCCATAGGCTCCATTGATCATCAAATGGCGGCCGGCTTTCGGTATCACTATGACGAAGTTGATCGCGATCACAGGCAAGAGGGTTACTTTATGGTCAGCGGNTTGATGGTCTCTGACCAACAGAANCGAGGATCAAAGGTTCAAAATCACGCAGAGACAGACGCATACAGCCTGTTCCTGTCNGATCAAATCACTTTTGGNCAATTCACGATGACTCTGGGAGTNAGGCANGAAGAGATTGAAGGAGAAAAAATCAATCTACAAACAAACCTTGAGACTGAAAATGATCAGAGTAAAACAACCGGTGGCCTCGGATTTTCCTGGCAGATCTCCGATGATTTCAACATTATTGCTGGCGTTTATGACGGCTTTTCTCCCGCAGCACCAGGATCAAATGCAGAACCTGAAGAAACGACCAATTTCGAGTACGGGATACGATATCGCGGTAGGTATGGCAATCTAGATCTGATAGGATTTTTTAGTGACTATGAAAATCTTCTAGGCAGATGTCGAGTCAGTGATCCCCCGCCTTGTGTTCCAGGTGCTGAATATAATGGTGGAGCGGTAGAGGTTGCAGGGGCTGAGNTCTCNTATGATAAGGAAATAGAGATTTCTGGCGATCTTTTTTTTACCATCGGTTTNAACTATACGTACACAGAATCCGCGTTCCAAGAGACCTTTTTATCAGGGTTCTCGCAGTGGGGCCTAGTCAGAAAAGGTGATAGCTTACCTTATCTCCCTGAGCACATGGGTCGAATTGAGCTTGGTGTTATAGGCTCTAATTGGAGCGTTGTTGCCGCATACAGGGCGCAATCCGAGATGCGAGAAGAGCCTGGAAGAGGGGATATCGAGGATGGGTTGCATGCGGATCAGTATGGGATTTTTGANCTGACTGGAACGTGGAGAATTAATCAACAGTGGGAGGCACAACTCCTTCTTCTAAACGCTTTTGATGAAGACGCTATAGTTTCTCATCGTCCTTATGGAGCGAGGCCCTCAAAGCCTCTGACAGCTNTAGGGAGGGTCAAGTATAACTTTTAATGGAGAATGTCCTTGCCGATTTGGCCGCACCATTAACGTATATATTTGATCCTTCAAGGCGGATATTTTGGGCGAGCATCCTAAGTTCGTTGTTGCTCGCCTCAATTGTCGTCGCTNTCCAGACCAAGAAGTGGGACCCGCTCACTCAAGCGAAAGCGCTATTCAATAAGAAGTATTGGCTCACAAAATCAAGTGGTCAGGACGTAGGTCTTTTGTTTCTAAATAACGGTATTAAAGTACTGTTAATTATCCCTCTGTTTGGNAGTCACTTGTGGGCAACTATTTACGTAGGACGATTTTTGCAATCCAACTTTGGGGACGCGCCAACACTTATAGTTCCAGGATTTATAGTGGGTCTCGTTTACGCCTTAGTCTTTTTGCTATTCGAGGACGGAAGTCGTTTTTTCGTTCATAGGGCCATGCACAANATTCCTTTTCTTTGGCGCTTACATCGGGTCCACCATAGCGCAGAGACTCTTACCCCGCTTACACTTTTTAGAGTGCATCCGCTAGAATCTATTATCTATTTTCTTCGTGGATTACTTGTTTTTGGACTAGTAAGCGGGGTTTTTATTTGGTTGTTTGGGCGGGAGCTTACCTTTTTTCATATTTTGGGAGTAGACGCGCTCGGTTTTATATTCAATCTCGCGGGTGCGAACCTCCGTCACTCACATGTTTGGCTCTCTTTTGGCCGGTTTGAGAAGTACTTTATAAGTCCCGCTCAGCATCAATTTCATCATAGCAAGGATCATGGACACCCAAATTTTGGTACCTACCTCGCTTTTTGGGATAGAATTAACGGGTCTTTGAAAAAGANCTCTTTAAAGCCAGAGCACTTGAGTTTTGGCCTTGGAACCGGTCAGCACGGAGATTCAATTTCCCTCGCCCCCCCAATCAATCAGTCGGTAGGAACTTAGAATGTGGAAGGAGACAAACGAAGGATTAGAGGCAGAGTTTGAGTTTGAGGATTTTATAGAAGCCTTTGCTTTTATGACGAGAGTCGCTAGTGTCGCGGAAGAGCACCACCACCACCCAGAATGGTTTAACGTGTATAACAAGGTACGCATAAGGTTGAGAACACATGACGCGAACAATAATATAACTGAGAAGGATCGTCGTCTGGCAGCAGCTATTGACGCGCTGTNACCGCGCAACTAGTGCTTCTCCTCCTAATGTGTGGGAACAAATTAGATTTGAGTGCAGAATTAAGAGCATGTCTTCTTCTGAACTCTTTTTGAAATTTCAAACAAAACTCAATTTCTTTTTTATCCCTTATCTTTCTCTCGCAAATAAACTCTCATCCCAACAGAAATTAAACCAATGGATGAAAAAGCAATTCCGTAATAAAAAATATGTTCGTTTTTAAAAACAAAAGACAGAAGAGTAGCAACACCTCCAATACCTATTATGATTTCAATTTGTCGGTTCTTGATAAATGTGAGTAATTTATTCATTTTTATATTTATCTAAAATCGGCAGTCAAGATTATTCCACGTGACAAACTAACGAAGGCTTTTTCAAATCATTTTAGGCAAAAAGACTGCGAGCCAACTTAAGAACAACAGCCCCCCGAAAGCCAAGTGGGCTTTTATAACCTTATTGTAGTGTATCAGCTCCCCTTCTGAGGCGTCGGATTTCCATATTGAGGTCATCATAATATCGAGGCCGATGATNATNACGATTATTGGAGCGAGCGCTGGCAGCGCTCCTAGCACTAGGAGCGTCCATGAATCCGAATCAATTTGGATCATTGATANCGGCATCATTATTGATAAAAAAAGCGCGGTGCAATGAAGCACATTTCTTAAAGCTCCCATCGAACGAAGCGTTTCCAATAATTTTTTCATTTCAGAGCGATTTTCATCTTTTAAGCTGAGTTGTNNCTAGTTTTCTGNNTCCCAAATAGCTTACTTGAGATTCTTCCNAGGCCTCGNATGACAGATCTTGGCTGGTGTTTTGCGAGCTCTANAGCNATCCNATTCGCCGCACCTGGGATTCTCAATACTTCTCTATTCATCAGCGCGTCGTAACCCTCTCTGGCTACCTCGTCAGGTCCCAGGATCAGGAATTCTGGTGCGAGTTCAANAAGATNTGTCTCGGCCATTTGTGTATTCGTGATTCCNGGGCACAAAGCGGTAACGAATATGCCGTCCGATCGATAGTTTTCCGCTAAAGACTCCGTGAATGAGAGCACAAACGCTTTTGTGGCGGCATAGATGTCCATGCTTGGGAAGGGATGAAATCCCGCGACCGATCCTACATTCAATATCCTGCCGGTCCCTCTTTCTTTCATTGCTTTGATAAAGTGATGAGTTATTTTAACTGTAGCGGTCATATTGAGGTTTATTATTCTATCAATATCTCTTTCCTTCGATTCATGGAACGGGCCTTCAGTCGTCATTCCTGCGTTATTAACGATGATGTCAATGCTCTTGCCTTTTTCGTCAACCTCTCTGATTAGTTTGTCAATGCCCTGACCGTCGGAAAGATCAGCAATGACCAACTCAGTCTCTACCCCATCCAAGCTTTCAGAAAGCGATTTAAGCTTGTCTTCACTTCTCGCTGTGAGAATNAGATTGAATCCNTCCTGCGAAAACAATCTCGCGAAGGCCNCTCCNATACCACTCGAGGCGCCTGTTATNAATGCAGTTCCTCTTTNCATAAGTCTTCCCNAAAATANCTTTATCCGATNGCTTAATGCTACNNGAGCCTATTTTCTCTAGTCAATTTAAGGTTGGGTTANAGTTCAATNTCNTANTAGTTGTCAACTAAAAAATCAGCGTCTTCAAAATCTGCTTCCGACATGAATTNNTTCNTTATCCCAACAACCTTCATCCCAGCATCCTTCGCNGCTTGAATNCCATTCTTTGAATCTTCAAANACAATTACATCCTCTGGGTTAACGGNCATCCTTCGNGCACACAGANTGTAAATATCAGGAGCTGGTTTTGACCTTAAAAGTTCTGAGTCATCTCCGTGGACTTTACATTCAAAAACGCCTGACCAGNTNCGATGTCCNATNTTGATGTCGCTGAGAGCTTTGCTTGAGCTAGTGGCCAGGGCAATCCGGGTTCCTGCTTCCTTCAGCCGGCNCAAATATTTGCTCGTCCCTTTTATCTCGNNTGCTTTTGGGAATAGAGCTCTTAAGTGGNGCTCTCTTTTTGTCAGGAAATCTGTTGGCGTCATCTTCAAATCGAACTCTTTAACAGTCATAGACGCACTTGTTAATGCATCACCGCCCATAATTTTCCGTTTGAAAGCATTTGTGAACACCTTTCCATAGGGTTCGAGAACGAGCTGGGTCGCTTCTGAGTAAAAAGGCTCGGTATCTACNAGGGTGCCGTCAAGATCGAAGATTGCTGTCGAAAANTTAAATGGAAGCTTCATGAACTATTTCCGAAGATTTTTATTTTGGGGATAAAAATTCTAATTTTGTGGTCTAAAAAAAAAATACTACATAGTTTANCATTACACNCGNAAAAATCGCCGAATATTGGAGGGCTAGAAATTAGATGATTGAAGTAAGCAATCTAGCAAAAAGATACGGTAACTTTAGTGCTGTCTCTGGCATTAGCTTTTCAGTAAAACCAGGAGACATTCTTGGTTTTCTNGGCCCNAATGGNGCTGGTAAATCAACTACGATGAAAATGATTACTGGGTTNTTAGATCCAAGTGAAGGGAGCGTTCAGATTGAGGGTAACGATATTCAACATAACACAATTGAAGCTCAGCGCTTGATTGGATACCTGCCCGAAGGCGCGCCAGCATACGATGAGATGTCTGTTGAAACCTTCTTGCGCTTTATTTGCGAAGCGCGAGGTCTGAGTGGAGATTGCCAAANCAAGGCTCTCTCAAGGGTAATTGACATGATGTCTCTTGCGCCAGTGATGAAGCAGAGAATTCAAACTATTTCTAAAGGATTTAAGCGTCGAGTGGGGCTTGCTCAAGCGATTTTGCACGATCCTAAAGTGCTAATTTTAGACGAGCCAACAGATGGATTAGANCCCAACCAAAAATATGAAGTCAGAAAAATGATCAGAAATTTGTCTAAAGATAAAATTGTAGTTGTCTCCACGCACATCCTCGAGGAGGTATCCGCAGTTTGCAATCGTGCAATCATTTTAAATAAAGGTAAGATCGTAGCTGATAGCACTCCGAGCTTGCTTCTTGAGAAAAGCAAATACCACAAAGCGGTTTCAATTCAAGCCAACTCCACGCAGATAAAAGAGTTAGCCGAAAACCTCGGGACACAANCTTTCGTATTTGACTTAGAACAAGGAGAAAAGGAGTTAACATTGTTTCCTTTCGACGGGGACCAAGACCTCCTGATGAAAGTCACTGATGCCTGCAAGCAAAATAAGTGGGAGGTATCCGCTATTCGCTCGGAGGAGGGGAGATTGGATGAGGTATTTAGGACTCTTACGGAGGTTCGATAGCGATGAAGATGATAGTAATTATGAAGAGAGAGCTATCGAGTTACTTTTCCACCCCGATTGCTTATATTTTTATTCTAATTTTTTTAATGCTCGCTGGAGTCTTCACGTTTTACATAGGAAATTTCTATGAGCGTATGCAGGCAGATCTGATCCCTTTCTTCAGCTTCCACCCTTGGTTATATCTTTTTTTAATTCCCGCAATCTCAATGAGAATGTGGTCAGAAGAGAGGAACTCCGGGACTTTAGAATTGCTGCTCACCTTGCCAGTCTCTAAAACAGAAATTATTCTTGGGAAATTTTTTGCTGCATGGCTCTTCTCCGGGCTGGCTTTAATATTAACTTTTCCTATTTGGGTCTCAGTTAACTATCTTGGTAACCCAGATAATGGCGTGATACTTGCCAGTTACATTGGTAGCTGGTTAATGGCAGGAGGNTTTTTATCCATTGGGTCTTGTATGTCAGCACTAACGAGAAACCAAGTAGTGGCTTTNGTTCTTTGCGGCTTCNTAACACTCCTTTTTATTATGGCTGGTTTCCCATTAGTGCTTGATCTTTTTCGCGGTTGGGTTCCATTATTGATCCTTGACGCTATTACGTCGCTAAGTTTTTTAACGCATTATAATTCCATTACCAAGGGAGTCTTGAGCCTAAATGATTTCCTTTATTTTATCTCCATAATAGTTGCATGGCTTTTCGCTACGGCGATCGCCATTGAATCAAAAAAGAGTTAATAACGATGAATTTAAAGACTTCATTGAATATTATTTTGTTAGTCNTGGGGTTCCTGCTTTTTNCAATGATTAACAATATTTTTATAAGTCCCGNCAGACTCGATTTATCGGAGAATGGNTTGTATTCNCTATCCGATGGAACGAAAGANGTCATGGATGAAATAGATGAGCCTATAAACCTGTATTTTTTCTTTTCGCAAAAAATTAGTAGCGATATGCCTGCTTTGAGAACTTATTCTCAGAGAGTTTACGAACTTTTGGAAGAATATGAGCTTATAGCCGACGGTAGAATAAAGCTAAGCTACATTGATCCAGAGCCTTTTTCTGAGCAAGAGGACAGGGCAGCGGAGTTCGGTCTCCAAAGCGTTCCCATAAACCAAGCTGGGGACGAANTATATTTTGGGCTTGCTGGGACGAATTCACTTGATGGGAGGGAGGTGATTCCTTTTTTTCAGCCAGATAAAGAGGAATTCCTCGAGTACGAGATCTCAAAATTAGTTCACAATCTTGCTAAGCCAGAGAAAGCAACTATTGGTGTATATTCTGACCTTCCAGTTCAGTCAACGGTCGACCCAAGAACTTTTCAACCAACGTCGGCTTGGGTTTTTGTGCAGCAATTAGAAGAACTTTTTCAAGTTCAAATGATCAAAGATCTTGAGAAGGACGAATTAAAAGACTTTGACTTGTTGCTTATCGTCCACCCAAAGAATCTTTCGGAGTCCGCGCTTTTTTCGGTCGATCAGTATGTTCTTTCCGGGGGGAAGCTCTTAGCCTTCGTTGACCCACTTGCGGAGTTGGATCAACCCGGACCTGGAACAACGGGAGTCCCATCAAAGAGCTCAGATCTAAATGCAATCACCAAAAAGTGGGGCTTAGCGCTACGAGAGCAGAAAATTTTAGGTGATCCTGAGGTTGCCCTTTTAGTTGGAGGAGCAGATGGAAGACCATTACGGCATTTAGGGATTTTGGGTTTCTCTCAAGAGTACTTTGGCCAGGATAATATCGTAACTTCGTCAATAGAGACTGTTAATATGTCAACAGCAGGTATTTTTGACTTAGATACATCGTTAGACACAGAAATCGAAACCTTAATAAGATCTAGTGAAAGCTCCGGCCTTTTAGACGCATATCAATTTGAATTTTTATCAAATCCCGAAGATCTGCAAAAAGGATTTTCTTCAACCGGGGAATCCTTCGTCGTTGCTGCGAGAATATCGGGTGCAGCTACCTCTAATTTCGAGGGTGCGATAGCTGATAGNGAAGAATTTATCCCTAGTTCAGAAAGTATCCAAGTTATGCTGATAGCAGATACAGATATTTTAGCCGATAGGCTCTGGGTTCAAGTGCAATCTTTTTTTGGACAACAAATTGCTACGGCATTCGCTGATAATGGAACTTTTATTGCAAACGCAGTGGAGAATCTCTCTGGAAGTAGCTCTCTAATCAGCGTCCGCTCCCGAGGACAGTTTTCAAGGCCCTTTGAGGTTGTTGACCGATTGAGGAGAAATGCCGAGGTAAGTTATTTGCAGAGTGCCGAAAGATTGCAGATAGAGCTATCGGATACCGAACGAAAGTTGGCTGAACTGGAGTCGGCCTCACCGGAGGATGGCTTGATAAGGCTCTCAAACGAGCAAACCGAAGCGATTAAGTCTTTTCAGGATGAAAAATTAAGAATAAGGAAGCAGCTTCGAGATGTCAGGCACCGATTAGATAAAGACATAGAAGATTTAGGTGGGTGGCTCAAGTTAATAAACATTATTGTTATGCCACTCCTGCTGACGGGATTACTTTTACTTATTAGAGTTGCACGGTATCAAGAAAAGGCAAGTTAGCGATGGAAAAAAAAATCTTCATACCGATCATTGCGGTTATTTTCTCTTTAGTGCTCCTAAGTTTATTTGGCCGACAGAGTGACGAACAAGATTCCGTCCTTTTGTTCCCCGGCTTAGAGGACACCTTAGAAGACCTAAATTTGATATCAATCCAATCAGCCAAGTCGGAAAGCCAAATATCAATACAGAAAGAAAAGAGCGGTTGGATCGTGTTGGAAGCGGATGGTTACCCTGCGGATCTCAATAAGCTATCTGGTTTTTTGAGAGAACTTAGTCAGCTCAAAGTTTTAGAACGAAAAACGAAGAAAGAGGAAAATCACTCCCGCTTGGGTGTTTCAGAGAGCTTAGGCTCACCTTCCAGACTTTTGACACTTGAGCCTGGTAATTTTTCTTTGATAATCGGCAAAGACTCAGGCGAAAACAGCTCTTTTGTAAAAGTTAAAGGTAATCCTCAAGTTTACCTAACAGAAAATATCTTTGATTTTGAGGCAAGAGCGGATTTCTGGATTGACCCAGTAATTGTCGATATCGATCCAGTCCAGGTTCAGCGCATAGACATTAGCGCCCCCCAAAGAGAGCCCTTGACGATTTTCCGAGAGGGAGACTCTGGCGAGTTTGTCCTATCTGAGCAACCCGCTAATTCCAAGCTACGATACGAAACGATCTTAGATGGTATGGCGAGGATGTTAGTCAACTTGAGGTTAATCGGCGTGGATAAGCGAACTGAAGTCGTTCTAAAAGATGCAACTGAAACTAGGTTTCTTCTAGATTCAGGAGAAGCGCTCATTATAAAAACGCAAAGGATTGATGGTAGACACTTCCTGTTCTTCGCATCAGATGAAAAAAAGCGTAATTGGCGATACGAAATTAGTGAATCAAGCTTCCAAGATTTAAATAAGGAGATGGAGGATTTGCTTCTTTCCGAGGGAGACACTAATTAAAAAGATCAAGTCAGATTACAAATATATAAAGCTCGAAACATCAGGACATATAGCCAGAGTGATTCTTAGCCGACCTGATCAGTTAAATGCACTGAGCTCAGACATGATGTTGGAGATAGAGAACTTGTCGAGAGATTTCCTAAATTATGAGGATATTCGAGTCGTCATATTCTCTGGTCAGGGCAAGCACTTTTGTGTCGGCATGGATTTAAAAGACGATCGCCCAATATCGAAAAAGTTGGTCAAGCGAAGACGGGAAGTGGGCCTAGGTGGAAGAATGATTAAAGCAATTTCAGAGATAAATCAGATCACGATTGCGTCGATTCGTGGCGCGGCTCTTGGTGGGGGAGCTTGTATAGCTTCAGCTTGTGATTTCAGAATAGCCTCTGAAAATTCTTTCTGTGGGTATCCAGAGATAAATTTGGGCATGAATCTACAATGGTTCTCTTTGCCTTTATGTGTCCGACTAATAGGACCTGCTAGAGCCAAAAGAATGGTGATGTTAGGCAATCATGAAGATGCTCAAACATTGCTAAGCTGGGGGTTCGTTGATGAGGTGGTACCAGAAGAAGATCTTGAAGCCGCTTCTTTAAAATATGCGGGTGATTATGCTAACAAGGCGCCTGCGGCTGTCCAAATGATAAAACAAAGTATAAATGCAATAAGCAGTGCTCATGATAATGCGATTATGCACATGGACACGGATCAGTTCTTATTAACATCGAGTTCACAGGATATGAGAGAGGGAACAAAGGCTTTTCTTGAGAAGCGCGACCCTGAATTTACTGGGGGCTAGGCATAACTTTATCTCTTATTTCACAGTGTCTAAAAAGGCGACGATCTGCTCTTCTTTCACTGCTTCTCCTTCATTCACACAAATCTCAACGACTTTACCAGCACTGGGGGCTTCAATCGGAATCTCCATTTTCATTGATTCGATGATAAGAATCGTGTCTCCCTCGGCAACCTCAGCTTGCTCGACAGAAATGATTTTCCAAACTCTCCCCGTCACTTCACTTAAAATTTCTATTCTCGCCATAACTACTTATCAAACATTATGATGTGTCTAGCCTCTTCTCCAGTTTTTAATGCATTTAGGGCATTATTGATTTCGTCAAGTTTTATATGCTGAGAAATCATTTGGTCTAGGTGGAGTCTCCCCTCTAAATAGAAGTCAACAAATCTGGGCATATCCACACGGAAACGGTTTGATCCCATGTTTGAGCCTTGGATTTTTTTCTCTGATAGAAAATCGACTCCATGCAACTCAACCATTGTGCCAACGGGAATCATCCCTATCACTGTAGATGTGCCGCCCGGGCATAACATTTGCCACGATTGTTCAGTGGTTGCCTTTAGTCCGATGGCTTCGAAGGTATAGTCGCACCCGCCTTTGGTAAGCTCTATAACCTCACCGACTGGATCTCCTTTACTTGCATTCACGCAATGAGTCGCTCCCAAGGAACTAGCTATTTTCAGCTTGGAATCCATCATGTCTACCGCTATTATCATTCCGGCGCCTGCGATTGCAGCACCATTGATAGCAGCGAGTCCAACACCCCCGCAACCAATCACTGCGACTTTGGAGCCCGGCTCTACTTTGGCTGTGTGGAAAACGGCGCCCACGCCAGTGGTGGTTGAGCATCCTATAAGAGCTGCCCGGTCCATAGGCATTTCTTCTTTTATTTTAACTAGCGCGTGCTCGTGGATAAGCATCAATTCTGCGAAAGAGGAAAGGTTTAAAAATTGATGAATTGTCTCCTTGCCCTTAGTCATTCTGGGTTCTTCATCTGGGCCTCGCGCTACTTCTGGACTCTGACATAGTGACAAATGACCAGTTATACATTTAGCGCAGTGTCCGCAAAAAGCAGAGAGGCAAGTAATAACATGATCTCCTTTTTTGACATAAGTCACACTCGATCCTACTTCTTCAACGATGCCAGCGCTTTCGTGACCAAGTATTGTAGGAAGTGCCCAGGGATACGATCCATCTACAAAGTGAAGGTCACTGTGGCAAACTCCCGCGGCCACCGGTCTTACTAGGACCTCCCTGGGACCCGGTTTTGATATCGACACCTCCTCGATCTCTAGAGGTTTATTGAGCTCTCTAAGAACAGCTGCTTTCATGGATTCCTCGTTTGGTAGCGATTGTGATTGTCACGTAAAAATATCATGATTAAGGGGTCGATGCATGGATAATTAGTCGTATGGCAACTGAGGTATTTTTAGCGCTGGGGTCCAATTTAGGAGATTCAATTCAGATCTTGAAACTTGCTTCAGCGAAATTGGCCAATATTTCAAAGAGCAAACCTATTCTGTCGTCGATTTGGAGATCAGTTCCCGAGGGTTTTTCGAAAAAGGTCCCTGATTTTTTCAATGCTGTGGCGTGTCTAAGCGTAGAAATCTCAGCCGAGGTAATGTTGAGCAAAGTGCTGTCGCTAGAGAAAAGATTGGGGCGCGAGAGAGACAACAAACTCGAAAATTACTCCTCTAGATCGATTGACATAGACATAGTTGATTTCGGTGGACTAATTTACAGATCAGAAAAGCTAATATTACCTCATCCTCGGGCCCATAAGAGACAATTTGTCCTTCGCCCATTGCAAGAAATTAGACCTGATTTTCATTTCCCACATTTAACTGTCTCTTTGGAGGAGCTTATTTGTCGCGCAGAAGATAATAAAATGGAACGGGTTAGTCAGTTGATCCCTTTGGAGTAAAAGCNGGTAGAGGGAAGGTAGACACATTGTTGCCAGCCTTGGCTTCGGTGATGCTCCCAACACCTTCTTTTGCTACTTCATCTATCCTGGTTATTGAGTGCATGGGTATATAACTCCTGCTCACNCCTTCAAATTCGGCTTTTAGCTTCTCTTCACTAGGGTCCACGAGCATGCCTGAGCGTTCGCCAAATANGAGTTCCTCTACTTCAATGAACCCATAGAGGTCTGACTGATAGATGTGCCGGGCATATATTTCATATATTTGCCCTTGATTGAAAAAACTAACTTTATAAATTGGTGTTTTAGACATAAAAAGACTACCTCTCGCGTATGCGCAGTTTTATTTTTCCTGAGGCTGTTGTCAACTAATCCTAGCCTATCTTGCGAAAAACTAGGTTATTATCAGATCATAAGACGATATAATTACTATTTCGATGTTGGAGCGCTGTGTGGCTAAAGTTTTCGTTAAGACTCATGGTTGTCAGATGAATGAATATGATTCCTCTAGAATGATCGACATGTTGAAGGAGAGTCAGGGTTTCGAACGAACAGAAATCGAATCTGAGGCGGATCTTCTATTGCTAAACACATGCTCTATTCGTGAAAAAGCTCAAGAAAAAGTATTNCATCAGTTGGGCAGGTGGAGCAAAATTAAATCNTTACGCCCTGGCGTTAAAATTGGGGTTGGCGGTTGCGTGGCAAGTCAAGAAGGATCTCAAATCTCGGAGAGAGCTCCTTATGTAGACGTTATATTCGGGCCACAGACGATACATCGCCTCCCAAACTTAATTAAAGATGCGGAAATTAGCGGACAGCCTCAAGTTGATGTAAGTTTCCCGGAAATAGAGAAATTCGATCGCTTACCTCAGCCCCNAGCTNACGGTGCAACAGCATTTGTTTCGATAATGGAGGGCTGCAGTAANTATTGCAGCTTTTGCGTNGTACCTTANACNAGAGGNGAGGAAATAAGCAGGCCTGTNACGGACGTGCTNAGAGAGATNAAATCTCTTTCAAAAAAGGGCGTNAGAGAAGTAAACCTTCTGGGGCAGAACGTAAATGCCTACAGGGGTGCNTTGCCTTCAGATAAAGGAATAGTGGTGCTGTCTGTTTTGATCAGTTTGATTGCTGAGATCGAGGGCATCGAAAGAATTAGATTTACTACGTCACACCCTAATGAGTTTAGCGATGATTTGATCGATAGCTATGGGGAAACTCCCAAATTAGTGAGTCACCTCCATCTGCCTGTCCAAAGTGGCTCAGACAGAATTCTCTCGAAGATGAGACGCGGCTATACAGCTTTGGAATATAAATCGCGAATCCGCAAGCTGCGAAGAATCCGCCCAGGCATAAGCATATCCAGTGATTTTATAATTGGGTTCCCAGGTGAAACAGATGAGGACTTTTTAGCGACCATGAGATTGATTGAAGAAGTAAATTTTGACAATTCTTTCAGTTTTATTTTTAGTGCTCGACCTGGTACGCCGGCCGCAGAAATAGAAGACCTAACTCCCCAAAGTGTCAAAAAAAGGCGGCTNGCTGCACTTCAAGAATTGATTCGGGAAAACACAAGGAAGATCAGCGAGAGCATGGTGGGGAAAAAACATCGCGTTTTGGTTACTGGGCCGTCCAAGAAAGATCCAGGCCAGCTTCAAGGACGTACTGAAAATAATAGAGTTGTAAATTTTAGGAGTCCTCGCTCCGATATTATCGGAGAAATATTAGAGATTGAAGTTATCGAGGCGCTTCCGAATTCGTTGAGAGGGAATACCCTTTGACTAATCTTTATTTGCTTAAGCTCTCGGTATATGCTGGCTCTCCTTTTGTATTAAATTTATAGTTTTGCAAAGTATCTTTTCTTATCAGGTAGTCTTAGAACCAGACGACAGTATCCAGCTAGCGACTCTTTGTGGTCCTTTCGATGCTCATCTAAAGCAGATTGAAAATCGGCTTGGAATCACCATTCAAAATCGTGGTAACCAGTTTCAGATCTCTGGCGAGGAAAGTCTTGCGAATGCGGCAGGGAAACTTTTGTCTCAACTTTATCGAGAAGTGCGAGATGGAACTACGGTGACTGCTGAGATGGTACACTTGTTTTTGCAGGAATCTGGAATAGAGGATCTTCTTAAGTCAGTGCCTGAAAATATATCGATTATAGAAACAAGAAAAAAAAGTATAAAAGCTCGGGGCAGAAACCAAAAAGCTTATGTTCAAGCTATTAGAGATCAAGACATATCTTTTGGAATNGGACCNGCCGGCACAGGGAANACTTTCCTAGCCGTAGCATGCGCNGTTGAGGCCNTGGAGAATGAGAACGTAAGACGCATACTTTTAGTAAGGCCGGCNGTTGAGGCTGGNGAGAAACTCGGGTTTTTGCCTGGNGATCTNAGCCAGAAGATTGATCCTTATTTAAGGCCGCTTTACGATGCNTTATATGAGTTGCTTGGATTTGATTTGGTCGAAAGGTTAATAGAAAAAAACGTNATTGAAGTCGCGCCNNTAGCCTACATGAGAGGACGAACTCTCAACGATTCCTTTATCATTTTGGATGAGAGCCANAATACCACCGCTGAGCAGATGAAGATGTTCCTCACGAGGATCGGCTTCGGATCTACGGTCGTAGTAACTGGAGACATAACCCAGATAGACCTGCCCCATAAGACACTTTCTGGTTTGAAGCATGCGGTGTCAGTCCTTTCTAAAGTGAAAGGAATTTCTTTTACTCATTTTAATTCGAAAGATGTAGTGAGGCATCCTTTGGTCCAGAGGATCGTTGAGGCCTATACGAGCGCAGACGCAAAAGATGTCGATAGAAAAAAATAAGTTGGCAGTTGATATCTCAAGAAATGTTGAGCGCATGGAGGGAGAACCAGACGATGAGGCAATTTTACAAACACTNATTTCCGTGATAGAGCATTTCAAGGACGAGCCGGCAGAAATATCGCTGCGCGTAGTAAATAAGAAAGAGATGCAGGAACTGAATAAAAAGTTCAGAAAAAAAAATGATCCTACCAACGTNCTTGCATTTCCCTCNGAAATACTNCTTGAAGAAGTTCCCCTACTGGGAGATATTGTGATATGCAACGGAGTAGTCGAAGACGAGGCTAAGGACTATGAGATGAGTTATTCAGATCGCTACAAACAAATGTTGGTCCATGCAACACTGCATCTGCTCGGTTTTGATCATCAAAAAGAAAAAGATCGGATTGAGATGGAAAAATTCGAAAAAAAATTTGCCTCGAGTCTTGGGATAGAAAGTCCTTATGACTGATCCGATAGCTCCAAAAAGTTGGATAGAAAAGTTATTTCAAGTCCTTGGAAGNGGGCCAAATTCTAGGTCAGAGTTAATNGACCTGCTGCGCGCATCTCAGGAACGAGAACTGATTGATGCAGATGCCCTAAAAATTATTGAAGGNGCCTTAACGGTAGCAGACAAACAAGTCAGAGAAATAATGATCCCGAGATCTCAGGTAGTTTTTATTAAAGCGGAACAAAAGCCCTCAGAGTTCCTGCCAGTAGTGATTGGTAGCGGACATTCTAGATTTCCTGTCATTGGGGAGGGAGAGGATGAGATTTTAGGGATTTTACTTGCCAAGGATCTGCTTCCTTTGGCTATGAATGATAGAGAGAATTCTTTTCAACTAAAGAATAGTCTTCGGTCTCATGCATCGATTCCAGAGAGCAAAAGACTAGATGTTTTGTTGCAAGAATTTAGAGCAGCAAGAAATCACTTGGCGGTTGTGTATGATGAGTACGGTGGCGTTAGTGGAATTGTAACCATCGAGGATGTCCTTGAGCAAATTGTGGGTGACATTGAGGATGAGTATGATTTTGAGGAAGAAGGCTCCATAAACGANCATAATGACGGGACTTATTCGGTCCGAGCGCTGACNGATATCGAAGANTTTAATGAATATTTTGATACTAGCTTGAGCACCGAAGAATTTGAGACAGTCGGCGGTGTTGTNACTCATGCGTTTGGGCACCTACCCAGGAGGGGCGAGGAGGTGCAGATTGATAAATTTTGTTTCAAAGTTCTCAATGCTGACGGCCGACGAGTTCATCTCTTTAAGGTTTTTCGAGTTCCTGAATAAATTTAAATGAGAAAGACCTTCTTCTGCATCAAAAGAAAAATCTTCCTAGGGTTTCTTGCTGGATCAGCGTTTTCTCTTAGCTTATCTCCCTTTGATTTCTGGATAGTAGCGTTTGTCTCTCCTGCTATATTGTACCTCTTAACCCGAGATGGAAGTGTGTTTNTTNCTGTTTCCATTTTTTACGCTTTCACTNTNGGCACTTTTCTCTTCGGAGTGCATTGGATTTTTTTTTCAATTAATGATTATGGCCACGCTTCAATTTTTTTGTCTGCTGGTCTAGTGCTGTTATTCGTTGTTTTATATTCTTCAGTGATCCTGCCGGGGGCCTATATATATGCGAGGTTTTATAGAGGTTCAGACAACTTGGCCATGCTCGCCTTTATTTCCGTATGGGTTGCATCAGAATGGATTCGAAGTTGGTTTCTAACTGGTTTCCCTTGGCTTTATTTGGGTTATGGGGCTATGGGGAGCTGGTTGGAAAATTTCTCGCCGTTATTGGGTGTATTTGGAGTGTCTTTTGTTTGCCTCTATATTTCTTTAAATTTGCTGAAATTATTCCAGAAAAAAATTGATCGGCACTTTTATTTCACAATTTTTCTTTTGCTTCTATCGCCCCTACTGGAGCGATGGAGCTTTACAGATGTCACCGGAAATCTGTCGGCTTCTCTGCTTCAGGGTAATGTAGATCAAAACACTAAATGGCGCCCTGAAAATCGTCGACAAATATTTGGTCAATACGTAGATCTCAGTACAAGTGAATANGGTCGAGACCTGATAGTTTGGCCAGAAGCGTCTTTAACTTTTCTAAAGGAAAGTATTGTATCCGAGCTTACGGCCTACGGTAAGAATCTTGATGACGAGGGTTCCGGTTTAATTTTAGGGATTCCCTCTTTGACAGAAGATGGTTATTTTCAAAATACATTGNTTGGAATAGGCAAAGCTGAGGGAGCCTACATAAAAAGAAGGCTGGTACCATTCGGCGAATTTGTTCCGATGGAAAAGCATCTTCGCGGAATCATCTCTTTTTTCGATTTGCCGATGTCTAGGAATATTCCTGGCCCATCGGTTCAATCCCCTCTAGCGATCAATGGGAAAGATATTTCAAGTTCCATTTGCTATGAGATTGCATATCCTGATTTAGTCCGAAATGCAGATAATGACCCTGCTTTCATCCTGACGGTAAGCAATGATACGTGGTTCGGTTCGTCGATAGGGCCATGGCAGCATCTGCAGTTGGCTCGTATGAGAGCATTGGAGAATGAGCGTATGTTAATCCGAGCTACTAATAATGGGATCACTGCGGTGGTAAGCAGTAGAGGACAAGTTCTTGCTTCGTTACCTCAATTTACAACAGGAGTTTTACGTTACGATTTGGAAATGAGGTCAGGCAAGACTCCTTTTCAGCGCTTTGGAAGCTGGCCTATTTTATTTATTGCCGTTGCTATTTTAGTTTTTGGTGCCTATCGCACTCAAAAAATTAAAACGGTCCCTGGCATGTGAAAATCTCACTCATACGATAGAATACATCAGCTAAATTTTTTAGGTCCTTTCAATGTCCCTTGCAAAATATGATCATAAAAACGTGGAAGAATCGGCTCAGAGATTCTGGGAAGAAAATAAAAGTTTCGAGGTCTCTGAAAACTCCAGGCAAGAGAAATTTTATTGCCTATCAATGTTTCCATATCCCAGCGGTCAGCTTCATATGGGACATGTCCGAAATTATACCCTGGGGGATGTGATAGGACGTTTTCAGCGGCTTAAGGGAAAAAATGTGATGCAACCCATGGGATGGGATGCCTTTGGACTCCCAGCAGAAAATGCAGCAATTAAACGAAAAATAGCGCCAGCTGATTGGACGAAGCAAAATATCGCTTATATGCGAGGTCAACTGCAAAAATTAGGCTTTGCCTTTGATTGGAGTCGAGAGTTTTCTACTAGTGATCCAACTTACTATCGCTGGGAGCAATGGTTCTTTCTTCGGTTGTTTAAAAAGGGGTTGGTTTATAAAAAAGCTGCAATGGTGAATTGGGACCCCGTTGACAAGACCGTTTTAGCTAACGAACAGGTCATAGATGGACTTGGCTGGAGGTCCAATGCTCCTGTTGAGAGGAAAGAGCTAGAGCAGTGGTTTGTAAAGATTACGGACTATGCCAAAGAACTTTTAGAAAATTTGGATGATCTCAAGGGGTGGCCAGAGAAAGTAAAAACCATGCAAAGGAATTGGATAGGTCGATCCGAAGGAGTCCAAATTAGTTTCGCTCTGTCAGACGGATCCTCTCTGCAGGTTTACACAACTAGGCCAGACACTCTTTTTGGCGTGACCTATATTGCCGTAGCACCTCAACACCCCTTGCTGGCCGACGCCTCCAAGCGAAATCAAGAGCTCTCGGATTTCATCTCAGCCTGCAATCGAGTGAAGGTTGCGGAAGCGGATATCGCTAAGCTTGAAAAGAAAGGCTTGTTTACTGGGCTTTATGCTGAACACCCGATCACTGAGGATGCTATTCCTATTTGGGTAGCAAATTTTGTGCTNATGGATTACGGCTCTGGAGCGGTGATGTCTGTTCCCGGCCATGATCAGAGGGATTGGGAGTTTGCTAAAAAATATGATTTGCCGGTAAAAAACGTGGTGTTACCAGGATCTAAATCGAATAACTCTCACGACCTTGAAAAAGGCGCGTTTGTAGGGAAAGGAATACTCGTCAATTCGGGTGATTATGATGGACTGAATTTCAGTGAAGCATTCTCGGATATTACCAAGGAGTTAGAAAAGCGAGGAAAAGGTCAGCGGCAGGTAAACTATCGGCTTAGGGACTGGGGAGTTTCAAGGCAAAGGTATTGGGGTTGTCCAATACCTATCATTAATTGCGAAGACTGTGGTTCAGTGCCCGTTCCAGATAAGGATTTGCCAGTGATTTTACCCACGGAGGTAGAATTCGAAGGNGTAGGTTCTCCATTAAAAANTATGTCCAAGTGGTATACCACCNCTTGTCCCAATTGTGGGAAAGAGGCAACNAGAGAGACTGANACGTTTGACACNTTTATGGAATCGTCTTGGTATTACGCTCGGTTTNGCTCNAGTGATTCAGATANAGCCATGTTAGACAGNAGAGCGAATTATTGGGGGTCAGTAGATCATTATGTNGGTGGNGAAGAGCACGCCATTCTTCATTTACTTTANGCNCGATTNTTTCATAAGGCAATGCGAGACGAGGGTTTGGTNGATTCTGATGAGCCATTTGTAAAACTNCTTGCTCTAGGTATGGTGCTTCAGGGAGGATCAAAAATGTCAAAGTCCGCTGGCNATGCNGGCGATCCGCAGCATTTAATGGATCAATATGGCTCGGATGCGGTTAGGATGGCTATGATGTTTTCCGCTCCGCCTGATCAGGCTTTTGAATGGGCTGAAAACGGTGTTGAAGCAGCGAGCAAATGGCTAAGAACTAAATTGTGGAATACTGTTCAACTCAATTTGGATGGAATACCTGATTACCAGCCTATCGCCCATGGGAATTTAAATGAACAGCAAAGAGAATTAAGAAGAAAGACTTTTGAGACTTTGAAAAAATGTGAGGATGACTTTGATAGGCGATTAACTTTTAATACGGTCATAGCGGCGGTGATGTCCCTTATCAATCAGGTAATAAAATTTGAAGATGATTCCGCTGAGGGGCGTGCAATAGTATTTGAAGCATTAAAGATTTCGCTTCAAATAATGTCCCCGATCACTCCGCACATTTGCCATGAGTTGTGGAAGAAACTAGGCCTAGGGATTATTGAGGAATCACGTTGGCCCGAAATAGATAAACTCGCGCTTGAGAAAACTTCGGTGGAAATTGCAGTGCAAGTGAATGGCAAAGTAAGAGGGAAATTGACTTCCCCGATAAACTGTCCAAAGGAAGAACTTATAGGGATGGCAAAAGAAGAGGATAATATAAAGAAGTTCCTGTCTGAGAAAAGCATCAACAAAATCATTCATGTTCCAAATAAGATATTAAATTTTGTCCTTCGTTAATCGTTCACTTATATTAAGTTTGATTGCAATTCTTGGTTCTTGCGGCTTTCAGTTGCGAGGAGATCTTTATGCAGAATTGGACAAGGTTCTGGTAAATAGCGCTCCNTCAGCGGTAAAAAGCGAAAAACTTTTAAATGAANTTTTAGATAACTTTGAAAAAAGGGCNNCCGANGATACCTCAGAATTTTTGACCATAAACCTANTGTCAGAAAAGNNGTCNCGGCGATCAGTNCTTACAACAGCTTCAATGAGTGCTGCNCAATATGAGTTGACTATTGAATTGATTTTTTTTATNNCGTTTGGTGACAGGATNATCGTTCCAGAAACNACTCTCTCCTCAAGAAAGTTTTTCGCTGTTAGCNCCTCTAATCAGGCGGCGAGCTACGAAGAGCAGTTGCTTTTGCAAAGAGAGATGAGAGAGGANCTCCTAGCTAAGGTAATNAGTATGGCTCAATACAACCTNGCTAGAATTNGNAATTCCACGTGAAGGCCTATCTGAACCAATTGCCTTCACTTGTTTCACAACAAAAGAGCCGTCTTTTCGTTTTTAGTGGCGATGATGCTTTCTNGNTGCAGGANGCTTGTCAGTTAGTNAGAAAGCTACTTAGCGGCGAGGGGTTNNTAGAGCGTGAGCTTTTCATGATAGACGGNGCTTTTGATTGGGACNGTATACTTTTTGAAANCAANAGTCTCTCTTTGTTTGCCGAAAAAAAANTAATTGAAATTAGGNTTTCCTCAAAGGCTCCCGGAGGNAAAGGGACNAAAGCACTNCAAGANTTNGTTAAAAACTCTGATCAGAATACCGCAGTAATTATCACCTTTCCTAAATTAGAAGCCCGAGTTTTAAAGGCGAAATGGTTTAAAGATATTCAAGCTCTCGCGGCTCATATCCAAATCTGGCCAATAAGTGAGANAGATCTTCCNAAATGGNTAGCNAATAGAATGAAAAGCGCTGGGCTTCAAGCAACAACAGAAGCTTTGAAAGAACTTNCGAAGAGGATNGAGGGAAATCTATTGGCTGCTGCGCAAGAAATTGAGAGATTAAAGCTCACCGTTGTGGATAGAGAGATTACGGCAAATGACATCAAGAATAGTGTAAGTGACAATTCGCGCTTTGATATCTTTAAATTTNTGGATACGGTGATNAAAGGAGATGTGNNTCGTTCCTTTCGGATACTTGAGGCTTTGAGAATAGAGGGNGTTGAGCCTTTGTTCATTTGCAACATGCTGTCACGCGAGTTAAAAANATTAGAGNNAATAAAATTCGATACTAGTCATGGAAAAAATCTGTCAAAAGCCATTCATGATGCAGGAGTATGGGAGACTAGGAAAATTCTCATATCTAATGCTGTTCAGCGCCTAGAACTGCACTCCATTAGGAAAATGTTGCTGATCGCAGGAGACATTGATCGCGTGGTGAAAGGAGAACAGATCGGCGATCCGTGGACATCGATCCAAGATATAGCCCTGGAATTCTCATGTATAAAGACCTGTTTAGCTAGTTTATGAAAGTGCTCGCTTCGTCTGGAAGTGATAAAAGTCGAAGTTTTTGATTTGAAACTTCCAGGACGGTAATTGAACAATTATTTGGTTTGCAAACTACTACTGAAAGAGAGTTTGTAAGGTGTCCAACGACTGCATTTATTGCGATAAAGTGTGTAAAAATTATAGTGTTCTCCGTCTGAGATTCGAGAAATGAAATAACTTGNTCTTTCCACAACTTAAGTTTTTCAGGCTGTTTGTCCCAATCTCTCTCGATTACTTTTCGCAGCCAGACCCCTCTTTTTTCTAGGTCCTGGGTGTCCGATGGAATCTCGCTCATCCTAGACTCTTCGAATATTTTCACACTGTTCCCTGTCACTATTTTCGCGGTCTCATAAGCTCGCTTTAACGGACTCGAGTAAACTTTTAAAGGTGACCGATCTTTAAAAAATCTTTGAATGGATAAGGCCTGCGCCTCCCCTTTAACACTCAACCCTGGATCTGGATCTTCTGTATAAGCTCCCGACGCCTCTCCGTGACGGACTAGAAAAATTTTTGCCATGATAAATCTTTTTCATTCCCCCTTCAGACCGTTCTAGTTAGCATTTTACACCTATAAAAGCTATCCTTTTCTCTCTGAAAGCTAATCTCTCATTCGCTAGCACAGACCAGCTCCAACAAAAAAGGCGTTTGTTAAATGACATTTGTGGTGGGAAAAGAGATCAAACGAATTTAATTTAGGTGTTAAGAAATGGCAGATAAGAGAGAGGCCAATAACGGCGATGGACTTCCTGACATTCAGTTAGATGTTAACGAGGTTTTTGGGTTAGAGATCGACATGAGAGTGCCCGGATTTTCCGAACCGCAGGAACACGTTCCAGAGATAGACAAAAATTACATCTTCGACCAAGAAACGACCTTGGCTGTCTTAGCGGGATTTTCTCACAACAGGCGTTGTATGGTTCAAGGCTATCATGGAACTGGAAAGTCAACGCATGTAGAGCAAATAGCCGCTAGGCTCAATTGGCCGTGCATACGAATTAACCTTGATAGTCATGTCAGTAGAATAGACTTAGTCGGCAAGGATGCGATTGTTTTAAAAGAAGGGAAACAGATAACAGAATTTAAAGAAGGTTTATTACCATGGGCACTGCAGCGTCCTTGCGCGCTGGTTTTTGACGAATATGATGCCGGGCGACCAGATGTGATGTTCGTCATTCAGAGAGTTCTGGAAGTTGAAGGGAAGTTAACCCTTCTTGATCAAAGTAAAGTTATAAGTCCGCACAACTCTTTTCGAATGTTTGCTACGACCAATACGATCGGTTTGGGTGATCCTACGGGTTTGTATCATGGAACTCAGCAGATTAATCAGGGCCAGATGGATAGGTGGAACATTGTNACAACTTTAAACTACCTTGATCATGAAAAAGAAGTGGATATTGTTAACTCCAAGCTGGGAAACATCGACCGAAAACAAATATCGAATATGGTCTCTGTAGCAAATTTAACGAGACAGGGCTTCATCAANGGAGATATTTCCATCGTTATGTCGCCAAGAACAGTGATAATGTGGGGCGAAAATGCATTGATTTTTAACGACTACGGCTTTGCATTTCGGCTCACCTTTTTAAACAAATGCGATGAGACCGAGCGCTCTATTGTTGCNGANTACTATCAAAGATGTATGGGCGAAGATCTACCAGAATCCAGTGCTGGATTTGTCTTAGGGCGATAGGGACNNAGTGGATGTCTTCCCGCGATACGACTGAGGTCTTTAAACAAGCTGTGACNTCTACAATGCGAGCTATTTCGGGTGATCCTGANNTNCAAGTAAGTTTTGGTANAGGNAAGCCNTACATGCAAGGACATAGGGCACGGGTTCCTTTGCCGGATGACAATTTGTCTGAAGAGAAGTTAGCTTCTTTCAGAGGAAAGGCAGATCAGTTTGCTCTGAGATCCCGCTTTCATGACGAGACTAAACATAGTGAGAGTCGGCCGTCCCTCAACACTGCGCAAGAGATTTTTGATGCCGTTGAGGAGGCGCGTCTCTCTTGCATAGGTTCATATTTAATGAAAGGGGTAGAAGATAACCTTCAGGCTGAGCTGAAAGATTATTGTTTAGAAAAGGGATACGACAAGATTGAAAATCAAAGCGAAGCTCCCATCGGAGAAGCGTTAGGATTATTAATCAGGGAAACAATCACTGGGAAGAAGTTGCCTAGAGGGGGCGACATCGTTCTCGACCTTTGGAGAGACCATCTAAAAGAAATAGTTTTGACAGCCGACATTGAAGAATTAACGTCCCTTTTATTTGATCAGGATGCCTTCATACGCGTCGCACATAAAATGATTTCTAATCTCGGGTTAGGTGAAACTGAATCTGATTCTGAGAATCACGATGAAGCAGAGGATCCTGAGCAAGCAGAAGAAGAAACATCAGCAGAGTCAACAGATCACGAACCTGTTCCAGAAGAGGGCGGCGAAACCGATTTTTCCGATGTTATCGAAAGCGAAGCAGAGGTCGATATGGACGCTCTTGACATGGCTGAACTCGACAGCGATGAAGACGACTTAGGCGTTCCACCCGATGCACCCTCGGAACGAAGTTGGATGCGCCCTAAAGAAAACAATTATAAAATCTTTACCGACAGCTTTGACGAGACTGTCCTCGCCAGCGACCTGTGTGATGCGGCTGAGTTAGAGCGGCTAAGGGGGGTGCTTGATAATCACCTGCAGAGCTCTCAGGTAATAATTAGTAAATTAGCTAATCGACTTCAAAGAAAGTTACTTGCTCAGCAAAATAGGACATGGGAATTTGATCTCGAGGAAGGCACCTTAGATACCTCTCGCTTAACTTGTGTTGTTATTGATCCTTTTCATCCATTAGCGTTTAAGGAGGAGAAAGAGACCGACTTTCGGGATACGGTCGTCTCATTATTAATAGATAGTTCGGGTTCAATGCGCGGGCGCTCAATTACCATTGCTGCAATGTGCGCAGATATTTTAGGCAGAACGCTAGAAAGGTGCTCCGTTAAAGTTGAGATTCTTGGGTTCACAACTAAGGCATGGCGAGGGGGGCAATCGAGAGAGAGTTGGCTTCTAGGAGGCAAATCTGCTCAGCCAGGCAGGCTGAATGATCTGCGCCACATAATTTACAAATCAGCTGATATGCCATGGCGGCGCTCTAGGACTAACCTAGGTCTTATGATGCGGGAGGAGCTGCTAAAAGAAAATATTGATGGAGAAGCATTGCTTTGGGCGCACAATCGGATTGCAGGAAGGAATGAAGATCGGAAAATTTTAATGGTAATCTCTGATGGTTTGCCCGTAGACAATTCTACTCTACTAGTAAATCCGAGCAATTACCTTGAGCAACATCTTAAATACGCTATTGATCAAATCGAAAATCATTCCGACGTTGAGTTAGTAGCGGTAGGGATCGGCCATGACGTTACACATCATTACAGAAGAGCGGTAACTATTACCGATGCAGAACAACTTGGTGACGCAATGACTAATCAACTGGTTGACTTGTTTGATGAAGAATCAAACAAATCTAAGCGTCGCTAATTCTTGATGATGGTAGAAGATGATCGATCGTTAATTCTTCGAAATCTGCTCTTATACCTGGAGACTTACCCAAAAGAAAAATTGGTCGTAGATCGCTTTATTGTCTTTATTGAACAGAACTCTGACTTTCTCGATCGTGCAAACACTTTGGGACACCTAACCGGTTCCTGCTTGCTCTTGGATAAAAACTACGAAAGAATTCTGCTTACACACCACGCAAAACTCAATAGATGGCTCCAACCGGGGGGCCATTCGGATTCAGAAAACGATCTCGCTCTGGTGGCCCTTAGAGAAGCGCACGAAGAGTCTGGCCTTCCCAATATTGAAATGTTAGAAAATTCTATCCTGGATCTAGACATTCACTACATTCCAGCTAACTCTAAGGAAGTGGGTCATTTTCATTATGACGTTCGTTTCTTATTTGCCNCTACTGGATCAAANGAATATATTTTGAGNNANGAATCAAATGCNTTGGCTTGGGTGGGCATGGAACAGNTTTCNAGCTANACACGAGAAGCNTCTATTNTGAGAATGNTTCTAAAGGCAAANAGCATAATTNAATCNGNNANATTTNAGGCTAAATTTCTTTNGCTCGGCCCATTAAGCGAGCTCTTTCCTTTTTTGGATCGGGTATCGGAATCGAGTTNAGCAANTTTTTNGTATANTCATTTTTTGGGTTTGCCCACAGNTCTTCTGTTTTTTCTCGCTCCANAATTTTTCCTGATTTCATGACTGCAAGCTGATCTGTTACGGATCTGATCACTGATAAGTCATGTGATATAAACAGCATAGTGATCGAGTATCGCCGAACCAGATCGAGAATCAGATCCAAAATCTGCGATTGGATAGTCACGTCTAATGCAGAGACGGGTTCNTCAGCAACTATGAAATCAGGTTTTATACCTATAGCTCTCCCTATGGCTATTCGCTGTCTTTGTCCTCCAGAAAACTCATGCGGATATTTATGCATAGATAGTTTTGGGAGTCCTACCTCGTCCATGAGGGACATTACCTGATTTTTGACGTTGCTTCGTTTGGTCACACCCTGAAAAATAAGTGGTTCCGCCAGGGTTTCGTAAACTGTCATCCTAGGGTTAAGGGAAGCGTATGGGTCTTGGAAAATCATCTGCATGTTTTTGCGGAATTNTTGTAACTCTTTCTGACGCAGATGAGTCAGATTTATTCCCGAAAACTTAATTTCACCGCTCTCGATAGGCAAAAGTCTGAGGATTGATCTTCCGAGAGTCGACTTGCCTGATCCCGACTCTCCAACGATACCTAATATCTCTCCGGNAAAGATCTTNAGNGATATATCATCGACTGCTCGTATAATTTTGCTTTGANNTNNGGANCNATGCTTAAAAAAAACATTTAGATTTGACACTTCAATCAAAGGGATNTCAGTTATTCNNGTGCTTTCNTTTTTTTTTGGTCCGACCGGGATGGCAGCGAGAAGCTCTTNAGTNTAAGACTCCTTCGTTTCATAAAAGACTTTTTCTGTTGTGTCGAGTTCGACTGCGTNCCCGTTCTGNANAACGAGAATATGATCTGCGATTCCTGCTACGACGCCCAANTCGTGGCTTACGAAAATCACCCCAATTTTTAGTTTTTTCTGAAGAGTCTTNATTAGCTCTAAAATTTGTGTCTGNACAGAGACGTCGAGGGCTGTNGTAGGCTCNTCNCATATNAGNAGTTGNGGCTCTCCAATTAATGCCATTGCTATCATTACCCTTTGGCGCATTCCTCCCGAGAATTGATGAGGGAAATCGTTTAGCCTCTCCCTCGCGTTTTCAATCCCAACCTCTTGAAGCATCTTGATCGCTTGCAATCGAGCTTTATCTTTTCGCATCCGCTTTGTTGGATCGGAATGATAGATTAGTGGTTCTATTAGCTGCTCTCCTACTGAAAGAAATGGGTTCAGAGAGGTCATAGGGTCTTGAAAGATCATAGCAATCTTGTTGCTTCTTAATTGTCTCATCCTTTTTTTTGAGGATTTAAGAATCTCTTCACCAGCTAAATGAATAGATCCTGATTCAATGTTAGCTGGCGGACAAGTCAGCAGCCCCATTATTGCATGGCATATCATTGATTTTCCCGACCCAGATTCGCCTACGATAGCTAACGTTTCGTCCCCTTTTAGATTAAAGCTAATATCGTTAACTGCTTTCACTACCCCTTTTCTAGTGTGAAAAAAAACGCTTAGATCGTTTACCTCTAACAAAAATCTTGAACTCACTTGTTAATCCTTTGATATTTTGGGATCGAGAGCATCTCTAAGTCCGTCGCCCAAAAAGTTAAGAGCAAATAAGGTTATGGTTAAAGTCAGTCCCGGAAAGATAAGTAGCCAAGGATATTCTTCCATTGTCTCTACTCCGTAGTTGATCAGAAGGCCCCAAGAGCTTTGGGGTGGTTGAATACCAAGCCCTAAAAAACTAAGGAATGCTTCCAGCAGCATCACGTTAGGCACAGTTAAAGTCGCGTAAACAATAATTGGCCCGATCGCGTTTGGCACGATATGTCTGATTATAATCGTATGTCTTGGTAAACCTATAGAATGAGCGGCCTCAACGAACTCTTGTTTCTTGAGAGTCATTACTTGGCCTCTTACAATCCTAGCCATCGTTAGCCATTCGACCGCGCCAATTGCAAAAAAAAGCAAGAGAAGATTTCGTCCGAATACAACTAACAAAAGAATAATAAAAATCATAAAAGGAAGTGCATAGAGAATGTCTACTAGTCGCATCATAAAGGCATCGAGTTTGCCACCGACATACCCAGCCAAAGCGCCCCAAGAAACACCGATAACAAGTGCAACGCCAGTTGCGATAAATCCAACTAAAAGCGAAACGCGTCCACCGTACATCATTCTCGTGAGCATATCGCGTCCAAAGATGTCCGTGCCCAATAAGTGCTGGTAGGAAGGTGGAGAGGCTCCTAAGATCAGATTTTGTTCTTCGTAACCATAGGGCGCTATCCAAGGTGTCAGAAAAGCGATAACACTAAAGAAGGCCAGGGTTATCAAACCGAGAAGCGCTAGCGTGTTTTTACTCAGTCTGACCCAGGCATCCTTCCATAGAGATGGATTTTGCTTGAGGTTATCTAATGTCGACATTGATTTACTTTTCATCTTCCAAATCTTTTTGACTCAACTTTGGGTTCATCCACATCGCTAAGATATCTGAGAGTAGATTGAAGGTTACAATTAGGGCGGCAAAGAAAATAGTTGTTCCTAAAATCATGGTGTAGTCGCGATTGAACGCTGCCTGAACATAGAATCTGCCCAAGCCTGGGATATTAAAAATTGTTTCAACNACGAATGAACCACCCAACATTCCAGCAAACGCGGGGCCGAGAAATGCTACCACAGGTATCAAACCTCCTCGCAAACCATGTTTGCAAACAATCACAATTTCTGGGAGACCCTTTGCTCGTGCTGTTCTAATGTAATCCTGAGATAGAACTTCTAACATGCCTCCGCGCGACAACCTTGCGATATAAGCGGCATATCCAAATCCAAGTGTTATAGCAGGCAGAATTTTATCTCCGGGCAAACTATTCCACCCTGAGATTGGTAACCACTCAAGGTAAATACCGAAGACCAACACCAANAATGGGCCTAGAAGAAACGAAGGCATGCAAATTCCNACCATTGCTGCAGACATCGGCACGTAGTCTTGAACGCTGTTGGGACGGATTGCTGCAACCACTCCAGCAAATAGCCCGATAATAATTGCTACAAGCATGGAATACATCGCTAGTTCAGCTGTCGTCGGGAACCCTGACGCTATGAGCTCTCTGACGNTTCTTCCAGAGTACTTGAATGATGGCCCCAGATCTCCNGATGCTANATCTCTNAAATATCCGACATATTGCTGCCAAANAGGAAGGTTCANGTCATATTTTTCTTCTAAAGCGATNAGGACCTCTGGGGGGACAGCTTTATCGCCAGAGAAGGGGCCACCTGGTGCAATATGAATCAAGGCAAAAGTAATGGTAATTACGCCGAAAAGAACAGGTATAGCTTGGAGTATTCTAATCGCGGCAAATTTAATCATTATTCTGAATCATCCAAAAGGAATAGATCCTTGTAAGACGCTTGATTGAGGATATTGGGATCCAGGTTCTGCACAGAGGAATGAACAAGGTTTTTGCTGGTATAGGTGTAAATTGGAATTATTGGCATTTCATCAATTAATAATTCTTCAGCCTCGAAAAAAATAGCGAAGCGCTTTTGATCAGTCTTTTCTCTAGGTGCGTCCTGCAATATTAATTTGTCGTAATCCTTGTTGCACCAGCCGGTTCGGTTGTTTCCCCCTCCGCAAATGAACATATCTAAGAAATTATTTGGGTCTACGTAATCTCCTATCCAGCCTGCTCTTGAAATTTCGTAATCCCCGCGACTTTCACTGTCTAGGTAAACTTTCCATTCCTGATTAGTAAGTCTGATATCTATATTGAGNTGTGTTTTCCACATCTGCTGGATTGCGACAGCAACCTTCCTATGACCCTCATTAGTATTGTAGAGAATTTCTGTTTCAGGAAAATCTNTGCCATNCGGATAGCCTGCCGAGGCCATCATTTTTTTAGCCTCTTCTGGATTAAAACTTAATTTGNTTGGAGGAAAATAACCTTTTGTATCAGGCGGGGTCATAGCATAAGCAGGGATTTGTCCTCCCTTTAGAATATTTTTTGTGAGACTTTCTCTATCNATCGCTAAAGCGAGTGCACGTCTAACNTCTTTATCTTTCAAGTGGGGAACTCTGGTGTTTATCCTGTAATAGTATGTTCCGAGATAAGGATGAATCCGNAGAGCGGGATCATTTATTTGTCTGTATGTCTCAACTTTGTCAATTGGAACGTCATTCGTGTAATGCAATTGTCCTGCTCTAAACATTCGTTCTTCGGTGATTCCATTTTCTATCGGGTAGTAAACGATCTCATTAAGCCTGACACTCTCTGTGTCGTAATAGTGCTGATTTTTCTCTACCACGATTTCTTGATTTATTGACCATTTCTTCAGTTTGAAGGGGCCATTGCTGACCATGTTCCCCTCGTATGTCCATCGTGTACCCCTTTCATCTGCTCCGCCAAATCTCTCAACGGTTTTTTTGTGAACTGGAAAGGTGCTGTAGTGATCTAAAAGTTGAAGGAAATAGGCAGTCGGGTTTTCTAAAGTTACTTGAAGTGTCAGGTCGTCTAGGGCTTTAATTCCTACTTTGCTGAAATCGGTGATATCGCCGTTGTAATAGGCCCGAACATTTTTTATTGGNAAATACATGTAGGCGTATAGATTTCCTAAGCGCGGTTGTAATGCCCTCCACCAGCTCCAAAGAAAATCATTNGCATCCAGAGTGTCGCCGTTGCTCCACTTTGCATCACTCCTGAGGTGAAAAGTGTAAATTAATTTGTCTTCGCTAATCTCCCATCGCTCAGCCATGCCAGGTTTTGGTTCGAGGGTCTGACTNTCTTTAAGAACAAGCCCTTCCATTAGCGCGCTGATAATATGGTGCTCTGGCACACCGGTAGCAATGTGAGGGTCGAGGCTTTGAGGCTCTGTTCCATTACCCCAATGCAGAACTCCGGTTTTGTTCCCAATCTCTACGTTTGTGGGTGGCTTCTCGCAGCCAACAAGAATGCTTAGATAAATACCTATTAATAAAGAAGAGATTAATTGATATGGTTTTGAGTCAGTTTTCGTCAGCATTGGTAAGAATCTCCGAAAATAAGCAGGGCGGCAGTTTGCTGGAGTGTAAGCAAGCAGGCAAAGGATGTGAAGTCTGGGAGCTGCGGACTAATTTTTTTCAAACTTTAGGGGTAGAACAAAAATCCCCAGAAAGCTAAATGATCAATTGAATCCGGTCAGGGCCTGAATTATTGGACAAATATTCATCAAATATCAATTTTATTTAAACATTTTGTAAATATTCCTTCATTTTTTATCAGGATTCCTTCATGATCCTGACCGGAAATCATTTTCCTCCTCCACGATCATTTAATCTGTAGGAGGAAGAAATCTGTATCTTACAAAATTTAGGGGATTTACATGTCAAGTACTCATAGGAAAGGCCTTGCTTTTCTTGTCGTTTCGCTCTTCTTTGGTCTAGGGTTGATTGGCGCAACATATGCTGATGAGGAGAATGAAGCTGAAGCGTTAGAAGAAGTTGTCGTAACCGGATCCAGAATTCCTCGATCTGGTTTTGACACCCTCTACTCTGTCAACGTTGTCGACGCTGAATTCATTGAGCAAAGAGCTTATACAAACGTTGCCGATGCTCTGAATGAAGTTACTAGCTTTGGAGCGCCCGGAGGGAGCACACAAGGTAACCAAAGTGCATACAGTGTTGGACAAAATTTCGTCAACTTCTTCGGTCTTGGATCTCAGAGGACCCTAACTTTAGTGAACGGGAAACGCTTTGTTTCCTCAAGTACTCCTAGCCTTTTCACAGACCAAGCTCCTGGGCTGCAGGTCGATCTCAATGCGATACCGACCTCAATGGTTGAGCGCATAGAGACAATCGCAGTCGGTGGCGCACCTGTCTATGGCGCGGATGCAATTGCTGGAACCGTGAACGTAGTACTCAAAGATGATTTCGAAGGTCTCGAAATCAGCACAAGCTATGGAGAAGCTCTTGACGAGGGTGATCTAGAAGAAACAACGTTTGAACTACTCTGGGGAGGGAACTTTGCAGACGGTCGTGGCAACGTTGTTGTGGGGATTGAAATAAATGATCGAGAAGGCGCTATAGAATCGGATCGAGCCCACCTCAACGAGGGGTGGCAGTGGAGAACCGAAACAGAAGACACTGGTTTTCAGCGACGCTTAATAAGAAAAGGCACGGCAAATATTGTAGCGGCCGGTGGCGCCATTACTAACGGCGCGCCTCTCCTGCCTAACTTTGGGCTGGGTGCTGTGAGCACTAACGCAGATGGTTCGCCGCTCTACCTGGCATTTCAACCTGATGGGTCACTCGGTCCTTATAATGTAGGAAGCCCCACGGGAGATGCAGTTTGGTCAGTTGGAGGAGATGGTATTTTCCTTCCCGACCTAACCTCTCTTTTCACACCATTAAACAGGAAGATTGCTACTGCGTTCGCTACCTACGATTTAAGTGATAGCACAGAGCTTTACGGAGAGCTATACATCGTTGAAACGGATTCAACCGAGCTAGTAAACCAGCCCGCCTATCAGTCTGGATTCTTTGGGCAGGAGTCTGCAAATTTAGTTGTTTCCGCGGATCATCCACTCCTCACTGATTCTGCTAAAGGGACCCTTGCCGAGCTTGGACTGGACACTTTCACTGTCGAGAGGGCGTCGACTGACCTTGGTGACAACAGAGGGAATTCCAGAAATAATCTGTGGCGCGCCGTCATGGGAGCAAGAGGTTCGTTTGACCTAGCTGAACGAAGCGTCGATTGGGATGTAGCTTGGATCAAGGGCAGATCTGAAACAGACACGGTTTCTACTGAGCTCATCAGCGCCAATTTGTTTTACGCTCTTGATGTTGTAGACGTAGGAAACGGTCCCCAATGCCGCGTTGTAGCAGATCCCAGTAGCCGTCCTACCGACCCAGGCGAGCCATTTGGAATTGGGTTGCGGCAAAATGGTTTCGATAGTTGCGTTCCTCTCGATATTTTTGGAGAGGGCAGAGCGAGCGCGGAGGCCCTATCTTATGTGCGAACCCCGGCTACAGCGTTAGCAGTGCTCGAACAAGAAGTAATTAGTTTGAACGCCAACACGACTTTGGTTGAACTTCCTGCTGGTGATCTAGGCATAGCTCTAGGTTATGAGCACCGGGAAGAATCTGCTTTCTTTGAAACAGGAGGAGTGACCAAGCTGGGCCTGGGTAGGAGTGTTCCGATAGACGCGACAGAAGGCTCCTACGAAACAGACGAATGGTATTTAGAGTTATACGCGCCGCTTGTCTCCCCCGACATGGATGTCCCGTTTGTTCACAGCGCGAGCCTTGAGGGAGCTTTCCGCCAGGTTGATAATGATCTAGCGGGTAAAGACGACATTCATACGATAGGTGGTCGTTGGTCTCCGATTCCAGACATCGAATTTAGAGGCAATGTTACTCGGTCGGTCAGATCACCTGCAATCACAGAGCTGTTTCTCCCTCTGTCTGGAACCAATAGCTTTGCTGCAGACCCATGCGATCAAACAAACGTGAATGATGGACCAAGTCCCGCAAATCGTCGGGCAAACTGTATAGCTGCAGGNATTGATGTTGAGAGCTTTTCTTCGAATGTAAGAAACGCGTCAGTTGAGGGGTTAAATGGAGGCAACCAAAATCTTGCCAACGAAATTGCAGACGCAACGACATTTGGCGTAATTCTCCGGCCAAGATGGATCGAAAATTTGAGTATAGCAATCGACTACGTAGATATAGAAATTGAAGACGCGATTGTCTCTTTTTCTCTTACTCAAATTATGGAAAGTTGCTACGACGCAGATTCGTTCCCTAACGACTTCTGCGGCAAATTTACNCGCGGTGCTGACGGGCAGCTGCCTCCAGTTGATGCCTTTGAATCAGGCTTTGTAAATGCNGGCTTAAGACAGGTAAGAGGCACCACCGTCGAGTTTGATTGGAACGGAGACTTATCAAATTGGCCAATTTTGAAGAACCTTGACAATCCTGGATATCTAAGGGTCAACGGAAACATGTTCTTTCCTGATAAGGACATTACTTTAGTATTAGGTTCAGAAACCGACGGACTCGATCTTCCAGATCAGGCCAAAGAGCAAATTCAGATTAACTTTACGTACTCCTGGAACGATTTGACTGTCTTNTGGCAGACCCGATTCATTGGTTCAACTGTTGTTGAGACAGACATCGCTGAAGACCGTTATCCCGATTCAACTTTAGACTCGGTAGACCTTCACAACCTTGGAGTTAGCTACCAGTTCAACGAGAGAGTTAGGTTGAATCTGAACATTAATAACGTTTTCGATGATGAACCGGAGCCCTCGGCTATCGCTAGANGCTACGATGGCTCGTACGACAACATAGGCCGATATCTTCGAGCTGGTGTCAAAGTCAGTTTGTAAAGGTCAGTTTGTAGAAAAGCCCCGGATGATCCGGGGTTTTTTTTAAGCTCAAATTAAAATAATTGATTCCAATGGTCTACCCAGGGTCTCCAAAAATGAACCTAAAACTTTTTGTCTTTCTTTTTTTATTCCCAAGTTCCCTTATGGCTNCGGATTCTGAAATTTTACGAGATTTAATGGGTGAAGAAGTTTTTGAAAAAAGTGGTTTAACAACCTTGGATCAGGATCAATTGGACGTGTTAGAGAAGTGGGTCTCCGCTAATATGGTTTTAAGGTCATTGAGCCAAACTGAGTTAGAAACGTTTTCCTCGCGGGCTGAAGCAACAGAATTAACCAATCCATCTGATAAAAAAAGCAAAGGGCTTTTNAGAAGAACAATGGGAATTTTTAGGAGTGACAAGGATGTCGAAGAGAGGGAGGACACGAAAGGATTAGTTAGCCCAGATAACGACAACGAGCCGGGCACTCAGAAATATGTGCTTGTCGACTCGATCAANCAAGAGCAGGTTGTGANGCAACCTGACCTCNTAAGNTCTCGTATTGANGGGCCTTTTCGGGGTTGGAGAGGCAACAAAACAAGATTCCTTCTTGAAAACGGCGAGGTATGGGAGCAGCGCCAATCAAGTACTTTTTTTGCTAAGCTAGATTCGCCTGAGGTCATTATCAAGAGGGGACGTTTCGGCTATACCATGGAAGTGCCTTCTATAGGAAAACGCGTTCACGTTAAAAAAATAAAGTGACTTATCTTGAGTATTTAAGGAGATTAGAGACTACTCGTTCCAAATGAGTGAGGGAGTTACACACCTCTGTTTGATGACAGGCCGGAGAGTACTTAGGCATTTCGGCGTCNCCAACCGCCCAACTCGATCGGGATTCAGGGTTTAGCCATATCACTCGCTGCGCCCTTTCGTAAATCTCTCTCAGAATTTCAGATTTTGGATTNCCATAGTTATTTCTAGCGTCTCCTAGGATGATTATAGTCGTTCTACTATTTACATCTTTTAGCACTGAGCTCTTGAAATCCTCAAGCATTTGCCCGTAATCAGTTGAACCATTACCGTAATCTCGCATTGTCTTAGCCATTGCATCCTCTAAACTGTTTTTCTCGAACAGGGCAGTGACTTCTCCCAGATCAGATGAAAAAGCGAATGAACGGACTTTAGGTATAACTTCCGCTAAGCTATACAAGAACATGAGCAAAAATCGGGAGTAATTACTTACAGATCCACTGACATCGCAGATACACATAACTTTGGGTCTGTCCACTTTCTTTGATTTCCACTTAAGGTCAAATAGCATTCCATCAAATTGCATATTGTTTCTAAGTGTTTTTCTGATATCCAATTGACCACGCTTAAAAACCTTCCTTCTTTTTGAGTGAATGGAAACTAGCTTTTTGGCCATTTTTATCACTATTTCTTGTACGTCCTTAAAGTTCCTTTTTTCTAGATTAGAGAGTTTGACTTTTTTAAGAAGTTCTTCTCTCAGTTCTCTTCCTGTTTCGTCTGCATGCAGTAGGAACTGTTTCTCAACATAATCTCTCACTTGCTCTCGAAGCTTCTCTTTACTTTTTTCAAGTTTTCGCGCCAAATTCATGCCGTCTGTTGAGCCGCCGTTTTTTAGTTCTTTTACCTCGTCCTGGAGACCCTTGAGACCCATTTCATCCATGATTTTTCTGGTGTAAAGGCCTTTTTGAGTAAAAACAATAATTTGGTTCACTTTTACTGATCTGCCAGCCTCGATCACCTCGATCATTACTTCTGAGCGGCTACCAAGAAGCAATAATTTGCCAAGTCGAGATTTCGGTTGAAGCAAAGACTCACTTTCTGTCTCGCCT
>PARM01000035.1 GCA_002711495.1 Gammaproteobacteria bacterium
AACCTCCGGGCGAGTGGAGCGTTTTCAGTGTGGGTTTGCAATTAGATTTGGTCTACAACGCGATAATTAACCATGTTGCCTTCGTTTTGGGGGCTGCGCCTGAGGGCCCTCAAGTTTGTACGGGAAACACTGGCTTTTCAGCCCCGGGGCCTTTTCAGCAAGCGAACTCCTTTCAAAATATTGCTAACGGAATTCAAATCTTCCCTGGTAGCGTGCCCATATTCAGGGGGGATACCTTGATTGGCGGCATAGGTGTCTCAGGAGATGGCGTGGATCAGGATGATATGATTTCGTTCTTAGGAGTCCACCAAGCGGGACTCAGGGTGGGAAATGGACTTGGAAACGCCCCGCCAGAACTCCGAGCAGATCGGTTAGAGATTCCCGGACAGCAAGTACGCCTCCGTTACGTCAACTGTCCCCAAGTTCCATTCATAGGTAGTGCGGAGACGGAGGTTTGTAATGGACTTTAGCCGACTTACTGCATTCCTATTTTCTGCGATGTTGGCACTTTTTGCTTCGGGGAATAATGTCGCTGAGGTTTTGCCTAAAGTTGAAAAAATGTGTGTCGACGAAGAACCGAAAACAGATTCTGTGCGGCGGCGTCCTGGTGTTCCGGTCGAGAAATACAAGTTTCCTGTTTGTTCAGAAGAGTCAAAAGATAGCAAGAGGGTGGCACCATACGAGGCGCCAATAAGCCTTGGCCCTCCAATCCCAGATCGATGGCGGATAGTTAGAGCTGTTGGAGTGGAGTCAAATTTGTGGGACCCGTACCATGGACAGAACGTTCTCAAGGGTGATGTTCCCGCTTGGGGCAAGGATTGGTTCTATAGNGTTATAGCAATCTCCGATACCATCGNCGAGCCCAGACGNTTCCCGATACCCGTGGGCGTTTCTACTACCGCTAGATCGGATAGCTTAGATACCATCGGACTGGGNGATACCACTATTTTGGCCCAGACTTTCATTATTGAAAACGTTGTTTACAAGGGAAATACTACCTTCAAGCCGCCCGATTGGGAATTTCGATTTACCCCAGCTTTTCAAATCAATAAAGTTCATGCCGACGAGGTGATGGTNCTGGATATCGCGCCGAATGATGGCGGCAGAGACGGTAGGCGGAGAAAAGATACCTTCACGGGAGTGCAAGCACTNTTTGTCGACAAGCACCTCCGCAACATTGGAGAGAGGTACGATTTTGATAGCATCAGGGTCGGTATTCAGCCTTTTTCAAGTGACTGGAGAGGGTTTCTTTTCCAAGATAATCAGCTCGGCGTTCGACTCTTTGGGACTAGAGACAACAACATATATCAGTATAACCTCGCATGGTTCAGACGNCTCGAGAAGGACACGAACTCGGGGTTGAACGACTTGACTCAGGCNCCTCGAAAAGATGATGTTTTTGTTGCTAATCTTTANAAGCAAGATTTTCCCGTGAAAGGTTACTTCTCGCAAGCAACTATCCTCCACAATCGAAACAGGGAGAGTGGCAGAAGGTTCGAGTTTGATAAGAANGGGTTCATTCAGCGTCCCTCNTCACTCCTCGAGGAGCGCTCCGCCAGAGATTATGACATCACTTATTTGGGCTATAACGGTGACGGCCATTTTGACCGCCTGAATATTACCACTTCTTGGTACCTTGCTNTAGGAGAGCAAGATAGCTCAAGACTCCCCGGTGTTGAAGAGAAGGTGCTGGCTTGGTTCACCGCTACGGAGCTGTCCGTTGACCTCGATTGGTTTAGACCAAAGTTTTCTTTTTTGTATGCCTCTGGCGACGATGACACCTTTGATTTGAAGGCAAAGGGGTTCGATGCGGTGTTTGAGAATCCGCAATTTGCAGGAGCGGATACCAGTTTCTGGATCAGACAAAACGTTCCTTTTATAGGCGGTGGTGGGGTTTCTTTGGCTGGACGGAATGGAGTTTTGCCCTCGCTTAGGCCTAGCAAAGAGCAAGGCCAATCTAACTTTATTAATCCTGGAATCATTNTAATTGGCCTCGGTGCAGATTTAGATTTGCTGCCAGAATTAAGNCTCTCTGCCAACATTAACCACCTGGTGTTTGACGAAGTACAAACTCTCGAGCGATTTAGGCAGCAGTCAGATATAGATGAGGTGTTAGGACAAGACATTTCAATATCACTGATATGGAGACCTTTCATGTCTCAGAATATAGTCGCGAGGTTTTCTGGCGCCGCTTTGATTCCTGGCGATGGTTTCGACGATCTGTTTGGAGAAGAGTCCGCCAAACCTTACTCCGTTCTTTTTAATTTGACGCTGACTTACTNATGAATATNTTTAAAAGAACGNATGCATTGATTTTACTCTCTNTACTAGGAGTTCCTAATTCAGTATTTAGNGCCGATTACTCTCGCTATGTTGAAAGGGTGTACGATGAAATGGTGCCGGCTCCTCGGGCCCAGTCCTATGCGGCAGCAANAGAAAAAAGTGCCGGTTGTCAGTCTTGTCACAGCAAAACTGATTCTATGACGATGCATGAAAACCCGGCGGTTATATTGGGTTGCACCGACTGTCACGGCGGAAACGCGAGTGTGTTCGCTTTCGAGGGCGACTCACATAACAAAAATCTAATGGAACGCGCGCACGTTTTGCCGAGCTATCCGGACGATTGGCATTACCCTCACAGCGCGAATCCAAAAGACAGCTATGCTCTACTCAACAAAGAGGCCAAAGAATTCGTAAGATTTGTAAACCCTTCTGATCTCCGAGTAGCGGAGGAAGCATGCGGCGCCTGTCACCTNCCAATAGTTCAGGCAGCGAAGCGNAGCATTATGGCAACAGGGGCTATGCTTTTTGGTGGTGCGACTTATGCCAACGGCATACTTCCCTATAAAAAATATTTGCTCGGCGAGGCCTATACTCCCGATGGTAAGCCCAGTGCAATTGTTGGTCCGCCCCTGGATGATGCAGAGTCAGCATGGAAGAATCATGGGGTAATTGAACAGCTTTACCCTATTCCGGCTTGGGAGACNGTGCCGCCGGGNGACGTTTTTCGGGTCTTTGAGCGGGGTGGTNGGAATATTTCTAATCTNTTTCCTGAAACCGGANTGCCAAATGCCCTGGGTTTNCTGCAACGAATAGAGGAGCCTGGAAGACCCGACTTCCGCCAATCAAACAGGGGGCCAGGGACTGGCCAAAGAATTTCTGTGCCCGTACTCAATGTTCATAAGACTCGCCTGAATGATCCGCTAATGTGGTTTTTAGGAACTAATGACAACCCCGGAGATTTTCGAACATCCGGTTGCGGTGCTTGCCACGTTGTTTATGCAAACGATCGTGATCCNAAACACTCCGGNCCTTACGCGAAATTTGGCCACACAGGAAAAACNCAGACNCTAGATCCAACGATCAGCAAGAATGAGGAAGGGCATCCCCTGGAGCACAAATTCACAAGGGCTATTCCGACGGCAAGTTGTATGTCATGCCATATGCATCAACCCAATATGTTTGTGAACACTTATTTAGGTTACACCATGTGGGACTATGAATCTGATGCCGANTCAATGTTTCCTAAAAAGCAAAAGTACCCCTCATCAGAAGAAATTCGAAAATCCAACAAGACTAACCCGGAGGCTGCAGCAGTACTTGGGTTATGGTCCGATCAGGATTTCTTGAGAGACGTGTCAGATCTCAACCCAACTCTAAAAAATACCCAGTTTGCCGACTACCACGGTCACGGCTGGAATTTCAGNGCGGTTTTCAAGAAGGACCGCAAGGGAAATTTATTAGATAAANATGGTGCCATCGTAGAACCAGATGATCCTAAGAAATTTGATAAAGCGGTTCATATGTCCAGTATTCATGCCGATGTTGGAATGCACTGCGTTGATTGTCACTTCTCCCAAGACAGTCACGGTAATGGGCACATTTACGGTGAGGTTGCTGCTGCAGTGGAGATCGATTGTGTAGATTGCCATGGAACAGCTGAAAAGTATCCGACTCTCAGAACCTCTGGCCCCGCTGCCCCTCCGGGGGGCACCGATTTGTCGTTGCTCAGAAATCCAGATGGTGAAAAACGATTCGAGTGGCGAGATGGGAAACTGTTTCAGCGGAGCCTTTTGTGGCCCGAGAGAGAGTGGGAAATGAGTCTAGTTAAGGATAGCGTAAATGAGAATCACGCNNGATATAACAAAAAAGCCGCTCGCGCGAAGATGATGTCNAAAGATTCAGAAACTCAGGCTTGGGGTAGTCAAGTTTCCGGNGATCAAAGGGCGCATGATTATGACACGATCGAGTGTTATTCCTGTCATCAATCTTGGACGACCAGCTGCGGTGGGTGTCACCTCCCGATAGAAGCCAACTGGAAGACAAAAAGAAATCATTATGAGGGTGGCATAACTAGGAATTATGCGACTTACAATCCGCAGGTTGTTCGGGATCAGATTTTTATGTTGGGCAGAAGAAACGAACTCAATGGCGGACGTATAGCGCCTCTAAGATCAACATCCGCGCTAATACTTTCATCGACTAATTCAAATCGAGAGAAAATCTATGTTCAGCAACCCCCGATTTCAGCGAGCGGGTATAGTTCGCAGGTAATTAACCCCCACTTTGCTCATACTGTTCGAAAGACCGAGACCAGGGTTTGCTCTGATTGCCACCTTTCCAAAAAATCCGACAACAATGCGATCATGGCTCAGACGCTTGGGTACGGTACGGATTTTATCGACTTTGTTGGCTACCACGCTTGGGTTGGCACTGATCAGTCGGTCGAGGCGGTTCAGGTTACTGAGTGGTCTGAGCCTCAGACCGTTATTGGGAGCTATTTGCATCGGATTGTTTATCCAGACTTTTATGAGAAGCACCAACAAAAATCAAAACAATTAGAAACAGGCCATAGGCACCGTTCGGGAAAAGTCAGCTGCTTGCAGCTTCGTGGGGAATATTTGTTCGCCGCGGCAGGGGAAAAGGGAATGATTGTTTATGACGTTGCTGGCATCGCCAACAAAGGAATCAGTCAGCGAATTATCACTGCTCCGTCGTCTAAGAGGGGGCACAACACAACTATCGATAGCGANAATGCNACGTGCCTGTCTCTCATNACNACCCAGCCTATAGCGCCAGAGAGAAATNAGGGTGAATTGATGAGAGTAATTAANGAAGAGAGGCCTTTTCACCCTATTTACAATTACGCGNTAATTACAGATTCGGTTGAGGGAATNATCCTCACNGACATAGGCACCTTGGCTGACGGCGAGCCCAGAAACAACTTCTTGACTCGAGCGCTGACTTGGAATGAGNGAGGCGTGTTGANTGGTGCGAGGGACATTGCTGTGGGTGGTCGNTACGCCTACATAATCGCTGACGCGGGCTTGGTTGTCTTNAATTTAGACNATCCTNTGAAACCAGAGCACTTAGCAACCGTGCCACTTGTTTCTGGCCGGTCTGTGGTTCAACAATTCAGGTACCTTTTNGTAACTGATTCGGAGGGACTGAANACAGTNGATATNACTNANCCCGANAAGCCTCAATTAGTTATAGATTCGAAATTGGCNCTNGCAGATGCTAACANGGTTTTCCTTGCGAGGACATATGCCTACGTTGCCGCCGGGTCAGATGGATTGATTATCGCAGACATTCAAGACCCAGAGAATATCAGCCTTTACAACCAATTTAATGCTGGCCTCGTTGATGCTCAGGACGTCGTGGTCGCAAGCACTAACGCGAGCCTCTATGCTTACGTGGCCGATGGCGTCGATGGTTTGAAGGTTATCCAGCTCACCTCACCAGATTCGCAGCCCAGGTACTATGGCTTCAGCCCTGAGCCGATGCCTGAGCTGATCGCGAGTTTTCCAATGAAAGGTAAAGCTTTGAGCTTGTCTAGAGGTTTGGAAAGAGACAGAGCAGTCGATGAGACTGGAGGTCAAGTTGCACTATTCAACAGAATAGGTTCTGGACCACTCTCAGAGAGCGATATGCGAGGGCTGTATTTGGACAAAAAAGGCAAGCCTTGGTTCGTCGAGGACGATCCAGCGCAAAAACTTACGGCTAAAACTCAAAGATTGGAGATCGAATGAAATCAGTGCACGTCTTCTTCATATCGATTTGTTTTTTAATTCATTTACCGGCTCTCGGTAACGAGATCCCGCAATATGCGGAAAAAATGCATATGGGCGTAGCTACTTGCGCCTCGGGAGTTTGCCATGGTTCGATCCGAGCGCGGTCCGCTACTAATGTGCTTCAAAACGAATTTGTAACTTGGAGTAGGCTAGATCCGCACAGTAACGCTTATAATCTTCTATTTAACGAAGACTCAAGACGAATAGCACGGAACTTGGGACTTCCCAACGCCCACGAGGCAGGCGTGTGTTTAGATTGTCATGCTGACAACGTGCCCATCAAAAGAAGGGGTCCCAAGTTCCAGCTCTCTGATGGCGTGGGGTGTGAAAGTTGTCATGGTGGCTCAGAGTCTTATCTTTCGTCACACACCGATCCTAACCAGGGTCACGCGCAAAATATCGAAGATGGTTTGTATCCCACCGACGATGTGGTGGCTCGAGCGAACCTCTGCTTTTCATGCCACATGGGTGACCAGAATAAGATAGCTAGTCATGAGATAATGGGGGCAGGCCATCCAAGACTCTCGATCGAGCTAGATACATTTACCGCTCTAGAACCTCCGCATTATTTGGTTGATTCTGATTATAGAGAAAGAAAATGGAAAGAGGATAGTGTCGTCGTGTGGGCGGTCGGACAACTCCAGGCTGCGAGAAAGACGGTTCTGCTAATCGAAGAGCATTTAAGCAACAGAGATGATCGATTCCCAGAACTGTCTCTTTTTGATTGCCACGCTTGTCATCATCCAATGTCTGATATCAAGTGGCAGCAGAAAAGAACTGTTGGACTCCCTCCTGGTTCGGTTCGATTAAATGATGCGGGTCTGAGTATGATTCTTCCAATGGTGGAAGTGTTGATGCCAGAGGAGAGCAGAACCTTTGTTACGCTATCTAGAAACCTTCATTTAGCTTCAAGCAAAACGATTGGACTCGCGAGATCTTTAGAAGAGCTTTCGATTTTTTTAGACGGTTTAGAAGAAAAACTCAATTTGATATCCGAGCGCTCTAAGGATGTCATGCTCGAGATATTAAAGATGGGGCAAGAAGGAAAATTCAGGGACTATGTTGCTGCAGAGCAGGCCGTCATGGCACTGGACCTGCTTCTCCAGGCTAATGGGACGAGAGGTCGATCAGAGAATTGGCTTGATGTGCTCTACGCAACGGTCGAGAATCAGGACCGTTACAATCCTCTTGCCTTTCAAAAGGCAATGCAAGGTAGTGCTGGTTTATGATTTTGTAGCCCCGTTTTAACTTATTAAATTAGCTAATAAGGATGGGAGCGAATGACTAAATTTCGTATTTCTGTCATATCCTCGATCGCAAACTTCACTCCCTCTCTTCCGATTCCAGAATCCTTCACGCCTCCATACGGCATGTTATCAACTCTGTAGGACGGCACGTCTCCGACCACGACTCCGCCAACCTCCATTTTATCCCAGGCCTGCTGAATTTTAAAAAAGTCTCTTGTAAATATTCCTGCATGAATTCCAAATTTACTATCGTTGACAATTTCGATCGCTTCATCCCACGAGCTGAATTTCGTGAGCAACGCCATAGGACCAAACGCCTCTTCTCTAGCGGCGTCAGCATCAGTTGGCACATTTTCTAAAAGTGTTGCTTCAAGCATATTTTCTTTTAGCGTACCGCCGCATAGGAGCCTAGCACCATTGGTTACCGCGCTATCTATCCAGCCCTTGAGTCTGGTCGCTTCTCCTACTGAGATCATTGGTCCTATGAAAGTGTCTGGATCTTGAGGGTTACCAGATTTTAGCTTTTTCGTAGCTTTCACCAGCTTGTTTTTGAAGTCATCATAAATCTCTTCATGAATGATAATCCTCTGAACTCCGATGCAACTTTGACCAGATTGATAGAAAGCACCAAAGATGATTCTATCTATCGCGTCATCAATATCCTGCGTGTCCGAATCAACCACAACAGCAGCATTGCCCCCGAGCTCTAGAACTACTTTTTTCTTGCCGCATTTTGCTTTTAAGTCCCAGCCTACTCCCGGCGATCCAGTGAAGCTAAGAAGTTTTAGTCTTTCGTCTACTGTGAAAAGATCTGCACCGTCTCTTGAGCAGGGAAGGATGGAGAAGGCCCCTTTTGGTAAGCTCGTTTCTGCCAAAACCTCTCCCATAATTATTGCGCCGAGTGGCGTTCTTGAGGCCGGTTTCATAACGAATGGGCAGCCAGCTGCTATTGCCGGTGCGATTTTATGTGCCGCTAAATTTAATGGAAAATTAAAAGGAGAGATGAAAGAGCAAGGCCCGATCGGCACTCGCTTCCACATTCCTCGGTAACCTTTTGCTCTTGGTGATATGTCCAGAGTTTGGAGTTCTCCAGGAATTCGTACCGCCTCTTCCGCTGCAATTTTAAAGGTATCAATAAGTCGATTGACTTCGCCTTTGCTATCTTTGATGGGCTTGCCAGCTTCAATGCATAGCGCGTGGGCTAGCTCATCTGACCTCTCTCGAAATCTTGCCACACAATGTTCTAGGATTTGCTGCCTTTCGAAAGAGGGCATGTCCTCCATTTTAGGAGCTGCAAGAGCCGTAGCAGCTATTCCTTGGTCAATCGCTGCCGCATCCGCTAGCGCAACTCTGGTTGCTGGCTGGTTCGTGTACTTATCTGTAACGACAAGCTCATCGTTTGCGTAAACAGCCTCATTCGCCAAAAAGTAAGGATATTTCTCTCTTAAAACCACTTTTCTGAATCTCCTCGTTATATTCCTGCACTCATCTTCTTTATCTTAACGTTTAGGATTTCGTCATTCTCAGAATAATCCACCGGACAATCGATTAAATGAACTCCAGGGGTGTTCAGAGAGTGCTTTAAAATCTCAGTTAGTGAATCTGAGCTCTCAACTCTGTGACCCAATGCGCCGTAGCTATCTGCATATTTCACGAAATCAGGGTTTCCGTATTCGAGTCCCCAGTCCTTAAGGCCCATGTTTGCTTGCTTCCATCGAATCATGCCGTACGCACTATCGTTCAAAATCAGGACGGTAAGATTCAACTTGAGCCTGACTGCTGTCTCGAGCTCTTGGGAGTTCATCATAAACCCGCCGTCTCCGCATATGGCCATTATCTTTTTATTGGGATGGACTATGTTGGCCGCCATCGCCGATGGCAGACCCGCGCCCATCGTTGCAAGCGCATTATCTAACAACACGGTATTCGGAAGATACGCAGGATAATTACGAGCAAACCAGATTTTGTAGACGCCGTTATCTAGACATATTATTCCATCATCGGGCATTGCACTGCGAACCTCTTTTACCAACCTTTGAGGGTAGATCGGAAATCTAGGATCATCCTGACCCTCTCTTAGATTTTCATCTTGTTTAGTTTTAACAAACGCCATTCTGGAAAAATCCCAATGGCTCTGCTTTGCCAGCTTCTCCTTAATTTGCCAAAGCGTATTTCCAATATCTCCCACTACCTCAATTTGAGGGAAATATACTGGGTCTACTTCTGCACGATTGAACGAAACATGAATAACCGTTGGCCCACCGTCGCGCATGAAAAAAGGTGGTTTCTCAATGACGTCGTGGCCAACATTTATGATGAGATCAGATGCCTCGATGGCTCGATGAACAAAATCTCCGGCACTGAGAGCTGCGTTACCCATGAAAAGGGGATGTCTCTCGTCGACGACCCCTTTCCCGAGCTGAGTTGTCACAAAGGGGATGCCGAAATCCTCTACCAGAGCGGTTAGCATGTTACCAGTTACCTTTCGGTTGGCGCCAGCTCCTGCGACTAAAAGAGGCGCGGTTGCCGCTTCAATGCTTTCTACTGCCGATCGTATCGCTTTTTCCTCTGCTACAGCTCGTCTAGCAGGTCGCGGGGTCATAGGTTTCTCATCTGTCTGCTCGTCTGCAATGTCTTCTGGGAGCTCAAGGTGGACCGCCCCGGGTTTTTCGTCTTCAGCTAATCTAAATGCCTCTCTTGTTTTGCTGGGAATATTATCGCTGGCTACTATCTGATGGGTGTACTTTGTGATTGGACCCATCATGTCGACAACGTCAAGAATTTGGAAGCGCCCCTGCTTGGATTTTTTCACTGGCTTCTGGCCCGTAATCATCATCATGGGCATCCCACCAAGTTGGGCGTAAGCGGCCGATGTTACAAAATTAGTTGCTCCCGGTCCCAGTGTAGACAAGCATACGCCTGCTTTGCCAGTAAATCTCCCATAAGTAGCAGCCATAAACCCAGCGGCTTGCTCGTGTCGGGTCAGAATGAGTTTTATCTTTTCTGAACGGGATAAACTGTCAAGAAAATCTAAATTCTCTTCACCAGGAATTCCAAAGATGTATTCAACCCCTTCCTCTTCCAAAGTCCTTATAAATAAATCAGACGCTTTTGCCATGCTCACTTAACTCCCCTTTAAAAACCTAGTTCTGATACTAGCTTTCCAGGGTCATGGTTGCTAATAAAATTTCGGATAAGATCTCCTAAACTCAACACCCACCAAAACACTATCGTTAGAACTCTGCGTCCCCGCAAAAAAATGTTTTTGGGACCACAAAATGATCTGTTAGAGTGCATCTGAGGCGCGTTAAGAACTTTGTTGAGGAATAATTGGTTTTTTTAGGAGAGAGAGTATGGGATTAAAACTGGCGATTTTAGCTCTAGCGAGCATTTTCTTGTCTGCGTGTGATAACGCTGTTGAAGTAGATGAGGTTTCGGCTGAAGCAGATGTCGAGCCCACCCCCGTTGCCTACTATGAATATCTATGGTGTAAGAGGGGCGAGAACTGGACCATGGAATCGGCTCAGAGCTTCGTCGCCGACTGGAATGCGGAGCTCGATGGGATGGATAACACCCTTGATAGTGCCTTTGTTTATGTGCCAAAGGATGCAGAAAACCAAAATTTTGATACGGTTTGGGTTCTCCGATTCCCCGATAAAGCGGCCATGGAAAAAGGTTGGTCAACGTATCAACAATCTGGCGCAGACGATCGGCTGCAAAGCATGCATCCTGGAGTAGTCGAATGCGGAAATGAGGTGGGTCGAAATCGGTTTGGCTTCGATATGTATTCCGCTCTCAGTGCGCCGGATGGATTTGGAGACGAGGAGCCTTATCTTGTTCAGGGCCAGTTTTGTAATTTCAATGAAGGAAAGGGTCCCGAGGATCTAACCCGTGTCATTCGAGATCATTTTGTGCCAGAAATAGAGAAAGGAAGAGCAGATGGAAGCTATCCTAGTTACTGGTTCATGGTCGGTGCTCCCGATTTTGAGCGTGAGGGCCGTGCTGATTTTATCTGGATGGATTACTTCGCAAATGCCGACGCCTTGGAAAAAGAAACCGGTATTTATTTCGGTAGCGAGAAGGGTAATTCGATACAAGCCATGTTCGACGATGTTTCTGAATGCACTGATCAGAACCAGTCCGATGGCTTCTTTTTACGCAGACCCGAGTCGTCGTAACTCAATAAAAGGCGAGCAGATAGAGTTTGTCTTTTGCTGGAAGCTCTCGCTACATAGTTGAATTAGAATAAAAAAAGGAGGGTAAAATGTTAAGGTTATTTATCATAATTTTTGGCGGTTTCCTGATTTCCGCATGCAATAAGTCTGGGGTTGGCGAGGTGGCCTCCGAGTCGGGAGCGGTCGAAGCTGCGAACTCTACCCCGGTCGCTTATTACGAATACCTGTGGTGCAAGCAGGGCGAAAACTGGAGCCAGGATACATCTGCTGCATATATCTCTGATTGGAATAAAGAAATAGATGCGATGTCTGACAACTTGGATGGAGCCGCCGGATATGTGCCGAGAGGCTGGACGGATGAGCGTTATGATGGGCTTTGGGTGCTCAGATGGGCCGACAAAGCAGCCAGTGATAGAGGTTGGGCTGAGTATGCGGCATCGGGAGCTCAGGAACGGTTAGAGGAGAAATATCCTGACAGATTAGATTGTGGCAATACTTCGGGAGTCGATCGTTTTGGTTTCGAGATGTACGCTCCAATAGAAACCCCGGATGGCTTTGCAAGCAATTCTAACTACTTCCTAAGGAACCAGTTTTGTAATTTCAAAGAGGGGAAGTCCGCAGACGATCTGCGCGCTGTCGTTAGGGACCAGTTTGTTCCTGCAATAGAAGCAGGTAAGGCAGAAGGTTTGTATCCGTCTTTCTGGTTTATGATAGGTGTGCCCGATTACGAGGGCGAGGATGTTCGAGATTTCAATTGGATTGAGTTTACAGAAACTGCCGAAGAGACTGAGAAAAATGAATCGACGTTTCGCGCTTCCGAGGAAGGGCAGGCGATAGTAGAAAATTTTTATGGTGTAGTAGAGTGCACGGACTTTCGGAGTTGGGACGGTCGGATTCTTCGGCGTCCGGCATCTCTTTAGAACAACTTGACAAGCAAAAAGAGAAAAGGCGAGAGATCTCGCCTTTTTTTGTTGTTCTTTGGCTTTAAATGCTTAAGATGGATGCGCGCCGGGCTTTTAACAGGGAGAAAAAATAGATGATCTTGAGGCTATCAGCAATAATTTTTGCGGGATTCTTTTTGTCCTCTTGTGACAACACAAATCAGTCTACAGCTGTTGGGGTAGGTTTAGGTGATAAAACTCTTCAGGCAGCGACAACACCAGCGGCCTTCTATGAGTATTTGTGGTGTAAACGAGGAAATAACTGGACTCAAGAGGCTTCGATGGCATTCGTAGCAGATTGGAACGCAGAAATTGAAAAACTTGAGAATATTGTCGAAGGTGCATTTGCTTATCAGCCAAGAGGGCAGGCAGATGATCGTTTCGACGTTCTTTGGGCCCTGCGTTGGGCTGACAAAGAGGCCATGACGGCGGGATGGGAAGAATATGATAAATCCGGAATAAATGATCGCCTTGAGGAGAAATATCCGGATCATTTGAGTTGCGGTAACACAGTGGGACAGGATCGCCACGGCTTTGTATCCTATCAGCCGCTTGACGCCCCCGAGGGTTTTGCAAGTGAGTTGCCTTACTACCTTGAAAACAACTTTTGCGCATACAAAGAGGGAAAGTCGATAGATGACTTCCGTCCTTTTATGTTGGAGCAGTTTATTCCTTACATTCAGGCGAGTAAGGCTCAGGGTTTGTACGAAGGTTACTGGTTTCTGGTGGGGGTTCCGGATGGCGTCCCACCCGAACCAGGGGATTTCAATTGGATTCACTTTAGCACGAGTGCAGAAGAGTCAGCCAGGGACAATATGATCTTTGAAAACTCAAAAGGGGGGCAAGAGCTGCAAGCTAAGATGCTTGAAATTCTTGATTGCTCGGAACCGAGAAAATGGGATGGCTACGTCATCCGATAATGGTTAGTCTGTGTTGTTTCAAGATGGATCAAGAGAAGCGGGGGCGTCTCCGCTTTTTTGCTGAGATATCCAGTAATTTTCCTGTCCCTTAGCTCCACTTGTATCCTAACTTTTTTCGGTTGCTTCAGGGGCGGCCTGTTTTTTGTTGCCTGAAATAGGAGGCATCTGCCACTCCATCTCTTTTAACTTGAGCGATAGGCTCTCCGAGTTAACATTTTGAAGAATTGGGAGCGCCCTTAAAGAAGTCTCTCATCGCGAAGTGCGAACTCTACAGATGGTCTGATGCTCTGTAGGTAAGGAATTAGGTGTCCGTTATCATTTTTGCTGAAATCATAGCTTTTCATTTCCGAGATGGCTTTGTTATCTGCGAGCCCTTCGAAAATTGTTCGGTATAAAAAGATCACCCCACCGGTTCTGTTTGTGCCAGCGGCACAATGAAGCAGTACTTTTTTTCCATCGTTTTGTTCTTGCTTCAATTTCACCAGAGCTTTTTTATATTCAGCTGGGTTGCCAGTCCCGTCTCCCTTTAACGGAAATCGATAAATTGGGATATCTAAATCCTTGGCTACCTCTATCTCATGGAGTTGCCAATCATGATTCGGTTTTTTTTCTGTAAGCGAAATAATTACATCGATTCCATTGTCTTTCAAAACTAAGGTGTAGATATCTTGATGGATTCGGCCGCTTCGAAAAATCTCATTTTCTACTACCTCACCAAATCTCTTGGGAAAGACTCGGGGCCGCACCTCCTCAATCAAAATGTATAAGCTCATGATTGCCGCAAATAGTAAGACTATAGATTTTTTACATTTTTTTCTCTGCTGCGATCGAAAATAATCGGAGCGCAACCAAATTTGAAACGGTTTTCATTACAAAAAAAACCCCGGCAAAGCCGGGGTTTTTAAACTAATTTTAAAAAATTAGTGGCTAGCTTCTCCAGAATCTTTGATTGCAAGGTTCCAGATAACAAGACCGAACAAGATCTTGTTCACAAA
>PARM01000036.1 GCA_002711495.1 Gammaproteobacteria bacterium
GTATTCCAAGAGTGAGTGGCCCAAGTAATCCGCCCATCTCAGCAGCAGAAAAAAACATCCCGCTCGCCGTTCCAGCGCGTTTCTCACCGATCTCGGGAAGCTCAACTAGAGTTAGTATTAGCACTGTCATCAAGCTGGCTCTCGCAAGTCCCTGAAGAACCAAACCGGGAACAAGCACGTGAAGAGAGACAAACTGAAGGAGTAAACTTGATGAAAAAGCGGCAAGACATAGTAACAATAATATTCTGAATCTCCGGGTCGGAGTTGCCAATCTCGGTATCACAAGTGATCCAATAATTCCCACAAAGATGGGTAATGCAGCGAGGTAACCGGAGAAGATAGAAGAGAAACCATGCGCTTTTAATAACTCGGGAAGCCAGTTGTTTAGACCGTGATTGAAGGTAAAGACGCAAGCGCTCAGTATCAGAACCAGAATTACGGTTTGTTTTCTTATTAGTTCAGATACTACCTCTGTCTGGGATTCCCTCGTCTCTATATCGCGCTCGCTCTCGCCTTTTGAAGATTTGGGTAGAAACAACCATAAGAGGGTGGCTAAGAGCGCAAAAAAACTCCAGAGTAGCATTACGCTTCTCCAATCCCCCTCGAAACTTGGCAAAAGAAACGAATTAGTTAAGGTCAAAGAAACGATAGCGCCGATTGCAGGACCAGTCATATAAATTCCCATTGCAAGTCTTCGCTCGCTGCCTTCGAAGGCGGAGACTACTGCTTTTGGAGCTCCAGCCGAGATAATGGGCCCTCCCAGCCCAAAAAGCATTACTGAGGCCAAGAGTTCACCGAAATCACTTGCCCCAGCTCTGGCGAGCGCAGATAAGGCAATTAGGGATCCGCCAATGGCGAGAGCTTTTTTAGAGCCTATCCTGTCAAGCAATATGCCTGCGGGGACCGCAGAAAATATATACATCAGTTGCCAAGCGCCCATAATCAGACCCATCTCCCCGTGAGTAATGGAGAGGTCTTTTATGATCATTTCGGCAACGGGTGCTAGACTCGTGGCGATCAGGCCAAACGAGCCATAAAGGAGCCATACCCCAAGTAAAAGAAGGAATTTAGTGGTCAAAGTATTCGATGAACGCTTCTTTAGATAAAAGAGTATGCCATATTGGGACCAAAACTTCTTTGTTACTTGTGAAAAGGCCTGCGCCTAAGGGAGTCTTTGGTTTTCAAATGTTGCGCTATTTATGAGACTTTTGATCGACTAAAATTTGAGGACAGTAGTAACGTATCTAAAATTGTGAAGATTGGTTCGGGAGATAAAAATCGGGGATGAAACGGATGATATTTTTTTTAATTGGTTCTTTGGGAATATTGATTTTTGTTATTACTTTAGTGATCTACTCCTGGACCTACACTCCTTTTGGACGTCTGGATTATGGAGCTGCTATTATTTCGAAGCTCTCGGAATGGAACAAATCGCCAATCGAGATCAGTAAAGAGGTGAGGGAGCGTCTTCGGAATTCTCGCTTTAGCGCCGGTCCTTCCTTCGGTGCGATTGAAGATGTGATTTCAAGGGATATAAAAATTCCGAGGCCTGATGGAAGTTTTCTTGAGGCAAGAGCTTACACCGCGTTCCCTGAGAAGAAACTGCCTACCTATCTAGACATCCATGGAGGCGCTTGGTTCACGGGTGATGGTTATCCGCTTGATAACGTTTACAAGCACTTGGCAAAAGATGCGGAAGTTCTCGTTGTGGCTATTGAATACCGATTATTACCCGAATATCCGTACCCGGCCGCTTTCGATGATGCGGTTCTCTCTCTGAACTGGTTAGCAGAGCATGCGGAGAGTATAGGTGGCTCTCCGACTCGAATCGCAGTCGGAGGTGGGAGTGCTGGCGGAAATCTGGCGGCAGCGCTTGCCCTCTATTCAAGAGATTTTCGTGGCCCCAATATAGCATTTCAATTCCTTTTTGTTCCCGCGACGGACCTCTCGGACACTGATAAATGGGATTCCTTTAAGCAGATGGGCGATAAATACATGCTTAAAGCCTCAGACATCAGAGTGATAATAGATAAATATATTCCGAAAGTAGAGGACAGGCTGTTGCCTTACGCAAGTCCTTTACTCGCAGACACTCTCGAGGGATTGCCGCCCGCTCTCATTGTAACCGCTCAATATGATCCTTTGAGAGATCAAGGTGAGGCGTATGCTGAGGCTTTGATTGCTGCCGGTGTCGAGGTGGATCTGATCCGCGAAGACGGCACAATCCACGGCTTTGCGGGATCAACTAAAAAGATGGAGCAAACATATAAAAGTTTGGCTTTGAAATTAAAGAAGGTTTTTAAAAACCTATAAACTTAATCGAACTACTAAAGTTCCTTAATCTTGCAGTGCCATTTTTTTAAAGGCCATTTAACTCAAGAAGTGAGCGATGATAAGGCTTTCGATTTTTAGGTCCATTGAGTGGCGATGGGTCGCTTGGCATCAATTAAACTATATTTAAGGTCCTCGAAACCCTTCAAATATGAAGTTATTGTTTTTCTAAGATGACTTTTTTTTATCAGCCGCTGCGAGAGAGAGTTGATCGATAAGTTCTTTATTGTTGCTCACCATGATTAGTCTCACCCCAAGGCAGATGGATGCGCATCCCACACCACTTGCTAAGCCGATCCAAAATCCATAGATCCCCATTGGTTCCCCAAGCCACCCGAAGCCGAGTACAATTTGTATTGGAAAAGCAACTAGCCAGTAACTGATCAAAGCAATAAACATGGGCACTTTTGTATCTTTATAACCACGCAGCGTTCCTAAAAAGGTTGCCTGTGTCGCGTCGAAATATAAAAAGAAGACAACAAATAACAGAAGACTGATTGAAAGATCTTTGACAACTTCCTCGGAGGTGTATAGTGAGACTAACTCTTCTCTTAATGAAAATATCAGTAGTGCTCCGAGTATTGCTAAAAAAGAAGTTGCTAGGAAGGCAATCTTAGCAGTTGTTTTTCCACCTTCTGTCTCACCCGCACCAATTCTAAAACCGATCCGAATCGTGGCGGCCATTCCGAGAGCCATAGGAGGCATATAGAAGACTGCATTCATGCTCATCGCTATGTTGTGCGACGCAACCACTGAAGACCCAAATTGACCTAGCATGAGTGTGGTGAACGAAAATAAACCCATTTCAGCGAAGACTGTGGCGCCGATGGGCAGGCCGACGATGAGTAGGGGCTTAATGTGCCTCCATTGCGGCAAACTGAACTTTGACCTCCAATTAGTTGGTGCAAATCTTTCTCTGGAGACAACAATTAGGATGAGGAATAACTGGAGCCACATCACAATTGCTTGGGCAACGCCGCAGCCTACGCCTCCAAGCTCTGGCAGTCCCAACTTGCCGTAGATAAGGACATAATTCATAGGAATTTTAATTACCAAAGCTGTAACTGAGATTATTAAAGATGGCCTAGTGTATCCCATGCCATCTGATAGAAACCGCAAGCAGAAGAAAACCATCAATGCTGGGAGCCCATATGACGCCATACTTAGATACGGAAGAGCGATAGCCACTGCAGCAGGATCAACTCGCATTAATTTATATACTGGGCCGATGTTGTTTAGTATGAAAAAGATAGCTGCTCCTCCGAAGAGAGCCATCCATATCCCTTGGCGGATCACCTCACCAATCTCTGAATAGGACCTAGAGCCGTTCAATTGAGAAACAGTAGGCGTTACTGCCTGAATAACTCCCATGAAAAGAATCAAGGTTGGCCAAAGAATGCTTGATCCGAGGGCTACGCCCGCGAGATCCTCCGAGCCATAGCGGCCGGCCATTACGGTGTCCGCAACGCCCATACCCATCTGAGCCAACTGTGCTCCCATCAGCGGTAGCGCGATTTGAAATAACTTTTTGGTTTCTTCTGGTGCGGCCTTTAAATCTTTGAGATCTGACAGATTAGCTTCCGTATTCTTCNGAATTTAGGACNGTGTANATTCGTTTTTGAAAATACCATCGNCCATCAACTTTTACATAATCATCTTCATACTGNCCNGTCACGTTTCGTTTTACACCATCTTTTTGATGNAAAAACTCTTGCTGATACCAGGTCGCGTGNGCNNTGTCTCCATTTACTTCCATTGGNCCNGCNGAGGCAAAAAAGCCCACGAAGTCGAAACCTGACATCGCTTGTTGCCANACNGGAAAAAAATTNGCCTTTCCNGTAATTGGTCCNGCNCCAGGAAGCTCCCAGGTNGCNTCATCTCGCCAATTNTCTGCCCAGGCTTCNCCATCGGTTCTCATTACTGCATCNTTNTAAGAATCGACTAATTCACGAATAGCTAATCTNTCTTCGATTGGNCCCGAACTTATCATTTGTATGTCTCCGCTTATTAGATGTAACCTCCACTTAAGCATTTGTGCAAAGGGAATTCCAGTTTTTGGACAGAAAAAACTCATTCATANAAGGTCCTCTCGCTAAGTTATTTATGAGAGATAGTGCTTTGCTAGCCGCAGGGGTTGTGTTGCTTATCTCCCAGCCACAGAATCTGTTTGCGCAGTGCCTGCTAGGCACTTTTTTGGGGATCATTTTTTATCTTTTTCACGAGTGGGCTCATCTCCTCGGAGCGCTTTTAAGTAAATCTGTTGTGACTTACCCTAAAAAAGTCCTCTCTCCTTTTATCTTCAGCTTCAACTCGCAGGCTAATTCGATGCTCCAATTTGTGTGCATGACACTAGGCGGTTTCTTTGCCACTGCGCTTTTGCTAGCTGCTTATCTGATTTGGTTGCCAGATAATGTTTGGGGAAGTGTTGCGCTTTATATTTCTTTTTTCTTGACAAGTTTGACTGTGTTTTTCGAATTGCCCATTGCTATTTGGACTTTGATTACTCGGCAGGTGGTTCCGGTAGAGATCCCTTTCATATCCCATAATCCTCTGTTTGAGAAATTCATGGGCGTTTTGGCTAATCTGAAACAAAAATAGGTTGCTGCCCTCAAGACTGAGCGATTTAAGACTTAAATTTTGATCGTGGTCGGTTTTCATCTTATGATTTGAAGTTCGACGGGTGAGATTCGACGATAATCTCTTAAAACCTGGCGAAGCTAAGATTGACTCGAATATAAGACTGACTCGAATATAAGACTGACTCGAATATAAGATTAAATGGGAGGGGGGTTATGAAAGTAGGTTTAGCTTTTGCCAGCAGTGCGGCCATTGATGGGTCAACAACATTAGAGATTTGTCGACGAGCCGAGGAGGTTGGTTTCGANTCTCTCTGGGGCGGAGAGCATGTAATCATTCCAGATAAGATTTACTCGAAATATCCATATACGGAAGACGGGAAGATACCTGCNGAGCCTGACACACCAATACCTGACCCTTTNATATGGCTTGCTTTTGCCGCTGCTGCAGCNCCAAANCTGCGATTAGGCACTTGTATATTGATTGTTCCTCANCGCAATCCCCTAGTNTTAGCAAAGGAACTCGCCACTCTGGATCAATTATCCGGAGGCCGAGTTGAATTAGGTCTGGGAGTAGGATGGCTAAAAGAAGAATTTGAAGCGCTTGGAGTGCCTTGGGAACGACGAGGTGCCCGCAATGATGAATATATCGAAGCCATGAAAGCGCTANGGCGGGGTCCTCACGCAGAGTTTCACGGAGATTTTGTTGATTTTGCACCAGTTACCTGCAGCCCAAGACCAGTTAATGGAAGCATTCCAATTATTGTAGGAGGCGATACTGAAAGAGCGATTGCTCGGGCGGGAAGAATGGCTGATGNGTATTTCCCTGGGGAAGGCAATATTGATCGGCTAAGGGATTTGATATCTCGCGTCAAGCGCTCGGCTGAATCGAATAATCGAGACCCTGACAGTGTTCAGATTAGCGCGATCTTCGGTGCGCAGATGATGGATCCTGAGGCAGGAGTCGAGGAAATGAGAGATGCGGGGGTCGATAGAATTATGGTGCCAGCATTCTTTTTCGCTGGAGAAGGGGGAATGGATCNACTAAGTGCATTTGGCGAAAAGGTCATACCCCTCGCGTGACTCACGCTTATTTGTGATAGGCTTTTTGGCGAGCATGAAAAAACTTTTTACAGATTACCTCGTGGTCGGCAGTGGTGCTATGGGCATGGCTTTTACGGATGCTTTGCTGGCCGAGAGCGATGCGAACATAGTAATTGTAGACAAACATCATCAACCAGGTGGGCACTGGAACGACGCCTATCCGTTTGTACGATTGCACCAGCCGTCTGCATTCTATGGCGTGAATTCTAGGAAACTAGGCAAGAATACGGTCGACTTGACCGGTCTTAACGCAGGTCTTTATGAGCTGGCCACCAATGGCGAAGTTTGCAGTTACTTCGACCAAGTTATGCAGCAACAATTCCTTCCCTCGGGAAGAGTCCAATATTTCCCAGGCTGCGAGTATGTGGGTAATGGTGAGTTCGTATCCTCATTATCCGGCCTGAAGTATTCTGTCTCTTTTAAAAAAGAGGTTGACTCTACTTACATGAACGTCGTCGTCCCTTCAAAGAGGTCGCCTCCATTTAAAATAGAAGGTAATGCTGATTGTGTTCCTTTAAATGACTTACCTTCTTTGACTAACCGACACGATGATTACGTGATCGTCGGAGCGGGGAAGACTGCTATTGACGCAGCTTTGTTTCTTTTAAAAAATACGGTGAGTCCAGAGCGTATTCGGTGGATCATGCCACGAGATTCGTGGATATTGGACCGAGCTCAAATCCAGCCGACTTTTGAATCAATAGGGAAGCTTTTCGCTAGTCGAATTGTCCCAGGAACTGAATCAAAAACTGTCGATGATTTTTTTGAAAAGGTTTCTAAGGCAGGCGGCCTGCTAAGAATCGATGACAAAGTCAAACCAAAAATGTATCGATGTAGCACAGTCACCTTGGCAGAGTTAGAGCAGTTGCGACGCATCAATAAAATTGTTCGAAAGGGCCGAGTGAAAATAATTGATAATGATAAGATCGTCCTCGAGGAGGGCTCNATACCAACCACCTTGCGAACTTTGCATATTGACTGCGCAGGCGATGGCCTAGCTAAGAAGCCGCCGNTGCCAATTTTCGAAAATCNAANAATTNNTCTCCAATCAGTTCGCACCTGCCAGCAGGTTTTCTCAGCCGCTCTCTTAGGTTACGTAGAGGCTAATTATCCAGAAAACGAAAAGAAAAATGCGCTTTGCAAACCCGTTCCTCATCCAAACGATGATATTGATTTTCTTAAAAATACATTGGCCGATTCATTAAATCGAGAGAACTGGGCAAGAGAACCAAAGTTAAGTAAATGGCTTCAGGAGAGCCGGCTCAACCCTGAGAGCCATGTTCTCAAAGGGAGTTATAAGCTAAAAGTGCTATCCTTATTTGGGAAGATACCATTTTTAAAGCTACCCAACCGAGTGTTAGAGGTACAACGAAAAGCTAATGAGAACATTGAAAAGCTNATCGATTCGTTGGGCGCACAATAAAAACTTAGGAAGCTAAACATCAACCTGGACTTTAAAATGGCCATAGTTTGGCATGCAAATCTGTTATTTTGGTCTTAATGAAAGATTTTTCGAAACCGTCTCATGATGAGCTTTCTAGGGAGAGTCGACAAATTTCTGAGAGTCTTGCATTTATTTAAAGAGTATTTTCTTGTTAAATATCCGCTCTGCATTGGGCAGCCAGACTGCTGATACTCACCCCTCGCCGCCCTTGTCGTATCGGGTTTCGATCATGCCCAGATGTAAGATAAACAAAGGATAAGCCTGTTTCAGGATCTGCCCAGCAAAGCTGGCCTCCAGCTCCATTATGTCCAAAGGCAAGAGGAGAATTGGTATTGCCGAAACCTCGAAAGTTTCTATCAGTATCTCCCGCAATTACAATGNCAAGTCCTCGGTTAGCGGCTTTTTGAAATACCGGATCTTTAAGCTGAGGATTTCTGATTGTTTTCGCATTAATTAAGATATCCTTTCGCCAAACGTCATTTTTATCTGTTCCGCCATGCAGTAGCGCNTGGTAGAACATGGCCATGTCTTCAGCATTACTAAAAGCCCCGCCACCAGGGATACCAGAGGCTTGGACATCTCTTTCGTTGAAGCTTAGGACAGCTTCTTCTGTGACTTCTGTCTTGGGTGGAACAGGAAAACCCATTTCTTCATATTCCTGTTCGCTGAGTTCCACCCCGCAGTACTTAATTTTAAGAGCTCGAGCTCTTTGATTGTCTGGAAGACCGATAAATGTGTTTCTCAGCTTCAGCGGGTGTAATAAACGAGCCTGCACAAACTCGGCAAAATCTTTGCCGCTGGCTCTCTCTATGATTTCTGCTACCACGTACATTGAGGAGGAGGGGTGATATTCGAATTTCGTTCCGGGCTCCCAAAAAGCACGCCACTGATCAAAGCGCGTCAATCTCGTTGCTTTTGATTTCCACTCGACCGGTCTGAAAGGGGCGTGGGGGAATCCGGCTGTATGAGTTAATAGGTGCCCCAATGTTGTCTTATCTTTCCCATTTTTACCGAATTCTGGAATGTAATCAGTAACTAAGTCATTCTCTGAAATTACCTCGTCTTGCATTAGTAGCCAAGAAGCGGCTGATGTGATTGCCTTTGTAGCAGAAAAAATACAAAACAGAGAGTCCGGTTTTGTATCCCCGAAATTCTTTGAAAACGCGATCTGTTTGTCATAACCAATAGCAATCTGAGCGGCCGGAAGGAGTCCTTCGTTTATCTCCCTTGCAACTCTGGTAACAAGGGTTTCAATTTTATGCTCGTCGAGGTGTTTCATCGATTAAGATCTTCCTAAAGTTCTTTTTAGTTTTTACGCAGGGTATTTTACCCAAAATTCAGAAATAGCTAATTCCCCCAAAGGTGCTGGGCTCTTACCGTCGATATCTTTTTTACATCTATCAAAGTCAAGTTTCGGGGTTTTAAAGTGCTCTAATAAAATCTTTGAGCAAACTACGGCCTCCTGCTGAGAAATATGCGCACCCGGGCAAAAGTGGGGTCCTACTCCGAAGCCCAAATGGCTCCGTTGCCCATCCTTATTCACACCAGCTCTTAACATTTTCCCCACGTGCAGATCTCTTCTGAGTATGTCGAATTTATCAGCTGACTTAAAGACGCGTTCGTCTCTGTTTGCTGAGTGATTCATTATCAAGACTAAAGAACCCGCTGGAATTGTTTTGCCGGCGACTTCAATTTCGAAGGTAGTATGCTTAGGCTGAGATGCTCCGGCTGGTACGGCGTATCTGAGTGTCTCTTGAAAAGCTGCGACCCACAGGTTATTTTCTTTTCTTATTGCGTCAAGCTGTTCTGAATGTAACAGCAAAAGATACCACATGTTCATGATGGCCCCGCGAGTAGTGTCTCCACCGCCACCAACTAACAAAGCGATTATAGAAGTAATTTCTTCGGTTGAGAGAAAATCATTATCAATGCGAGTTCTGCAGAGCATCGAAATGATATCCTCTCCTATGATTTTACCTTCGCTATCATGAAGAAAGGTTGGTTTCTTCCTTCTTTTTTCAACAATGCCCTCCATGTAGTCTTCTAAATCTTGTCTAGCTTGGAGTCCGTTTTTTGCCGTATCAGAGCCTCCGAAACCTGACATCATGCTTTGATACCAATAGAGAAACTGAACCTGTGCTTCCCTAGGCAACCCTAGTACGCTCGCTACTACTCGCACGGGGAACTCATTACAAAAAGCAGCACCTAGTTCTATCGATCTGCTTTTCTCTTCCTTGATTACTCCTTTTGCCGTTGGCTTTTCCCATTCCGCGATAAGTTCTTTTGCAATTGATTCGATTGAATGTTGCCGCTTTACAAGAGCTTGTCCAACAAGGTGCCTGTCATAAAGTCCTCGACGTCTGCGATGTTCGATTCCCGATAGCTCTAACTGTGCGTTTCCGAGAACGGTGCTTGCTTGGCCTTTAGGGATAGTATTGAAAGCAAGATCGTCGTTAGCGCACCGCCTGCAATCTTCATATCGGGTCAGGTAATAAGCATTGTGAAGTTGGTCATGAAAAACCGGGTAGTGGTCTCTCATAATTTTAAAATAAGGATGAGGGTTGCGCGAGAACTCGAAACTATCAAAAAGCTCAGGACTGATTAAGGGGATCCCATTATTATCGAAGCCCATGTCAGCTGCTGTTCCAATTGGCATAAGGGGGACGGCATCACCAGTCCTAGCCTTATGACCGCCTAGCTGGTGTTTCTCCATCACAAGCTTTTTATCGTAAGATTTTTTGCTGGGTAGTCGCTTAAGCCATTGCATGTTTTTTCTGAACTCTTTTATTGTTTTTATTCAGGTTAGTTGATCATAACTGTATCTGACTCCTAAACTACAGCTTAGAGTTAAATTTTAGGAGACATCAGTATGAAAAAGTTCGTTTGCATTTTTACTTTGGTTTTAGCGTGTCAGGCGAGAGCAGATGACCCAATGGAGGGTCTTGAACCTGTAGCGTCGGCGCCCCAAGTTATCGTCGTCTATCGGAACGAGTGCACTAATAATGAAAAAAAAGCCATTGAGATGGTGAAAGACTTAATTGAATATGAAAAAACCTCAAGCCCAATAGCTTACTCTTCTGTGCCTGGAATTTGGGATGATGGAACTATTGGTGCCATTGATTTACATCAGTCCCTTAAGATGATGGAGCAGGCATTTGAGTGGCAGAAAAAAGATGAATCTTGGACTTCTCAATATAACGCTATAGTCTCTGCATGCGGGGGAAATGAATTTGAGCCCAGCTATATGGTCGCAGAGTAGAAACGAAAATATTAGTTCAGACTCATAATGACCTGGCGAAACGTCCTATTGACGCGGCGAGCGAGGAGGTGATCTCAGGAATCACATCTGGGAAGATGGTTTCGGCTGCGTGGCAGGTTCCAAGGGCTGTCTGTCCTGAGACTGTGACTCCCGCAGCCAAGAGCTTTCGATAAAATGATATTCCCTCATCTCTCAACGGATCAAGCTCGTTAGTCCAGATAAAATGAGGAGGCAAACCATATAAATCTTCTTCGGTTGAATGATATGGCCATGCTAGCGGGTTCTTTATTTTTTTCCCGTTTGGATCGTAGAGATGAGCGAGAACAGCCATTTGTTTGCAGTTTATTAGGTAGCCATCATTTTCTTTTAAAGAAACAAGTTCTGAGGGCTTGTTTTCGTATGAACCAGAAATATAGGGACAGCAGGCGTAAACCCCATTTATTTGACTCAACCAATTCTCTTTTTTCGCTTTAAGAGCTGTCGCTATTGATAAATTGCCTCCTCCTGACTCGCCAGATATGATAATGCTCGAGACGTCTAGCTGCCTTTTGTTATCAAAAACCCATTGAGTTGCTGAGGCACAGTCATTGAGTCCTGCTGGAAATGGCGAGTTTCCCAATCTGCCGCCTGCATTTCGAAACTCTACACCGATTACTACAAGATCGTGAGTTGCTAATAGTGACCGCCATCTCACATAGCTTGGATCTTCTGCGCTCATAATTGTCATCCCTCCACCATGAGTATGAACGACGGCTGGTAAGGTCCCCGTTTGTTTTGCGGGTCGGTGAATGTGGAGCGTGATCTGATTATCGTTAACTCCCTTGATTATTATTTGATTTATCTCGATTTGTTCGAAGGCAGGCATTTTTTTTCGTTCTAAATCGTGATTGAGTCCCCAGTCCTGTTCGATTTGATTCGAGTATTCAAGCAACTTTTTAATTGGTTCAGAGGTTTCTGGAGCANCTCTAATAGGCATGTTGTCGAGAGCTATTGCTTCTGCAATTCTGGGGTCTGTTCGCGGATCATCTTCAATTTTCATATCGATACTGCCCAATCTTCCAGCTTGTAAATTAGTCATGACGTTTTATCCCTCTCTTGTTTTTAAGGCATAAATAAATTTTTTTTTATCATCGATTTATCGCAGTTAGTTATTTTTTCACTATTTCACAAGAAATTTATAAGCCTGTGTGAAAATAAAAACACAAGCAATAAATTTTAAAGGGATAGGCAGGCGCATATGTTTTTCTGTATTCTATCCCCCAAGATTGCTTCACACTTACTAGGCCGAACGACTGATGAATGTCTCAGAGCTTGACAGGGTCTCATTGTCCNCCCAGATACGGCTTAATGACCTCTTGCTTATCAAAAACCAAGGATTCAAGACGATTATAAATAATCGTCCAGATAACGAGGCCCCCAATCAGCCCTCGGATAATGAAATCAGCGATAGGGCAAAAGAGCAAGGGTTGTCTTACTTTTACATACCTATTTCGCCTTCCGGGATAAGTGCAGAAAATATTGAGCAAACGATCATAGCTTTAGAGCGGACCGAAGGGCCGGTATTAGCGTTTTGTCGGTCTGGAACGCGATCGAGCATTTTGCTCGAAATTTTAAAAAGAGAACTTCAAAAAAATGAAGGATAAAGTTTTGTTAAGCAGCTTTTTGGCTGCGGTTATTGTGTTTGTTTTTTCCNCTGCATTTTCTGTTACTGCTTCAATTGATGAAAGTCTGCCGACGGTTAATCNTGAGAGGATAACGGTTGGTCCCCAAGTTTATCCTGCTCAGTTGGTCAACCTAAAACACCGAGGTTTTTCGGTGATAATCAATAATCGCCCGGAGGGAGAGGAGGAAACACAGCCATCTACTAAAGACCTGAAGCTTGAAGCTGAATCTTTGGGCTTGGATTTCTATCATATCCCTGTCTCGCCTCTCGGGATAAACAAGGAAAACATCGATGCATTGGTGAACGCGTTGGCGAGCACTTCAGGTCCAGTGTTTGCTTTCTGCAGATCTGGCACACGNTCCAATAAATTAAAAAACAGTCTGCGAGAGCTTTAAAAAAGAGTTAGACTCTCGCAATGTCATTTATCTTGAGCAGTTTATGAAAAATCTAGTTTTAGTCTTACTCGCGTGCTTCTTCTTTGCTTCTTGCAAACCAAAAACACAGAGCGATGTTTCGGCGGAGCTTGCTATCGATACNCTAGAAGCATTCTATTCAAATCTTGACGTGGACACCTTTGGGACCACCGCATGGTCAGAAATCGTAACCTCCGATTTCAAAGTTTTCGAGGCGGGAAAGCAAATGGATTTGGATGGTTTTTTGGAGTACGCCAAACCGAGTGAGGACTTGGCCGAGACAAACTGGGAGTTCTCTGCNCTCGATATCCGTCCGGATAGAAGCAGTACTCACATAAGCTTTATCANCGANGGCTTTTTTAAGCATAGCAATTTAGAGGTAAAGGTAAAGTGGATGGAGAGTGCGCTGTTAGTAAAAGACGATGGNAAACTGAAGGTGAGNTTTCTCAACTCAAACCTTTTGGATAGGCAGGTCACTGAAGTGAACCCACCTTAATAGCTTAAAGATGGAGACCGCAGATCGAGNAGCTCTGAGGGACTACGTAATTCCAATTGCGTAGCCCTCAATCTGTAAAACTTAGATTTAACTTGAGGATTCAGATTCTGTCTCTGAGGTTTCCGCTTTTGTCTCTGCAGCCTTATGGTCTGCTTCCGAGTGCTTCTTGTCGTCTTTCATGTCTGCGTGGTTGCCCCCGCAGTGTCCTGCGAACGTTGTTGCGGAAAAGCCAAAAGCGGCTGACAAAATTAACGTGACTAGTGAGATCTTTTTCATGATAAATTCCCTTGATAAAATTCGCTTTACGCTTGATTGAGCTTTGACAGTTCTTTTACAAAAAATTACTACGGGGATCATGTTATCTGTTTAGATCTTAATAGCAATTAGTTTTATAGATTATCTTTGGAGGCTANAGTGGGACTAAAATCAAGAGAGTTTGGTGGTTTCGGAACGGTTAGCAGCCTCACGCTGGGTGGAGGAGGAATTGGACAGGTCTGGGGATCAACGACTAGGGAAGAGGCAATCGCAACGGTTAAAATGGCTCTGGATGGGGGAATCAACCACTTTGATCTTGCGCCCATGTATGGCCGCGGTGAGGCAGAGAGAGTCATCGGTCTTGCTTTTTCTGGAATGGGCCTCTCGGATATCAAATTTACAACAAAGTGCTTGCTCGGTAATGTCCCGGCTGCCGACGTTTATGATTCTTTAAATCATTCCTTGACCAGGTCCCTCGAACTAATGGAACTTGAAAGAATCGATCTTTTTTTACTGCATTCCCAATTGGTAGAGGAAGAATTCTTCCTGGGCTTGAAGGTTGAACATGCGCAGCGCTTTATGTTGCCTTTAAATCTTTTTTTCGAGTCTGTGATCCCTGCGTTTGAGCGTTTGGAATCTGAAGGAAAAATTGGAGGTTGGGGTTTTGGCCTGGGACAACCGCAGGCGCTTGATCTAGCGATGCAACATAACGTCAAACCATCAGCAGTGCAGTGTGTGATTAATCCGTTGAACTCTGCCGGCGGAATGGCGCGATTTTTACCGGGATTTAATCCTAACCAAGTTCTCAGAAATTGTTTCAAACACAATATTCCCGTCCTTGGAATACGAGCCCTGCAAGCCGGCGCCCTTACTTCAGGCTTTGATAGAAATTTGCGTCAGGATGACCCTGANAAGAATGATTTTGATCGAGCTAAAAGTTTTCGCGCGCTCGCAAAAGATTTAGGCGAAAGTCCAGCAATCCTGTCTTATCGATATGCCCTGTCAGTTTCAGGTGTCAGCTCAATTATTCTTGGCGTAAAGAACCGTGAAGAGCTTGCAGAAGCCTTGGAAGCGGCTTCGAAACCGCNGCTCCTATCTGAGGAAATGGCTCAGATAAATCAATCTTTTGCAGGGCCTCTGTGAGGACGCTTTGCCAGCTTGCTTGCAGTGTAGGTACGTCAGTTTAATGAAACAATTAATTCAAAGTGTTAACGTTTTACTAGGGTGCAAATTGGAGGCTGTCAATGATTAATCTCGAAAGAAAAGGCGACGTTTTTACTTTGACTCTAGATTCTGGAGAGAATCGATGGAATACGTCTTTTGTTCGCGAACTAAATGAGATTTTAGACGAGGTGCTCAACTCGACGGGCCCCGCCGCCCTGGTAACTGCGTCGGCTAGTGAAAAATTTTTCTCAAACGGATTAGATCTAGGATGGATACAGAATCCCCAAGATTTTCCTGATGCAGGAGATCGGGAAGTTTTTGCTTCTGAGTTTATGCACTTAATGGCTCGCTTAATTACGCTACCAATACCCAGTATTTGCGCAGTAAATGGCCACGCCTTTGGGGCGGGTTTTATGGCGGCTATGTGCCATGATGTTCGGCTCATGAGACAAGATAGGGGATTTATGTGTGCAAACGAGCTAGAGATAGGCATGACGATTCCAACTCCAGAATTGGCTTTGTTTCGGCACAAAATGCCTCGTCACGTATTTCATAAGACGGTGCAACTAGCTCATCGATGGTCAGGTCCGAATGCACTGCAGGCAGGCCTTGTTGACGAGGTATCTTCTTTGGATGGTTTACTGGAGCTCGCTCAAAAAAGAGCGGCCGACTTAGCGCCCCTGGGAGCCAATAGACGAAACTTTGGCGATCAGAAAGAGCGTTTATATGGGGAAAATGCGGCAATCAACGAGGTGCACGGTCCNGCCCATATGCTNNGAAACGCGCATCTTTATGGCCATTAAAAACAGAGGCAGTTCTATAGGTAGGAAGTTATTCGAAGCGAGCTTGCGAGCAAAGAGACCGAAAACTTTAGTTACTAAGATGAAGTTTTAGAAATCTAAGGTGTCTTTAGATTGGTTTTTTCTAGCAGCGTTGCGACTTGCAGGGCGTCGGCGTAGTCAAGGGCGGGCGCCATCATTTTGTTACCAGGATAATAGGCTATAGGGTTAGAAAGAAAAGCGGCCAAGGTTGCTACATTCCAAAAAATCTGAGTACTTCGATCGTTGAAAGCTCTAGAGTAATTGTATTCTGGATCAGAGCCAGACTTTCTCCCGATTACTCCGTAAAGGTTTGGTCCGATTTTATCTTCGTCGGTTATNGAATTGTTGTGACAGCTCGAGCACTGCTGTCTAAAGATCATTTTCGCTTTAGGCTCGTCATATGGAGCGTACAACGCCTTGATCGTTTCCTCGTTTTGCATTACTCCGTGCTCTTCTAAAATATCTGCTATTCTTAGATTCGAGGNCATTTGCACTGCTTTTGCCACCCTGTCAAGTTGATTAGAATTCGGTTTCCCTGGGCGCAGACGAATTATTTTTCCTTTCGATGAGTCGGTTAAGGCATATATGAGACCATCTGGACCAACCTCAATAGAACGGATTCGTTCGTTAAGGTCGTTGATTAATCTCTCCTGCTCTATGACTTCATTTTTTTGGATCTTCAATCGAATAATTGATTGGTCTCCCATTGCTCCAACAAAAAAATCTCCCTGCCAAGTCGGGAACGCGTTTCCGTTATACAAAGCCAAGCCAAAAGGAGATATTGATGGGCTCCAAACATTAATTGGATCATCAAATTCTGGAGCACTTTGCTTAGTCGATATTTGATTGCCCGAATAGTAGAAGCCCCAGGTCACGATAGGCCACCCATAGTTTCGTCCAGGAACGATTAGATTGAGTTCATCTCCTCCCTGAGGGCCCATGTCCATTGCCCAAACTCTATTCTTTTCATCAACTACTATTCCACCAACCGACCGAAGACCAACCGCCCATAGTTCCGGCCTTGCATTGTTTGAGTTTCGATACGGGTTGTCGTCTGGAATGCTTCCGTCACGATTTAATCTCAGCATTTTCCCTATATTCCCATCGAGTCGCTGAACCATCCCGCTCCCGGGGTTTCCACTTGAGCCGACTGCTACGAGCATAGATTTGTCTAGTAGAAAATTAATTCGGGTAATGTTCGGCCCCCCTGTGGGAGCTGGTGGGAAAGTTTTGAAGATTTCTCGACCGTCTACAAGTTTGTTCTCGCTGAGCTTTGCTTTGTAAACAATGCCTGTTCTGGCTGATGCGGTTCCCGTCGTGTAAGTAAGATAGATTTGGGAGTTCGAATTGAAGTCAGGATCAATTTTGATATCGAGTAAGCCGTCAAATGGACTCGCGGTCAGAACCTCGGGGACACCTTGTAACTCTGAAATCTCTCCATCTTTTGAGATCAGTTTAACCCTGCCTAGTCTCTCGGTTACCAGCAAGGAGCCGTTGGGTAGCCAAGCCATTGCCCACGGAAATTCGAGTCCTTGTGCATAGTCTTCTACCCAGAAATTCTGATTAAACGAGCCTCCAATTTCTTGACTCTGTTTTTCGGAGGAACATCCCAAGATGAATAGGAATGATAGGAACAAAAAGAACACTAACACGTTTTTCATAACTGTTTATCGCCTACGGTTTGTATTTTTTATTGTGCGAACAAAAAGTNCGTTGTACCGCAAATAACAAAATTATTTTAATTAGGCCGCAACCTATCTTTCCCCTATTTGTGATTTGCNAACGTGCTTCTAATTNGATGCTCATCTGTTGGGCGAGTAAAACATAGCAAACAAGAAATTTCTAATATAAGCTGGGTTCACTGCATCAAGACTGGAAGAGATACCCCTATGTTATCTTGCGACCTGATCTCGGTCTTCTTTTCAATTAAAAGCGTTTTGTGGCACAAACAGTTACTAGCATGTTTGGTAAGTTCTTTTGAAAATATAACGTGCTAGGGTTGCTCTGGTGATACTGCGGCTCCTCAATTTTTTTCAGGGTTTCTAAGTCTTGTAAGGTAATGCATTAGGTTTTGCGCAAAAGAATTTCATCCAGCATTCCCAAATAACTTTTGGGAAAAGAAACGCCGTCATAATAGCCTTTCTCTTTCAATATTTGATGTAACTGCGGCAGGTTGTAGATGGGAACTGAGGCCATAATGTGATGTTCCATATGGTAGCTTATCCCTAAGGGACAAAAGACGAGTTGGTCAAACCAGTTCGCTGGGATGGTGCGCGTATTTTTCCGGGGGTCTGTATCGTAGAGATCTGGCACGGCAGCATGCTCGGCAACCTGCCTTAAACGACTGAATAGTCTGCTAGTGGTTAAGTCGGCTATCCACCAGACCGCGTATAACCACCAAACCTCGAGGTATGTTAAAACGCAAATCGCGATCGAGTGCAAAACCAGACCGCGGACCAAAGATCTGCGCTTTTCGGGCTTCTGCGCAACCAAGGTAAAGAGAGATTTGACTAGNCCTCGGGTTTGACGCCAGCCGGTTCTCCCTGTGATATCGCGCAGAAGCTTTCGACGCAGGCGCTGCCTTGAGATGGGGTAGTCGCGATAATTGGCTAAATCGGGATCCTGATTGGTTCCCGCCATACGATGATGCTCGATATGTCGCGAGCTATAGGCCTGCAAATTATTGAAAGTGGGAGCGGCGGCCAGCCATTCTCCAACCATTTTGTTTAACCGCCGGCTTTCGAACAGTGTGCCGTGACCACATTCATGCACCAGCACACCGAAGCCGAGCTGCCGAGTTCCAAGCAGAATAATGCCTAGGACAATCGTGATAGGGTTGGTCCAAAGAACTATGATTNAGAGGATGACTGCAGTGAGAGCGTAATTAGCCGCTACCAACGCACNGGCTTTTAAGTTGCTTCGACANTGAATCAAAGCAAGTTCTTGCTCATTTAGCAGAGTTCTTATTTCCATTATTTGTTTTTTTTCGCCTTCCAATACTCAGCTAACTAACGACCTTAGTTTGAGACTTTTCACCTAGCTCTATTAGATTGTAATAGAAAAAGCACCTGGCGGAGAGAGAGGGATTCGAACCCTCGATGAGCTATTAACCCATACACGCTTTCCAGGCGTGCTCCTTAAACCACTCGGACACCTCTCCGATGCGTCGATCCGACTATGATAACTTATCGACTCTTGAAGGGGTAAGCCAAAACGGACTAATCAAGACTTTTGTTTGCTTTCTTTTGCTGGGTTGATTGAAATCCTAGATAGCGATACGACTTAGGTAATCATGAATTTTCGAATAGAACAGGAAATTGCCATTTTCGAGTTCGATGATGGGAAAGCAAATGCGCTGGGGCACGAATTGATAGATCAGTTCTTTATTGCGGTTGACGAGGCTGAATAGCAAGCAAAGGCGCTCTTGATCTCAGGAAGGGAGGGCGGTTTTTCAGCAGGATTTGATCTTAAAGAAATTAATAAGGGTCGAAGTGCAGCCGCAGAACTTGTCAAAAAGGGTGCTAAANTCTTTAATCGGATGTTTGATTTTCCGAAACCGCTAATGGCTTGTTGTGCTGGCCATGCAGTGCAGCGGGAGCCTGTCTCCTTTTATCGTGTGACTATCGTATCGGCTCCATAGGGCCTTTTAAGTATGGGCTCAATGAGACGGCCATCGATATGGCTCCACTGCCGGTTTTTGGGATTGAATTGGCTTTGCCTCGTCTTTCCCCTGGTTTTTTTGAGCAGAGCCTTTATTCAGTCGGAAATGTTCTCTCCCAATTATGCTTTGGAGGAAGGTTTTTTAGACCAAATCGCAGTGGCAAATGATCTGTTTGAAATCGGGAAATCAAAAACACTAGAGCTTTCCTCTTTGCCCTAGGTTGCTTATGGCAAAATGAAGAGAAGCATTAGAGCAATCTCTTTAGAGCGGATGAGTATAAGCTAGCGAGGTTGATCTTCGCTTGGATCGGAACAAAGCTTTGGGCGAAAAACGAGAGGTGCTTTAAATGACGAGANATGATTTCGTGGAGATTACTCAAAGACGATACGAGTACGCAATGGGGATTGATAGCCGAGATTTTGGACTACTCAGATCAGTTTTCACTGAGAATATTACTATGAATTTCGAGGACTATAACGGAATGCCTGAGATAAAATTAAGGGCTGACGATTGGGTAGAAAGTTGCAAACCGCTATTTTTGGGACTAGATTCAACTCAACATATCATGAGTAATCCAATAGTAACTGTTGAGGGTGTGACAGCCTCTTGTAAGATGCAGATGCAAGCGTTTCACTTCTACNAAAATAGTTATCAGGAGGAGTTCTCGATTGGCGGTTATTATGAGGATAAGCTTTTTCATAATGGTTCAAAGTGGCTAATCAGTGCAGTCACCCTAAATATTTTCTGGACCCGGGGCGTTCGGGACATAATGGAAGTCGCGACTAAAAAGGGGGAAACTATTTTGGGTGGTAAAAGCTAAGTGAGCGCGTCTTTGAGGGCTGCTAGAAAGCTTCGGTTTAGCCTTTGACTTACTTTGGCGGTCGGAGCAAAACCTTCTCCAGCGTGATACATCCCAGGAAAAATTGACATCTCGCAAGGAACCCCGTCTTTTATTAATCTTTGTCCAAAACTAATATCCTCATCTCTGAAAAGATCCTCAGAGCCTACGGATATATAGGTGGGCGGGAGCCCTTTTAAAGATTCTGCTCGGCTTGGAGCCGCATATTCGGAAGCTGCTTCGCCCGGCGTTCCGTTNAGATACATTTCCCACGCATTGAATGAGGTTGATCTTTTCCAAACAGGGTGGTTNTGGATTTTTCCAGAAGGGGTCGCGTGCAAATTATCGAGCATTGGGTAGAGTAAGAGCTGGAAACATAAAGGAAGNTCTCTACCATCTCGGTTCATAAGGGATACCCCCGCAGCCATACCGGCTCCGGCGCTGGCCCCGCCTATTGCTATTTTATCAGTTTTAATGCCGATAGACTCTGCGTTGTCAAAGATCCACTCGAGTGCGGCCATGCAATCTTCCGGTCCAGCGGGGAAGGGGTGTTCGGGTGCAAGCCTATATTCCACCGAGATCACGGTGCAATCACAAAAATCAGCTATGGCTTTTGCCCTCTCATCGTAAGCGGACCCAAAAATATAACCACCACCGTGTATCCAGAGAACGGCTGGCTGCCTTGGCGAGCTTGACTTCCTGTATATAACAATGGGAATCTCTCGATCCGCTTTTACTATTTTTAATTCTTCCCCTTGGACCGCTACTGNAGAGGGCATCGGTGCTCGTTCAAATAAAAGCGCTCTTATTTTTTTTATGTTGTCTCNGTCAATCTCTAGCGCTGGGAAGTCATCGAGGGCAGGCAGGAGTTCCGTATCTATTTTTGCATAATCTAATTTCATCAGGTCTTCCTCGAGATTCCTCCATTTTGCGTTGCCGTTTTTTATCTGTCTAATAATTTAGGTATCAGCAGCGTCTCAACTATTTCACTGGTTTTAATCTCGGCTTGTTCTGGCTTTTTGGTGCTTCATCACTTTCCAGCCAAAGGTTCAACGTGTCGTGGAAATGCCTAATTTTTGATTCCTGATAGCTAGCAAATATCGTCTCGCCTTTGGGGTGGGAATGGAGTCCTTTTTGCACCATCCTGTGATTAACGTAATCCTGATTAAAGATCTTTGCCAAGTTGCTGCCTATATCGGTGGCGAGAGTGTAATCATCATTTATATCCAGAAACGTGCATTTTGCCGGTTCTGGCATCGGAGCTCCGTCTGGCAAAGGTACGAAATACATTACCTCATGCAGAGACTGCTCAGGGTTGTCTCCGTCGGGTTTAAATCGGTAAAAAATCGGGTTGAAATCTGCCCACGGACTTATATTTGGAAACAATGAGTAATAAATCGCGTCATTCAAATCGGCATCACTTATGTCATCTACTTTGTCACCAAAATGTTCTCTCATTGCATTTCGTCGATTCTCGGCAGTCGAAGATCTATACTCCAACGGGTCGCTCGGGTACACCATTGGGTCATCCTCTTGACCCTCCATGATTTTTCCTCCTACCCAGCTACACATTTGAATGTCAGCGGATTTAACATCGCCGCTGATGTATTCGGCGTGTTCTGTAAACCGTCCTTTTTTCCCGTTCGGAAGTTCTACCTCAACTAGGTTCTCTTCTAATCTTCTATAAGTGTGACCGCTAAGCATATGCGTCATGCTCTGATAAGCCTTCCCGTCCGGGTAACATTCTTGAGCATTCTCTTTTAACTGAGTATGCGGGCTTGGGTACCCNGATGCCGACATTGCTCTCGAAAAATTACCCCAAACATCGTATTTGGAGTTGACGTCTGAAAACGAACCAAGCAATTCTGGGTGAGTAGCAACAACATGATATGATTCCATAAAGGCTTCTTGGGCGACTTTCCAGTTACAAGGAAGCCTTTTAATTAGGTGAGCCGCCTTGAATCTCCGAGCAAAGGGAACTTTAAAATGTCGACTGAAATCGCCAATGAAATCAGCTAATGGCTCGCAGTTAGCGTCGGGATTTATAAAATAGAATCCATCCCACTTGTCTACCTTGATCTCTGGCAGTGAGTATTCCGCCTCTGTTACCGAAGGAAAGTCCCAATGGCCTGGAACCTCTTTTAATCTTCCATCAAGGTACCAACTCCAGCCGTGAAAGGCGCAACGGAATACTTTTAGCTCCTTCCGATGGTTGTCACAAAGCGCTCTACCTCTATGGAGGCACGCATTCGGAAAAGCTTTCACTTCTTTTTCCGAGACTCGAACAATTAGGTAACTGAGGCTTGCTATATCGTAGACATGAGTGTCTCCAACATTCGGTATGTCACTCTCGTGACAAGCCATTTGCCAAACTCTTTTCCAAAGCCTTTCTACCTCTCTGTCATGCTCAGCCTTCGAAAAATACCGGTATGCNGGCACTGTTGTAACGCCAGATGGATAAGGTGAATCTTCCAAATAAACCGANGGAGGCGGGATTCGATCACCGCGCAAGATGTCGTTATAAGAAATGCCGTTTGATCTATTGTGCCCAGTTTTTGTTTCAACCATGATTTTTTCCGTTTTTTTATGGTTTTAGTAAGATTACCGACTCTTGTATCAAATAGTTTCGTCAAAGTCTCCGCTAAGAGATAAGACCCTAAGCTTGGCGAGTTCCACAAATCTTTTTTTCGCGAACGTGTTTTGAAATTTCCCAGAGTGAAATTTATCGCCTATTTGCGTCTTCTAGGACATGGTAGTAGTCTAATTTAGATTTTTGTACTTGACTACACAAATCCATGGATTAACTAAGAACAATAACAATAAAAACGACAATAACAAGAGGAAAAATCATGGATCCCAAGCTGCAAGAGCTTCTTGACAAGAAGGCCTGCGAGGAAGTAGTGCATCGTTATGGGCGAACCCAAGACTGGTTAGATACACCAGGACAAGACAGTTGTTTTTGGCCCGACGCGGACATCGATTTTGGTTTTTTTAAAGGCAATGGCGCCGATTGGGTAGAGGCGGTGATGGTTCATGAGGCTAAGGCTGAGAGGCGNTGGCACATGTGCACCAGCGTCCTTATCGAAGTTGATGGGAATAAAGCGACAGGAGAATGTTATGGTATCGCTGTTGGGAGCCAAAAGTCTGATGACGGTATTTTGGTGGACAGCATGTATGGAGGTCGGTACCTAGACGAATTTGAGCGCAGGGAGGGGGTGTGGAGGATTTCCAAGCGGACATATATCCTCGATTGGGCAAAGAGATTTCCCAACGCGCTTGGTGATATGACTCCAGAAGATTTCTCACTAAATATTCTTAACATAAACCAGAGCGGACACCCTATGTATCGTCCTCTTTGATTTTAGAAAAAAATAATAATCTCCGGGTAGAGGGAGAGACCAAGAGGAAAAATGGATGAGTGACTTGAAAGGGAAGACAGCAATTGTGACGGGTGCGGCGGTTGGACTCGGTAACGCTTACGCGATGGCTTTAGCGAAAGAGGGCGTTAATCTCGCTGTTTGTGACGTCCGCTCGGAAATCGATCAGGTTGGAGACGAGTTATCGAAAATTGGAGTCTCTTGTAAAGCATCTTTGGGCGACGTGTCTGATCCTGAATTCGTAAAGCATTTTGTGGGTTTGACGAAATCTAGGTTCGGACAGATAGATATTTTAGTTAATAACGCAGGGGTTTGGGGCGCGAGTGTTGCTGACGATGGGATGCAAAAGACCCTAGAAGATTACGAAAAGATCGTAGGGACCAATCTGAAAGGAGAGTTTTTGTTCGGAAGAGCAGTCATTCCAATCATGATAGAGCAGCAAAAAGGCGGGGACATAATCAACGTCGCAACTGATCATATGGTAACTTGTGGGACACCCTATTATTACTGTGAAGGCAACTCTGATTGTCCTCACCAAGACGATCCTCACGCCCTTGGAAACCCCGCAGGAGGGCCCCGACCGACTGGCGGCGGCGATGCGATGGATCTTTACGATGCAAGCAAGTGGGCTCTCAATGGCCTCTTGTATGGATGGGCAAAAGCATTGAGAGAGCATCGAATAAGNGTGAACGCTCTTTGCATGGGCGCAACTGATTCTTATATGCTTCGTTCTTTTCATGACTTTAATCCCTCTGAAGAGGAAGTGAGCCAGTGGATGCGAGCAGAGGATAATGCAGAGGTCTTAATAGGCATCCTGAAAGAGGGAATCGCTGGGAGGAATGCTCAAAACCATCAATTTTGTATGGGGCGTAAAGTTGCTCTAGAATCGCCCCGCCCCCAAATCTATATTCTGGAGGATGATGTCAGGATAGGAGGCCATACCAATGGCGGATAATGTAGCTATCGTGAGTGGAGCCGCCAGAGGGATGGGCAATAGCTTTGCTAAGAGGCTGGCGACCGAGGGGTACAAGGTTTTAGCCTTCGACTTAGATAAGGCGGTTGAAAAATTAAAGAGCGTTCGAGGCATCGTCGCTGACGTCTCAAAGGTTGGCCAGGTCGAGGCGGTAGTTGAAGAAGCAAGTAAACTCGGTGTGATAAAAGTCGTCGTTAATAATGCAGGCGCGTGGCGAAAGACGCCTGTTGATAGTTCGTGGGACCAAGCGTTGAGTGATTGGGACCATATAATGGACACCAATCTGAAGGGCGTTTTAATGCTCTCTCGGGCCTCCATACCGCACATGAAAGCAAAAGGAGGCAATATTATTAACATATCAAGCTATTATGTTCTGCCAGCAAAAAGTGCTGGCACAAACCCTGCGGATACCGACCTTTACAACGCCTCGAAATGGGCATTAAACGGATTTACTGATGCCTGGGCAAAATACTTAGACCAGTATGGGATTAAAGTGAATGGCATGTGCATGGGAGCTGTCGATACACCTATGCTGCGAGGTCTATATTCTGATAACAAGCTTCCTGATGAAATGGCGGCTGTGGTCATGAGCACTGATGATATTTCCCAGCAATTAATAGATATTATTAGGAGTGGTAGGACCGGTGAGAATTTTGGAGCTTGGGTGGGCGAACCGATCTCTTTAGGAGATCAAGTACCTCTTCACAAAAGAATTACAGGTTAAAACACCAAAAAAAGGGAGACGTATGAGTGTATTGGATCAATTTAAACTTGATGGTCAGGTCGTCGTAGTCACGGGCGGAGGTCGAGGAATTGGTGAAGCGATCGCGCTTGGGATGGCGGAGGCAGGAGCTGATATCGTCGTGGCTGCAAGACGCACCGCCGAGATTGAAGCTGTAGCAGAAAAAGTCAGGTCGTTGGGAAGAAAATCTCTAGCGGTTACAACAGATATGATGGAAATAGAGCAAGTGCAAGCGCTTGCGGAACAGACCAGGAGAGATATGGGAGCGTTGTCTTGTTGGATTAGCAACGCTGGTGGGGCAGATGATCGAGTTCCCAGAACGTTTTTGGAGATGCCTGAGCGCCAATGGGACTTTCAGTTAAATCTCAATCTAAAAGCCGTTTGGACTGGTGCGCAAGCGGCGGGGAATATAATGAAAGATAGTGGCGGGGGTACGATCATAAACATTTCGTCACAAGCTGCTAACAAAGCCTCGCCGAATAATGGCCCATATGCTGTTGCAAAAAGCGGTGTAAACAATCTCACGCAAACCCTAGCGGTTGAGATGGCGCCATTAGGGATCAGGGTCAATTCTGTTTCTCCAGGACCAATACCTACTGAGGTTTTTCTTGAGTTCACTGGAATGACCGAGGCAGATATTCCCAACATGGGCNAGCAGTTTGGGATTCCGTTGGGCAGGATTGGCAGATCAGAAGATATCGCGCCTGCTTGNATTTATCTCGCATCAGAAGCCTCTAGCTGGATGACTGGTCAAGATATCAAAATTAACGGGGGTCTCGGATGAAAGAAATTTTTCTCTCCTCGGGGGCTAGATCTGCTCTCGGTGACTTTGGAGGTTCTCTCAAAAATGTCCAGTTCACGGAGCTTGCTTCCACTGTTGCGAAAGCGTCTTTAGTCAAATCGGGAATAAAACCAAGCGCAATAGATCATATTGTCTTTACGACAACTTGTCCCACAGATAAGGATTCTCTTTTTTCTGCCCGAGTCGTTGGCATGAAGGCAGGGCTGCAAGAGTCAGCGGCTGCTCTTGATGTGTCCAGAGCATGTGCGTCTGGGCTTCAAGCGATCATCTCGGCTGGGCAGCAATTGCAAAGTGGGCACAGTAAGTTGGCGTTAGCTGCGGGAGCAGAAATGTTTAGTCGAGCTCCCTACGCGGTTACAACCTCGCGCTGGGGAAATGCAAGAGGTAATCAGCAGCTTGAGGATATTCTTGAATGGTGTTACCGGTGCCCATTCAGCCTCGAGTACATGGGAGACACTGCTGAAAATTTGGCTGAGAAGTATCAATACGACAGAGAAGAGATGGATCAGTACGCCGTTACCAGCCAGTCCCGGGCCTTAGCGGCAATCGAGTCGGGGTTTCTTGCGAAACAGATTGTTCCGATTAATCTTACTGAAGGTAAGTCGACAAAAGTTTTTGACGTTGACGAGGCGCCCAGACAGGGCATAACGTTGGAGAGATTGGCAAAATTAAAGCCCGCGTTTCAAGAGGGCGGCAAAGTGACAGCTGGGAACTCATCTGGAGTCACAGATGGTGCAGCTGCTTTAATAGTTGGGGACAAAGATGGTTTTGCTCAGCAAGGCGTTAAACCGGAAGCGCGTGTCGTTGATTGGGCGGTGGTTGGAGTGCCTCCGCGTTTAATGGGCCACGGTCCAGTACCCGCAATAAGGGAATTGCTTGAGAGGACCGAGCTAAAAATTGAGGATATAGATTACTTCGAAATTAACGAGGCGTTCGCTGTCGTCAATATTCACGCAGAAAAGCAACTGGGTATTCCTCGAAACAAGCACAATTTGTATGGGGGAGGAATATCAGTTGGTCACCCACCTGGGGTTACTGGGCTGCGAATGGCAATGAATGGAATGCAGCACCTTAATGAGACTCAAGGGAGATACGCCGTGCTCTCAATGTGCTTAGGTGCGGGCCAAGGATTGGCAATGCTGATAGAACGTGTAGCAGATTGATCTTCGACGTTACCTTCTTTGACTGAGATTAAAACTTTAAGGAGCGAGGCTTTGGAACGAGGATGAGTTGGAACCCCTTTCATCCAAAGATAATGGAGGATCCTGGTTCGGGACATGAGTATCTTCTCGATCAGTGTCCCGTTCATTACTTTAGCTCCCCTGAAATGAAGTTTTATACTTTGTCTAGATATGAAGACGTCTCTATGTGTCTCAGAGATATTTCCAGATTCTCCAGNCAATNCGGCCAAGGCCCGAATTTTTCGGAGCCAATAGGAATGCTTTGTGACCCGCCGCAACACACGCTTTATAGGAAGCTTATTCAGCCTGCCTTTACGCCAAAAGCCGTTGAGGCCCTTCGTCCGCAGGTTACCTCTCTAGCTAACAATTTGGTTGATAGGATTTTGTCTGGTGAAGGGACTTTTGATTTACATGACGAAATCGCTTTCCCGTTGCCCGTAACAATAATTGCTGGGATGCTTGGTGTGCCAAGTTCTGATTTAGAGAAGTTTAAACATTGGTCGGATATCCAAGTGGAAGTCATGGGTTCTGGTGATCTGGAAAAATATAAAGACCAGCAAGTTGAGTTTCAAGCTTATATGTTGAAACACCTTCGGGGAAGAAAAATAGAGTTAGAGAAACAGAACGGAGAGCAAAAGCAAGACCTCTTAAATCTTATTGCCTCTGCGAGAAATGAGCGAGGCGAGTCAATTCCAGAGAGCGACGCGTTATCGATGCTTAATCAATTGTTGGTTGGCGGCAATGAGACCACAACNTCTNTGATNACAAATCTNTTTTGGCGCCTTNTAGAAAAACGATCGCGCTGGCAAATGTTGTTAGAGGATCGTTCTCTGGTTCGATCAGCCATCGAAGAGAGTCTGCGTTTCGATCCGCCCGTCTTAGGTTTATATCGCAACAGCGCCGCGGATATCGAGCTCCATAGCGAGACGATNCCTGAAGGGGAGAAAGTGTATGTCTATTATGCTGCGGCCAACAGAGATCCTACGGTATTTAAAAATCCGAACGAGTTCGATATCTCTCGCAGGGCAAAAAAACATATGTCGTTTGGCCTGGGAACTCACTTCTGCGTGGGCGCCCCTACAGCGCGGCTCGAAGCTGAGGTGGTTCTCGAAATTATGCTTGAAAGGGTCCCGAGTTTAAGAATGCTTAATGCTGGTGAAAGAATCAAACCATTTTTTCTCTGGGGAAGAAGACATTTACCGTGCGCTTGGTGAACGATTGAAAGGGAACTGAGCTTAACTATTTTGATTAAACGGAGTAATTATGGGTTTACACGAGAAATTTAGATTGGATGGGAAAGTAGCAGTTGTCACCGGGGGTGGCCAAGGGATCGGTAGAGGCATCGCCCTAGGTTTTGCAGACTGTGGCGCAGATGTTGCGGTAATCGCACGCAGACAGTCGGATATTGACTTAGTAGCCCAAGAAATTTCACAACGAGGTGTGCGAGGACTGGCCATTTCTGGTGANGTCATGGATTGGGAGTCGATACCGGCTGCGTTGGACCAAATTGTCGAGGAGTTGGGCGGAATAGACATCATGGTTAATAACGCTGGCGGAAATCTGGACAGGAAAACCTATTCACTTCCGGAAATTTCGCTAGATAAATTCGACGAGCAGCTTCATTTAAATATGAAGACCAAATTTTGGGGATCTCAGCAGGCTGCTAGGCGAATGAATGATGAGGGGAGCATTATCAATATAATTTCGATTGCGGCCCACCGACCTTCCCCCGGTTTTGGGGTCTACTCAGCCGCAAATATGGGCATGATCAGCATGACACGAACCTTGGCAATCGAGTTGGCGCCGAGGAAGATAACGGTAAATTGTATTGCGCCTGGTGTCGTTATAACTGAAATGCTTAGGGANACAATGAATGTTACTGATGAACAAGCTAAACAGATGTTCGATCAAGTAATNCCACTNGGTAGAACTGGGACGCCAGATGACTGCGCTGCAGCGGCACTGCTTTTTGCGTCTCCTGCTGGCAGGTGGATTACCGGGCAATTCATCGATGTTGCCGGTGGTCAACCCACGTAGGGCTGAGAGTATCCAGTTCGTCACTGTTTTTTTTGCTTGTAATTTTCAATATTTTCCATTGTTTGTCCTCCTGCGCTTGTTTCTCGGGATCGGCGTTCTCTTCTTCTTAGGTATTTGTCCTGAATTTCTGGCGCAGTATATCCGTCGTCGTCAGAGCTGATGTTCGTGCCGGGAGGAACAAGTTCATCAATCGCATCAAGCACATCCTCGCTGAGCTCGATGTCGGAACAATCTAGCAATCCTCTCAGTTGGTCGAAAGTTCTTGGGCCAATAATCACTGAGGCAACTGCTGGATGGTTTGCGGCAAAAGCCAACGCCATTCCCATAAGGGAAACACCAGCGTTTCCAGCAATGTTACGAAGTTCCTCCACAAGCCGAAGCTTCTCTTTGTTCTCTGGCCGCGCCATTTCAAAGAGATGAGGCTGGAGGTTTTGACGGTGGGTGCCCTCAGCTGTTTTTCCTTGGCGCCATTTTCCTGTCAGCCACCCTTGCGCGAGTGGACTCCAGACCAAACCACCAATTCCATATTTCTCACACGCAGGGAAAACATTTGATTCAACTTTTCTGGCGAAAATTGAATAGGGTGCTTGCTCAGTCCAAAAGCGTTCTCTCATGCGCTTTTCGCTGCACCATTGTGCCTCTACGATTTGCTCTGCTGGAAAAGTTGATGTTCCGATCATTCTGACTTTTCCTTGTCTGACAAGGTCGGAAAGCGCGCCAAGTGTCTCGTCGATATCGGTGCTAACGTCGGGTCGATGCGCTTGATAAAGGTCAATATAATCTGTATCTAATCTGCGCAGACTATTTTCGACTTCTTCGAAAATCCATCGTCGAGAATTTCCTTTATGGTTAGGGTTTTGATCTATTGGCAAAGAAAATTTTGTAGCCAAAACGATATCTTGTCGCTTTCCTTTGAGCGCTTTCCCTAAAATTGTCTCTGATTCGCCATGCGAGTAAACGTCGGAAGTATCAAAAAAGTTAACACCCTCAGAGATGGCATAATCAACCATTTTGTTGCACTCGGTCTCGTCATTATTGCCGAAATAACCAAACATTCCCGCGCCAAAACAAAATTTGCTGACGCTGACTCCTGTTCTTCCAAGCGGTCTAAATTCCATTTATTTCTCCAGTTTAAGGGCGACTGCAGGGCATACCTCAACGGCCTCTTCAGCATGCTTCACTAGTTCTTTGGTTAAAGCGCTTTGGATCACCTCCGGGTAGCCGTCGTCGTCCATATTGAAAAGTTCTGGGTGATTGTAATAGCACTCTCCTGACATAAAACACTTTTCCTTGTCGACTAGGACCTTCACTTATCAAACTCCATGATGAGTTCCTCAGGTGAGCGGAACCCCCCGGAATCAATAGAGGGAGAGCTTATCCCGGGGTGGGTTGAGTTTTTTGGTCGTGGTTTTCTGACCCGCTCAGCTAATTTACTGCATGCGATTGCGGACTCTTGCCGAGCCATAGCGTAACCCATACAAAAATGTTGGCCGATGCCAAATCCGAGATGGCCATTTTTTCTGTCTTTGTATCTGCCTGAGCGATTCTCCCGACCCATATGAAGATCNTCTCTTAGAATGTCAAAAGTTTCTGGGTTCGTAAACGCTCTCTCGTCTCTGTTTCCTGCGCCGAGGTAGAGGATTACGCCCGCGCGTTCTGGTATCACATCGTCATAGATGGGAATCTCTCTGGTGGTGTATCTGAATTGTGCATGCACTACAGGATCGTACCGCATCATTTCAGCGAAAACGTTTTCCCATAGGTCTGGACTACTAATCGCTAAATCCATCTGATCAGGCCGCGTATACATGAGGTGGTACCACATATTAGCGATCGCTTTTTCTGTTGTATCTCCGCCGGCTGCAAGTAGCAACGCTACAAATCCTTTTATCTCTTCTGAACTCATTCTGCTTCCCGCGATCTCCGCTGTGCAAATTCTGGAGAGTAGGTCCTCACCCGGGGCAGCGCTGCGTTCTTTAATGAGAGGATCAATATAGTCCCACATTTCGTTTCGTGCATTTAATCCTCTCATCAGATGCTCTCCCCCGAAACCTAAACCTGCAATCAGGTCTTGGTACCAGGTTACAAAAGTGTCTTCGTCCTCCCGCGGAAGACCCAGCATATTTGATATAACTCTTATCGGGACCTGGCTAGCGAATTCAGATACTAATTCAACTTCACCCGAGTCGATAAATCTATCTATTACCTCTTCTGAGATTTGATGAATCATGGGAATAAAATCTTGAAGTTTTTTTCCTACAAATTGGCCCGCAACAATGTTGCGAAGACGTCGATGTTCATCACTGTTACCGTACTCTAGTATATTTGGGCCAAAAACGTGTCTAGAACCAAAGTCATAGGGACCATCGGCTTTGTACATGGCACGATCATAGCTTCCATTGTCCTGAAAAGCGCCATCCACATCCCAGTATCGGGAGAGGATCCATCTATTATGGAATCGGTCATGGTAGATCGGATGATGATCCCGTAATTGTTTGTAAACAGGGAAGGGATCTTTCTGGAAATCTTCTGAATCAAAAACTCTTGGATCTATTTCAGGCCCAAGCTCAAGTGTTTCCTCGGACATAAATTTCTCCTTTTCTACTTATCCGGCTCGAAGCTCAACGGGTAGCTTCCAACAGGTGTGCATCTCTCCAATGGTGAGGCTAGACAAATAGGGAGTTGCACCTTTTTTTAATTTTATATCTTTTGTGGCATCTATAAGAATTTGGCTTGCAGAAACAACGGCATCTCGAATGATCGCGTACCTCGACCTTGGTCTGTCCTCTGGCACCGCTGGGTGAATTGATGGTTTCCCAAGCGCGAAGGCAATGCCGGAAGCTAAGCCATCTGCCCTGTATTGACCTCTGGGTTCTCTTTGACACATATCCCGCCGGTCTACCTTAAACTCCTCAGGGTTGTTAAAGATATGGGGGTCTCGATTGGCGGCAGCTGCGCTGCAAATTAACTTAGCGCCCTCAGGGATGAGTCGCCCGAACCTCTCGACTTCTCGGAGCGAATATCTTTCAGCTGACAACACAGGAGGTGAGTGTCGCAGCGTTTCTAGGTATGCAAGCTTGAGCATTCTCTTACTGGATTTTGCTTCTTCCAATTTTTCTGGGCTTATTAGCATATGAAACCAAAGATTCGCCAGTGCTCCATGCATTGTTTCATGATCAGTGCTAAGCAAGGTAGCTACGACATCTTTCTCGTCGGCACCGAGTTCGACTAGTGCGGAGAGACAGTTTTCCATATCTTTGTGTTTGCCAGCGTGGATCTTGTCAGCAAAAAAACTAATAAGCTCTTCGGTTGCATTTTTTCCATCCATTTGCAGTTTTGGGTCCCAAGAGGTCCCCCGTTGCATTCGCCAATATCGGTGCGCGAAGTCAGAGCTCTCCTCATCAGAGATGCCATATTGTTTTGAAAGAATTTTCAGTGGGAGAACGGCCGCAAATTCCGTAGCTAAGTCAGCGGACTTGTCCTTCAGTAATTTTTCTATCAAGTCACTGCTTAAATTTGAAGTCTCGTCGTCAAAACTTTTTTCTTGGGCAAACAGAAGTGGTAACTCATTCCCGAGGTCTTTGCCAAGCCCCTCAGCTTTGAGGAAAAAATTCTTAGGCCTGGTTTCAAAATTGGCATCGTCGGAAAAGATCGAAGTCACGTCATTGTAGTTGGTTATCCAGTAACAATTCGAAAGCCAGTCTCGATAACAGGGGTAGTTCTCTCGCAGAATCTCGAGAAAAGGATACGGATTGATTCGAAAGCTTTCGGAGATTAATTCGGAGGGTTTAATCTTTTCTGTACTCTCACCAACCCTCTCTCTCTGATAGACCTCATAGGTTCTGTAACCAGAGTTTTCGGACTCATAATTGGATTTTCTTAAAACAACCCCGTTTTTCCCGATTATTTCATTACTTTCTTTTTTCGCCTTTTTGTCTTGCACCTTCTCTTCTCTTACAAATCAAATTCAAGCCAAAGATCCCTTACGGATATGATCCCCATCGGCGCGGGCCTTTTCCCATCAATGTCCTTTGGCATAAGATCCTCACGGATTTTTGGATTTTTCATTCTTTTAGACATGATTTTAGAACCCACAACTGCCTCTTGGTGCGATATCCAGGCGCCAGGACAGAGGTGCGGACCCACACCGAAAGCCATGTGACTACATTTCCCATCTTTTGCGTAGCCCGAGCGCAGTAGTTTCCCCGAGTACAAATCCTCACGGAAGATATTAAATCTCTCAGGATCTTTGAAAATCCTGTCATCGTGATTCGCGGAGAAATCGACCATCTGCATTAACGAGCCTGCAGGAATCTTTACACCGTGCATCTCAAGGTCAAAACTGTTGTGTCTAGGTTGCCCGCCAATTGAGGAGGAATGCCTAAGCGTTTCATGAAAAGCTTTGTCCCAATTCTCTTCATGTTTTAAAACTTCCGCGAATTGGTCCGGGTGTCTTAAAAGTAGAGCCCACAAATTCATAATTGCGCCACGCGTTGTCTCACCCCCCCCTCCTACTACCAGAGCAATATTGGATGTGATCTCCTCACTGGATAAAAAATCACCGTCTATCTTTGTCTCGCAAAGCTTTGAAATAATATCTTTGCTGATAGGGTTCCCGTCTTTGTCATAAAGATAGGTTGGAGTCTCCCTGCGTTGCTCAACAATTTCTGACACGTAATCTTCAAGATCTTGTCTCGCCTCTACACCAATTTTATGCGTATCAGAGCCTCCTAGACCCGACATCATCGAGTTATACCAATAATAGAATTGAGATTGTGACTCTTTTGGGAAGCCGAGCACTTCACAAACCACTCTTATCGGGAATTCGTTTGCAAACACTTGACCAAGCTCGATGGTTCTGCGTCCATTTTCGTCTTTAACGAAGGGTGAGTTATTCTCTTTTAAAGTAGTCCAACCATCGATAATTTCATTAGCGAGATTCTCAATTGCCGGTATGCGGTTATTGAGTGCCTTCCCTACTAAGTGTTGTCCATACAAGTTTCTTCGTCTTCGATGCTCAACCCCCGAGAGCTCGAGTTGAGTATTTCCTAGGACTCCGCTCGAAGATCCTTTCGGGATAGTGTTGAAGCCTTCATCGTCGAAATAGCATTCCGAAATGTCCTCGTAGCGTGTTACCCAGAATGTGTTGTGTAGTTTGTCGTGAAATACTGGATAGTGATCTCGCAGAATCCGATAGTACGGATAAGGGTTTCGAAAAAATTCAGGGGCGTCGAATATCCGAGGGTCGATTAGGGGTTTGCCAGACTCGTCTGTTCCCATGTCGAAAGCTTCACCTTCAGGCATTAGAGGAAAATTTTTTTTCATTGGCTCTTCCCTCTCAAAGGTATCGCCAGAAAATTCATTAATAAATGCAAATTCAGTCATGGTAGTTTCCTCCCTTGAAGTTTCTTGGTTTTCCAACGTTGCGCTTCGGCCAGAGAAAATCAATGCGTGTTCTGTATATTAACCATTTCCCAAAGACTTTTTTATAAACGTCATCATAAATGCCATACAGAATTGGTGTTTTCTCTGCTCCCTCTCGGGTTAGCAGATCGTGCAAATACCACCTTCCATGAGCGAAAGATTTGCCCTTTAATTCTATTAACGGATTTGTAACAGCATGCAAAACTCCAAACGGGGGACCCTCGCTATCGGCGTAAGTTTGAAAATGAGTTTTTATTGCGTCCTTTCCCACCCAGTCGCCACCATAGTCCTGTCCAAATTCGCATATGGCGTCTTCAGCAAAAAGGTCGGCGAGATCGTCGATTCTNNTTCCATCAAAGAAATGACTGTATTTTATTCTAAGCCGTTTAATGTTCTCTATTTCTAACAGGTCTTCTAGTGTCATTGGCTACTGAAATCTAAAATTCTCTATTGTTTCGTTTACGTAAGGAAAAATTCTCTTACGATCTGGGAGTAATCTACGGCGTTCCTTTTGTTAGGAACGCCGNAAATCGACATTTTTCGGATTAGAGCTCGTAGGTAAACTGCAAAGTGACTAATCTCGGTCTACCCACGTATGCCGTCATGTCCCCATTGACTCCTGGGTTGATTTTGGCTAGAGGCTTGTTGGTGATCCTAGTTACGTAAATCTCGTTAAAACAGTTGGTGCAAATCAATGCCGCTGACCAAGGTCCATCTGTTTGGTATAGGGTGGCCGCGAGGTGAGTNACAGTCCTTTCGGGAATTTCTGTGANNGGTTGGTTTAGGGATCTCTCTCCTTCCGAGTGATGAATGCTGTCCCAAGTCGCTTCAAGNCCCCATCCAGATGACAACTCGGNGTTGTAGGTCGCGCCAACATTTATTGAGAAAGGGGGNCCNCCATATTTNACACCNGATAGGTCTTGGATTGCCACTCCATCTGGNCCAATGTGACATCCTGGAGCAGACTGCTGGGCCAAGTCTGTTCGGGCCCCATCAACTGGGTGGCATCCTGCATTANCCCATTCGTCAAATTCGAGGTGAGCATAGGTCATGCTCGCCCTCAAGTCCCAAGACTCATTGGCGCGAAACACTGCTTGGGCTTCTATACCCTGGTTCAGTGCCACAGCAGCATTCTGTAGCGTAAATGTGGTTGTGTTCGAGTTAAATATACCTACTTGCAGGTCCTCCGATTCGTACCGAAAAACAGCGATCTCAGCATTTAGGCGGTTATCCATGAAACGCCCCTTCATTCCAAATTCAAACCCCTCTACGTCAGTTGCGTCAAACACCAGAGTGTCATTCGCAACGTCTGTCGGTAGCGCAGCTAGATTTGGGACAGTCCCCGGGTTAGAAATACCTGCCGATTGAAATCCAGTCTTGAAAGCAGCATAGAACATCAGATCTGCTCTCGGGAAATAACTCACTGTGAGCTCTGGCGACGTGTTCGATGTTTCATCAGAAGGGTTATATACTAATCCNACTGGGCCAAATCCAAGTGCGCCGCTGTTCTCATGGAGGTTGCCACCGACTGCGGAGCGATCCTCATTGGTGTATCTGACTCCTCCCGAAAGTCGCCACTGCTCTGATATTGCATAGTCAAAGCTACCGAATACNGAAAAGCTTTTTACATCGTTGTCCCAGAGCTGGTGATAATTAATGTAGCTCCCTTGGTAAAGCCCTGGCTCTGGCCAGGGCGTGTTTGCTCCAAAAATATTACTGAGCGTCTCGGGCAAAATTTGTACCGGGGCCTCCAGGTCTCTGAACATATTTTCGTAGAAGGCTCCAACCATGAAATTAAAATCTCCGTCAAAGTTCGANTGTAATCGCAGCTCCTGCGTCACAGAATCCCCCGATTCTCCCTGATCGGAAACCACGACCGCGAAATTTGTGTAGTCGTAATTGGTATATTCACGGTGTGTGTAATCCCAATAACTGGTGTTGGAAGTGATCAGATAATCACCCAAATCCCATGTTAGTTCCAAAGTATAAAGGTCATTTTCTAATGAACTGTAGTACCTGTCGTCCTCGTCTATATAGGGATGAGCTGCTATCACTCCAGCTGGAGGCAAAGCGCTGTTACGCTCTAGTCTCGGGCTTTCTGTACAGGTCTGACCTGGATCAGGCCACAAGAAAGGACCCGCTCCATAGTAAGGGTTTGAACCAACTCCGTCTGCACAGGACCATAGAATTGTTACGCCCGATTCATTCTGTTCATTATCCGAATAGAAAAGTTTTAATTTGGCTTGAAAGTTATCGCTTGGCTCCCAAACAGTGGTCCACCGAATGACGGTTTGTTCTTGTCCCGGGTACTTGTCCATTGAGGGNCCGCGTAGCGGTTGCGGCGTAGTGTAAAAAGGCACGCCTAGCGCTAAAACCGTGTTATCCACAACTTGGGCATTGTTGTCCAGCCAACCTCCGTTCATGTTTTGAAAGCGTCCAGCTATTCGCATTGATAATTGGTCACTNACGGGAAAAGAAATCCCCGCTTCGATTACTGGATCTTCAGTAACGAATTCATAGCTTGCNGAGATGAATCCCTNGGCGTCCTCNCCGACNGTTGGAGATCTGCTAACAACACCGATAACCCCTGCAGGGCTATTCTTCCCGAAGTAAAGCGCTTGAGGCCCTTTTANNACNTCGACAGATTGAGTGTCAAAAAAACCGACGTCCAGCATGTGACTTCTCTGGAATGGCATCCCATCTATTACAAGAGACACAGGTTGATCCGTTCCATAGTCAACGGCAAGGTTACCGATGCCTCTGATTTGGATATCGCCGCCTTGTCCGCCACCGGTTCCTCTTTCAATAGTTAGGCCTGGAATTCGAGAGGTCAAATCTATTAAATCTCTGGTTTTGTATCGATCCAATTCCTGAGCGGTGAGAGCCGCCGCCGAGACCGGCACATCAAGCAATCGCTCTTCCCGCTTCCTAGCTGTCACGGTAATTTCTTCCATGTCGCTTGCGGACTCATCGGCCTGCAAAACGGNGAGAGGTTGGAATATAAAAGGTAAAAGGAAAACTAATTTTGGAAGTAGGGTTAAAAACTCCCAAGATCTTGTCAATGGGGATGTTCTCATAGTGCCTCCTGAGATATTTTATTTTTATTGGACGACGCCTNGNTTTTCNTTAGNAGAGGCCNTCTCTTTTTTGTCTCTTTAGCATTTACNGANTATTGAACTTTTGTAGTCAAGTACAATAATCTAATTTAGACTACTACTTAGCGCTAGAAGACGCAAATATCAGAAAACACAAAAAGAAGAACAAATTTCAGGTTTTCAAGAGGCGATTAAATTATGACATTTGTTATAGCGAGTGCTTGCATAGATGTTCTAGATCAGTCTTGTATAGAGGTGTGTCCGGTGGATTGTATACATGTAGAGGATGAAGATCGGATGTGCTACATCGAACCAGACGATTGCATTGATTGCGGTCTGTGCGAATCAGCGTGTCCTGTGGGTGCAATTTTTGATGAGCCCGAGGTACCCCGTGAGGCCTCGCAATTTAAAGAAATAAACGCGCTCTGGTTCAAAGACAAAGAAAGTGCTCGGGACAGAATCGAGAAATTTATGGAAGACGGCCTATCAATTACGTGAACATCAATGTCTAATATAAGAGCTCTTACTCCTCGCCAAGAAATCCGCAGAGAAAAAATTTTATCTGCAGCTCGCAAGTTGGTGGCAAGCCAAGGCTACGAGGGTATGGTTATGAGTGATTTGGCTGTTATCGCTGGGGTTTCCCCTACAACGCTTTACAATTTGTTCAATACTAAAGACGAACTGCTACTCGAAGCTCTTCGGGGGCTCATAGTAAAAAATTACGAAAGAGTTGGAAAGGTTCCTGAAGACACGGGTTGGAAATATCTCTTGAAGGTTGCGGAAAATGGTGCATGGCTTCGAAGTTCTGAGCCGGAATTTGGTGTAGCCATTACTGATGCTTTACTACGAGCGAAACCGGGCGACCCCCTTACCAAGCTTTTGTTTGAAGGTGTCAGGGAGGATTTTTTGCGCTCTCTAACGAAGATGAAATCGAAAGGCGTGCTCCTAGATGAGGTTGACCCCGCTCACTTGGCGACGATCTTGGTAGGGAATTATTGGTCCACTTTCATTTTGTTAAATAAGGGGATCGAGAGGAACAAACAACTTTTTCTGAGTACTAAAATTAATATGTTATCTCTTCTCGCGAGCTCCAGCCGCGGAGAAGCCAAACAACAGATGGAGGATTATCTTAGCCAGATTTGGCATTCTAGACTCGAGGAAATAAATCATGATTGAACCATATAAGACTTTAACACCAGGCTCCGTTGAGGAAATCAATTTCCTTGATTCAGCTCTCCAGAACTGTCCCTACGAGGCCTACAGAATGCTCCGCGATGATGCTCCGATTTGGAAGGACCCTATTACCGGTTTTTTTGTGATCTCACGTTTTGAAGATATGAGAAAAGTCCTCCTAGATACTAAAAACTTTTCAAATGACATGAGAATGGGGCAGGGAAATAGTAGAGAGCAGTTGGATCCAGAACGGGCGCATCGAATGCTAAGTTTGTATGAGAAAAATGGTTGGGTTCCAGGCGCAACATTAGCGGGGCGTGATGATCCGAATCATAAGCAGATGCGAACTATGTTTAATGAAGCTTTTAAACCAAAAAAGATTAAATTGATGGACCCCTTCGTGCGAGACACTGCGTATAAGCTGATAGACGCGTTTGTCGATGAAGGAAGATGCGATTGGATTAAACAGTACGCTGTACCTCTGCCTCTCATCGTTATAGGTCAACAAATGGGAGTGCCGGAGGAGGATATCTGGAAAATTAAGGCTTGGACTGATGCTTGGGTTCAGCGGCTAGGGATGATGCAAACTGAAGAAGAGGAGCGATGGTCAGTCGAGATGGAGATTGAAGCTCAACATTATTTCCAACCCATATTTGAAAGGCTTCGCGTTGAGCCTGATGACAGTTTGCTTTCGGAGTTAGTGAATAGAGTAATCCCAGAGTGGGGTAGAGCACTGACGGACAATGAGTTGCACGCTGAGACAATGGCAGACACGTTTGTGGGTGGCTCTGAGACTACAACAAATGCGATCGGTTACGGCTTAAAGCTTTTGGTAGAAAACCCTGGGGTTTGGGAACTGTTAAAGGGTGATCCAGATAAATACTTAAAAACATTTTGTGAAGAGGTCGTTAGGCTTGAAGGTCCGGTTCAAGGTCTCTTTAGGATTGCAGCGAATGACGTTGAGATGCATGGGGTAACGATCCCGAAAGGTTCGATGGTCAATGTCAGGTACGCAGCAGCAAATCGGGATGAAAGAGAATTTGACTGCCCGGCGAAGATTGATTTAGAGAGAAAGAAAGCGGGAAGGCACTTGGGTTTTGGTTCTGGCGTGCACCACTGTCTCGGAGCCCCGCTTGCCAGAAGGGAGCTTTATTGGGCGTTTCATGCGCTGATTCACAGGGTTGAAGAAATCAAATTTGCAGCCGGGTTGAACTCTTTTGAAGTAGCGCCGAGTTTCTCTTTGAGAGCGATGAAAGAGCTNCACATAGAGTTTTTAGCAATACCAAGTGAACAAAGNTTGGACCATAGCCTGCTTGATCCGGNTTCTGGCGCGACTGAGTTGGACAATCCAGCAAAAAAACAGTAAGAATACACNTAAAGGCAACACGAGAGAGGAAAGATATGGCAGAAATGTTCAAGGATTTAAATCCGGATACCATGGTGCGATCCCCAGGGGTGACCTATCAAGATTTGCTGGATCAGGATACTCATGAGGTGCCGCCGGTGCTCAGGCTACAGTCACCGAAAGATGTTGGCTTCGATGACTTTTCAAAAGAACGATACATATCTCGGGAGTACCATGAGAGAGAGGTTAAAAACCTCTGGATGAAGGTCTGGCAGATGGCCTGCAGGGAGGAGGAAATCCCTGATCCTGGTGACCATCTGCGTTATGACATCGCGGGCGTATCGTTTATCATTGTAAGGCAGCTAGATGGATCTATTAAAACCTTTCCCAACGCTTGTTTACATCGAGGACGAATGCTTAAAGAATTTGATGGGCACGCATCTGAGTTAAGGTGTGCGTTCCACGGGTTCGGATGGAATCTGGACGGATGCCTCAAAGATGTCCCAGCGCGTTGGGACTTTCCTCAAATTAAAGACGAAGATTGGTCCTTGCCAGACATCCCGACTGCTACATGGGCTGGATTTGTTTTTATCAATCCAGATCAGCAATGCGACCCATTCGAGCCGTTCATTAAAGAATTGGCAGATCAGTTTGAGAGATGGGATTTAGGTTCTCTATACATTCAGGCGCATGTTGCGAGAAGGTTGCCTTGCAATTGGAAAATCGCCCAAGAAGCGTTTTGCGANGCTTATCACGTGAATGGTACACACCCTCAAATCATGCGCAGCCTTGGTGACGTTAATAGCCAGGTTGATGTTTGGGAGAATTGTTCGAGAGTTATCACACCTGGTGGTACNAGTAGCCCGCTCCTCGAGTACGACATGAATGACGAGGATATTCTGAGAGCCATGATGGACATACCCGTCGGCGGTGAGGTGCCTACGATTCCGCCGGGGATGAATGCTCGCGGTTTCCTCGCAGCTATTAGTCGAGAAGGGATGCGGCCGGATGCAGGTGATAGGGTAGATGAATATTGTGATGCTGAGATAGTGGATAGCATTGACTACACTCAGTGGCCGAATTTTCACCCCTGGGGAGCATTTAACAAGATAGTCTATCGCTTTCGTCCCAACGGTGATGATCATCGTAGCTGCATTATGGAATGCTACCAGTTGATGCCTTTTCAGGGCGATCGACCGCCCCCCGCCCCGATACATTGGTTAGGGGACGACGAGAAATGGTCTACTGCGCTTGGGTTTCTCGGACGAGTGTTTGACCAAGATGTCTTCAATATGCCGAAGGTTCAGTGGGGATTAGAATCTACTTACAAGAAGGGATTCACACTTTCTGGATATCAGGAAGGAAAAGTAAGGTGGCTTCACCACAAACTGAACGAGTGGGTAGGGGAGTAATTGTGAGCATGACTCATCCGTTCGATCCTGATTCTCTTTACGAGCTGACAGAGGATGGAACGATAAAAATTTCTCGCGATGGGAAGACCGGCTTTTTCACTGGCGAAGGCATCTATATATCAGGAGAGATTCGATCAGCCGACCCGCAGCTGTGTAACTGGATCACCAACGTTCCTAACCCAGAAACCCAGTTGACTGCCTCGAGGATTGCTGGCAGAGACGATGCTGGAAAATCGATTAAGTCTGCTGAGGATTAACGCGTTTTGGCTAAGTTTATTCTGGTAGGGCTATGCGAGCCATTGTCAGAGGACGATCAGGCCGCTTTTGACGAGTGGTTCGTNAGCCAACATATTGAAGACACAACTCGGTGCCCGAATTTTGTAAAAGGGTCTGTCTATGAACTTGCGGGCCCCCATCTTGATTTAGAAACAAAGTCCAAATATATCTCGATTTATGAAGTAGAGGCCTCCTCATATGAAGAGGCGGAACGAACCCTTAATGAGTGGCAAGCAAATCCGGAGGCATGGAAGGGAAGAGCAAATCACTTGCAAACAATGGAGAAATTTGGGTCAATTCCAATGAAAATAAACGGTTCAGGGTGGTACAAGGAGCTTAGGGTCTTCAAGTCAGAAGAGTTTCAAGAAGAGCAATAAACAGGCAGACAAAGGGTTTAGAAATGAAAGAATGGCATTTTGGGACCGCGTACGAGCTGATCTCTGATACCGTTGGAGATCATCCCGCTCTAATTTGCGACGGCGTCACTCGCAATTGGACTGAATACGATGATCGGTCGGCAAGGCTTGCTGGTTTTTTTGCTTCGGAAGGCCTCAGCACCGAAAGCAAAGTGGGCCTGTATCTTCACAATTCAAACGAATATATGGAGGCCCACCATGCGGCGATGAAGCTTCGGGGATGCCCAATTAACGTCAATTATCGCTACCAAGAAGATGAGCTGGTTTATCTTTTAAACAATGCAGATGCAGAGGCCGTTGTCTTTCATGCAAGGTATGCGGACCGAATTGACGCCATAAAGAATAGATTGGAAAAAGCCAAAGTATTCATTCAAGTGTCTGATGACTCCGAAAACTCTCTAGTTAATGGTGCTTGTGATTTTGAATCAGTGATCGCCGACTCCGAGCCGATGCCACGAATCAATCGTAAGGCCGAAGATTTGTATATGCTTTATACGGGTGGTACCACAGGTTTGCCAAAAGGGGTGATGTACTCAAATGGTGAGCACTGCTCAGCGCTTTGCGGAATTGGAGCGATGCTCGGAACCCCGGTCCCTCAGTCAATCAGTGACCTGAGGAATTGCATCGCTCAGACCAAAGACCTTGGCATGCTCCCGCGAGGGCTAGTTTGCTGTCCTTTAATGCATGGCACTGGAATATGGGTTGGGGCTATGATCACGCACTTGACGGGTGGGGCGGTAATTACGCTTAAGAACTTGGGCTTAGATGCCGACTTGCTCTGGCAACAAGTGCAAAACGAGAAAGCTACTCTTGCGACAATCGTCGGAGACGCATTTGCGCGGCCAATGCTTGATGCGCTGGATCAGGCNAAGAATCACGATAGCCCCTACGACCTATCAAGTTTAAAAATAATTCTGTCTTCCGGCGTAATGTGGTCTCAGGAAGTTAAAGAAGGGCTTCTCGGCCATCACGACATGATGCTATTAGACGCGATGGGGTCGTCAGAGGGGAGTATGGGGATAGCGATCGCGGCAAGGGGAGTCCCGCCAAAGACAGCGAGCTTTCAGGCTAATGAGGATGTAAAAATTTTCGATGACAACGACCAAGAGGTGGCAGCAGGATCTGAACAAATTGGCATGGTCGCAACGCCGAGCGCAATGAGAGGCTACTACAAGGACCCAGAGAAAACAGAAAAAACTGTGCGTGTTATTGACGGTGTTAGGTGGGTTTTTCCGGGCGATTACGCCAAGATAGAGTCTGATGGCTCGATGACCTTACTCGGTCGAGGATCGATGTGCATAAACACTGCTGGCGAGAAAGTGTTTCCTGAGGAAGTTGAGGAAGCCCTTAAAAGCCATCCCCGAGTGAAGGACTGTCTTGTGGTGGGGGTTCCCGACGAAAAATTTGGAGAAAAAGTCGTGGCGCTTGCATCATGCTCTGACCAAAGTTTTCAAGAGTCTGAACTTATCGATCATTGTAGGATTAAGGTGGCAGGTTACAAACTGCCAAAAAGGGTGATGCTAGTGGATGAGGTCGGTAGGGCGCCAAATGGCAAAGCCGATTATAAGTGGGCAAAGAGTCGTGCACTAGAGCTCTTGCAGGCATAAATCATTCGCTCGTAATGGAGGGGGTTTAGTGCTTCTAGGGCCCTCAAATCTTTTTACCGTCCGACCAGTGCGGGTCTCTTAGTTCCCTTTTCAGTATCTTTCCCGTTGGCGCCTTAGGCAAGGAATCCCTGAATTCTACGAATTTCGGCTTTTGATAAGAGGCGAGGCTCCGTCGCGCTGCATCGATAATGGCTTGCTCGGAGGCCCTTTCCCCAGGCTTCATTACAACCACCGCTTTTACGCTCTCGCCCCATTCAACATCAGGAACTCCAATTACAGCGCATTCGAGCACGCCAGAGTGGTTGTGAATAGCCGCTTCTACCTGTGTTGAATAAATATTCTCTCCCCCGGAGATTATCATATCCTTTGCTCTATCGATGATGAAGAGGTAACCATCCTCATCCCAGCAGGCAATATCACCAGTCCACATCCACCCGTTTTTAATTGTCTCTGCCGTCAAATCAGGTTTTTGCCAATAACCAACCATGTTGGCTTCGGACTTAATTATTATTTCTCCTGAGGTAGAACCATCTTTCGGTACTGGTTTGCCATCAGTGTCTACAACGCTCACTTCAGTAACGAAACCTGGCCTTCCGCACGAGCTGAGCCTTTTTTCTTGAATGCCTTGCACCGCATTTTGATGGTCCTCCTGCGATAGAAAAGTCATTGTCATGCCCTCAGTCTGGCCATAACCTTGGATAAGGGTACAGGGAAATGATTCTAGAGCTGCTTTTACAACAGAGGATGGCATTGGCCCGCCTCCATATTGGATATTTCGCAAGCTAGAGAGGTCAAACTTTTGGAAATCTTTCTCGGCCATCATCCAATTGAGCATCGTGGTAATGCCCAGAAATGCAGAGACCTTTTCCTTTTCTATCGCCTCAAGTGCCTTCCTTGCTTCGAAGTTAATGAGGACACAGGAGCATCCATGTGCCAGATAATTCATGGCAAGCGCCACTGGAATATGAAACATTTGTCCGGTAAGCATATAAACGTCTGTTGGAACTATTCGCTCTGCGACTGTTTGATTGAGCATCCCCATGTATAACGAATGATGGGTATGAAGAGCTCCTTTTGAGAGGCCAGTAGTCCCTCCTGTGTATAGAATCAAAACTGGATCATGAGCGCCTACGTCGAAGANTTGATCTGCTCTATCTGGTTGGTTCAAAAGAGCCTCGTAAGACCCATTAGAATCGGAACCGATTTCGACGCAGATAAGTGATGAAGCGATTTTCGTTTTTATCTCAGCCCAGATATCAAGAAATTGATCTTCACAGATTAAAACTTTTGGAGTCCCGTCCTCGATAATTCTTGAAATCTCCTCCGCAGCTAACCGCCAGTTGATGGGCTGCGCAATNAAACCGGCTAATGCGCATGCATAGTAAANCTCAAAATATTCGGATCGATTGGTTGACAAAATAGCCACTCGGTCTCCTTTTTTGAGACCTGATAAAGAGAGGCCGCTTGCAAGTGCTTCGGCCCTATACAATAACTCAGAGAAGCTNACCCTANCATTTCGATCCCAATCGATAATCGCATCTTTATCGGGCGTTAACTCGCTCCACTTTCTTNGCGAATCAACAATGTTCATCAATCAACTAGAGGGTAGGGTTCTTCGANGGTTTGTGTAACCATTTTCTGTGGCCACAAAAATTGAAGAGTGCTTCTGCTAATCAACCATTTGCCATCGACTTTTCTATAATCCTCATCGTACAGACCATACCAAACGACAGGCTGTCCTTCCGGTTCTACGGTGGTCATAACATCATGGAGATAAGACCTGCCTTTTGCGGTGTTAGGGCCCAAAATATCGATATAGTGGTTGGTTACATGGTGCATTGCGTCGAANCGATTAAACTCCGCAAAGACGCCTTTGTAGTTTGTCCTTATGGTTTCTCTGCCCTCCCAAGTTCCATATTCTGGACCAAACTCGCAGATGGCGTCTTCAGTGAACAAATCTGCTAATGCATCTATCTGATTGCTGTCCATTAGATGCGAATATAGTTGTTTTAACTTTCGGATTTTCTCTTTCTCAAGCAATTCTCTTAGTTCCTCTATCTCAGAGCTCGATAACTCAGTCATTTTTTTTACCCTCAAATTCTAACGTTTATTTGAGTATAGCGATCTTTTAATGAAAAAGTGTGATTCAGGATAAAAAATTGCATCGCTTCCTCCAATTGGTTAAATTTGGNGTTAAGCGGTTTTTGTAGTCGTCACTTTTTAAGTGTAATCACTCTATAAGTTGGCAGAAATTCCCTTTAGAAACAGAATAAAAATTTTAATAAAAAGAATCTCAGGGGGATTACTATGGGCTTAACAGCACCAAAGCATTTATCTCGAGCGCTTTTGACAGTAGCTTTGGCCTTGGCTTTCGGGCTTACTTTTGCTAGTGAAAGAGAACTTGAGGAGATCATCGTTACGGGAACCAAGCGAGCGGCCTCGCAGCAGGATACGCCAATCGCAATCTCTACCCTAACAGCGGATGCGATTGCTCAAACGCGAGGGAATGATATCCGAGCGGTGGGCGATCTGTCTCCAAATGTTAACCTGACTTTGCAGACGGGTTTTAATGCGGTAGCAGGAGGAATAAGGGGTACGGGGACTATATCAATTCTTACAACCCANGACCCGAGCGTTGGAATATTGGTTGATGAGTTCGCTCTAAATCATGTGCAGACTCAGTTTGTGGAGCTTTTTGATCTTGAACAGGTCGAGATCTACAGGGGCCCCCAGGGCACTCTGTTTGGAAAGAATAGCACAGGCGGTGTTATTGCAATCACCTCAAAACGACCTGACATGGANGAGTTCGGTGGAGAGTTTAAGATCGGGACCAGTAGTTACGGCTCGGACTCAGATAACTACAAAGTTCAATTCGCAGTTGATGTTCCTCTAATTCCCGGCGAATTATCTTTTCGGTTTGCGGGGTCTCAGACAAACGAGGACGGCTTCTATTTCAATGACAAAGACACTGCGTTGTTCCCGAATGCGCCGATATATGGCCTATTTGGTATAACGCCTGACCAATTGCCACCAGAATTGAGCTTGGTNACCTCGGGTGCTGGCGAAAATTTAGGGGGGAAAGATGTCTTCGCCTCCAAGGCTAAGTTGTTGTGGCAACCAAATGACGATTTCGAGGCTTACTTCATTTTAGAGACTGTCCGCGATGACTCAGACTCTCCACCTGGAGTAAACGAAACACCTGCTGGCGAAGGTTTTCTTTTTGAGTTGTTGGGTTTTCCTGGAATACAGGCTGCGGGCCACACTGACCCATTTAGCACAGGGATGACTCAGCAAGGTAATGGAATCAACATTCGTGATGGACATAGGGTTGATGTAGATGGGTACTACCTGAATCTTACTTACTCAATGGGAGACTACACCATTAAGTCCATTACTGGTTATCGGGAACAAGAAGAGACTCTGCCAAGCACATACACGGGTGAGGCTTTCCTCTCCTTGTTTGACGCAACACGAAATTTGGAACGAGAACAATTTCAACAAGAAATTCGTTTGATCACCGAATTTGATGGGCCTCTAAATTTTGCGGTTGGGGGAATATTTATTTCCGACGATTTAGATTTCAGATCCTATGCGACAGTAGGGCTCTCTTCTCTGTTTCCGGGAGCACCAATTTTTGATGACCGCGGCTTTGCTAACCTCGACTTAAGAGGGATCACGGGCGATCCTGGAGCGGGACAAGTTAAGCAGGAAAGAGACTCACTAGCGTTCTACGCCGATGGTTCCTATCAGTTTAATGATCAGTGGAGTCTTACTTTAGGGGTTCGTCATACCAAAGACGAGAAAGATTTCTATAAACCAACTGGTAATGGTGCGCCTTGTAATCAATTCACCGAAGAGCGAGACAAAATAATCGGTGCGGATGGATCTTGCATAGATTCACGCTCAACGGTGGTTAGTAGAGCGGGATTAGAAGGCAGCCAAATAGACCAGCGAAATGCGGTTCTTCCTGCTAGTCAGTACGCCTTTATCGCGGACTCAAGCGAAGAGTGGACAGAAACCACATGGCGAGTGGTTCTTGATTATAAAGATCAAAACGACAACTTGTGGTACGCGAGCGTTGCGACAGGATTTTTGGCAGGCGGTTACAGTGAGACCTGCAGTCAGCTCTTGACTTGCATATCTTATGATCCTGAAACCAANATTAATTACGAGGTTGGATTCAAGGGCGACTTGCTCGACGGAATGTTGCGTTTCAACGCCTCTGTATTTACCACAGACTATGAAGACCTCCAGCGGAATCAGGTCTTCAGGTTTATCGATCCAGTGAGCGGGGTAGAGGGGCAAGAGACNATCACGCTTAACGCTGGGGAGTCTAACGCTCAGGGGGTTGAGATTGAGACGACATGGTTGGCCACAGATAATCTCACCATTCGTGCATCTCTCGGTTACCTTGATGCGTCTTATGATGTTTTTGATTTTGAGGGCGTTGATCTCACGGGCTTGGATATACCATTCGCGGCTGAGGTTCAAGCCGGCGTTCAAGCTACTTACGTGCAGCCGTTGGCCAGCGGTGCTACTTTGACTTACTATCTCTCAGCTCATTATCAGGATGAGGCGGAAATGAGTCCGTTTGATCCTAACGCGGTTGCAACTGGTGTGGCGAGGCATCCGACCTTCACTCAGATGGAGGATAGAACGCTAATTGATGCGAGTCTTACATACACTAGTCCTGACGAAAAATATTATGCGGCTTTGTTTGGGAAGAATTTGACCGATGAGACTTATAGGGTCTCAGCGAACTCGGTTGGAGGTCTATGGAACTTTACTCAATATGGAGCGCCCTCTCTAATAGGTTTTGAGTTTGGCGTGCGATTCGAGTAAACCTTAGCGATAAGAAAAAAGCGGATCTACGAATCCGCTTTTTTTTTTGGATAAATAAAAATAAGTAGCAATTTCAATGTATCTGCACTTGAAGCGGAATATTGTGGTGGGCTACAGTAAATTAAAAACCNACGTGTNTTGNCATTAAAAGACTTAGTCGGAGGATNAAAATGACGGACGGCACTAATGAAATAGTCGCGCAGCAGNTGGTTTTNAAGGCTGTGCCCAAAGGTTTGACTAGGATTGAGGACTTCGAGGTAAAAGACGTCAAACTTCCGCCTGTTTCCGACGGTCAAATACTTGTTAAGGCAAACTATATTGGGGTAGAAGCAGCCCTGAGGCTCATCGTAAGAGACAGCGATGAGTTTCTTTTCAGAGTAAAGCCTGGAGATATAGTTCGAGGAACTTGTGCAGGAATCGTTGTCGAATCAAGGAACCCTTCCGTTTCAATCGGTGATGCTGTGCTGGTCGGAAAGGGAGTGCAAGACTATATTTTGTGCGACCCAGACGAATTCGAGCTCTGTGATTTGGATCAGGCCCCTTTAGACGCTTGGTTGGGTGGCTTCGGGGTCTCGGGTTTGACAGCATATTTCGCTGTTTTCTCTGAATGTAAGCCGCAGCCAGGCCAANCTGTCTTGATAAATGGGGCAGCGGGNGCTGTCGGATCAATAGCGGGACAANTATGCAAGTTGGCTGGGGCCAAAGTGATCGGCTTAACTAGTAGCCCTCAAAAATGCGAATGGTTAGAGACCGAATTGGGATACGATGTTGCCATAAATTATAAGGACGAGGGCTGGCTAGACAGAGTCAGAGAGCATTCGCCAGAGAGATTAGACGTGATATTTGATAACGTGGGCGGAGACCTGCTTAATCAGTCGCTTACTCACATCGGCATGAATGGGACGGTGCTTCTTTGCGGTTCAACTTCTCAATACTCAGCTGAAAACATGTCTGGTCCGTCAAACTATATTTGGCTTGGGACAATGCGAGCCAAGATGCAGGGTTTTGTAATATTTGACTATGAGAGTAAGTATCCTGAGGCTAGGTCGCGCATGTCCTCTTGGATGAAGAGTCGAAAGTTGAAATTTCCATCTCATGAGATATCCGGTTCAATCTCAGATTTCCCGAGAGCTTTCAGAGGACTGTATGAAGGAGAGAATCTTGGAAAAATGCTTTTAAGAATTGAGTAGATAGGCTATTCAGTCTCCATTGTGTTTGGTTGAGAAAAAAACGGATTAAAAAAACGTCAAAACTATTTCCGTCTGAGATTCAGACTTTTAATTGGAGCTCTTTAGGCTGGTCCCTCTCGAAATGCGCGGCTATCCGAACGGCACCGAATAGTCGTTAAAATTTCAAAATCAGTCATAATCAGCTCTGTAAACTATCCTCCCCGATTTGACCTTACGTTACTTCTGATTTAAATTCGATCTGAAATTAAGAGATGGAAAAATCGTTACAAAAAAATTACTCAGAAAAATAAGAGGGACAAATGAACAAAATAAATACTATTTTGGCAGTTTTGTTTGGCCTAGCTTCCTGCCTTGGAAGTCTAAGTGCTCTTGCAGACGATGCTAAAGTTATTGGCATAGAAGAAATTGTTGTCACTGGAACAAAAAGGGAGGTCTCATCTCAAGATGTCCCCATAGCTGTNACAGCAATTTCTGGTGAGGCGGTTCAGCAGCAGTTCAGAAACGATATTCTGGCGATCACGGAGATGTCCCCTGGGGTGTCAATGGGACCTCAAGCCGGTTTTAGGGCAATAGCTGGAGGAATCAGAGGAACTGGTCAGAACTCAATATTGGTGACCCAAGACTCTTCTGTCGTAATGCTCGTCGATGAATTTGCGACATCGAGAGTACAAGCACAATTTGTAGAGCTATTTGATCTGGAGCGAATCGAGATATATCGGGGACCTCAAGGGACTCTTTTTGGAAAGAGTGCTACAGGCGGAGCCATTTCTATTATTACTAAGAAACCAGTGCACAACGAAACCTTTGGAGATCTCTCTGTACGATACGGTACCTTTGCGGAAGTCGACGGTGTGCCAGAGGGATCTAAGTTGAGGAAATACACTGCCTCTTTCAATCTTCCATTAATTGAAGACACCTTGTCCATGCGCGCAACGGCCATCTGGGACCAAGACGATGGGATGTATCAAAACTCGAAAGACACAGCCCTTGATCCTTTGCCCATTCCTGTTCCTGGCGGTTGGCCCACTAGNACNAAAGGTCTTGGAGAAAATCTTGGTGGGAAGGATATTTTCGCTTCGAAAGTAAAATTGTTATTTACGCCCAACGATAACTACGAAGCTTATTTCATAGCAGAATATATGGATGATAACTCCGAAACACCTGGCGCTGTTCAAGAAAGTGATCCCAGCATGTTGGTCCCGATACTTGGCTTTCCCGGGATTCATATGGTAGGACACACTGATATTTACAGCACAGGACAAACGCAGAATTGCCCTTCTATAAATGCGTTTTGTGTTCCTGAGGGTCACAAAGTCGATGTGAAGGGTTTTCACCTTCACCAAACCCTCAAGCTTGAAGAGTACACCGTCAAATTAATACTGGGACACAGAGAGCAAAAAGAGATTCTGGGAAGCACCTATACTGGGGAGGCCTTCAACTCAATATTTGACGCGTCTCGAAACACAATTGACGATCAAGATCAGTACGAAATCCGAATTGCCTCTAACTTTGATGGCGCATTTAATTTTGTAGCGGGAGCTTCGTATGCAGAACAGTCAATTGATATGTTAGCCTATGCGACAGTTGGCCTGCAGGGACAACTCCAGCAGGATGTTCGCTGGTATAACGATCCAAGCATGACCGGAGCCTCTCAAGACAGGGAAACTACCGCTTTTTATGCGGATGGAACATACACCGTCAGTGACAATTTATCTATTACGCTTGGTCTTCGTTACACAGAGGATGAGAAGTCCTTTTTTAGGAGGCAAAATCCCGGTGGACCTTGCACCGCACAAACAGAAGACAAGCATCGCGCGTTTATTAATGGGGTGTGTCTTGATTCAGCCTCCAACGCGACTTCTAGAGTCGGTGGCGGATTTACTGCGGCAGATTTAGATCCTTTCAATATGCCTCTTCCGGACAGCGCTTTCGAAATTGCACTCAGAGATAGTAACAAATGGGACGAAACAACTTTTCGGGTGGTTGCAGACTACAAGATCATGGATGACAGCATGGTCTACCTAAGCTATGCCACCGGCTTCATACCAGGTGGATATACTGAAACATGCTCAAGTTTTGCAACCTGTCAGCCATTTGACTCGGAGACAAATGAAAACATTGAAATCGGATTTAAAGGAACGCTAGCAGACGGGACGATCCAGCTTAACGCAGCGGCCTTTTTCACAAAGTATGAAGATTTGATCCGCTCTCAGGTGCTTCCGTTTACCAATATTTTTGGGGTGACCACTCAAGAGACCGTCAACTTTAATACTGGGAAATCGGATGTTAGAGGCGTCGAAGGCGATATTAAATGGGTTGTGAACGATGCACTCTCGGTCTCTGCTTTTATTGGAGTGATGAATCACGAATACGACGAGTTTGAGATTAACGGAGCTGATTTGTCTGATTTGGATCCGCCTTATTCACCTGATCTGAAATACGGTTTGGCTGCCACCTATGTCCAAGACATGGGTTTTGGAAGTTTTACCTATAACGTCAACATAAATCATCAAGATGAGAATGAAATGATGGTCCTTAACAACCTCGACAGTCAAATGCACGAGCGGACTTTGGTCGATGCTAATATTACTTTCAGAAACGCTGACGAGACCTATTACGTCGCAATTTGGGGAAAAAACCTCACAGACGAAAGATACAGACATGGCGCTAATCCGGTTGCCGGACTCTGGAACTTCACTCAATACGGAGAACCTCGCACCTTTGGTTTGGAGCTAGGGGTATCTTTAGGGCAGTAAAGGACATTTTCAATCGAAAAAGCTAGACAAAAAGGAGCTTGGCGAAGCAGCCAAGCTCCGAATTCGAGGAGCTTGGCTAGTCTGCTTCTGAGTTTTAGAGAGAATTCTAGGAGAAATTATTGTTCCTAAAGACCCTCATCTTCTGAGCTGTAATTTGCTCCTTTTCTCAATACTGATTGCGTTTATTTAGAAAAAGAACCGTAAGAACTTTAGTTTGTCGCTAAAAATAAGGATTTAAGACCGAATACGCTGCGTCTGCCATTCTCTTATAACCCTTTGTGTTGGGATGAAGACCATCTGCAGTCAGCTTAGGTTGAATCTGTTTTATTTGATCAGGATCTCGAAGAACAGCATCAAAGTCGATCACATGGTCATAGCTCCCACTAGTTCGTATCCAATTATTGATTCTTTGCCTTTTTGCGTCAGCGGCTTCCTCNCCATAAGAGGGTGCAGAAAATCCACCNGACGGCGTCAGAGTGCCNCCTATCGCGACAAGCCCATTTTCTTTTATCTTAGCGATAATCTTTTGGTGTTCGGATATTATTTTTTCCGCTGTTATTTCCATTGCAGGAATACCCATTTCGTTTAAGAGTCCGGGCAGGCCAATATCATTAATTCCCCCAAGCACGATAACATGGGTAAGGCCAGCAATGGACAAGATGTCTCTATCAAAACGATCAAGCGGTTTTTGTCCAAGAAATGACTGGGTGACCTGATTACCTGATATTCCGAGATTCAGAACGTTCGCCNGTCTTCCGTTTTTAAAAATTATATTGGCGAGGAAGTTGTTAAATCGGGCGTTTTCGTCAACAGGCTCGGCGTCTGCAGCTTGATCTCCATCCATAATCGAGTCGCCAACAGCAGCGATCACAGGACGCTTATCTTGACTTTTGACATCAAGTGCTGCGAGGAAAAAATAAGATACGCTGGTCACAGCGTTTTTCAANTTGGCGGATTCAACTTGTTTGCCTGGCGCCAGATAGTTGGTTTGTAGACCCCTCACGTGATAAGAAATTGGAGAGTTTGTTCTGCTTAAATCGTCTGGCAGGTGAATACTAATTACTAGCTCAGATAAATTTTTTACCGGAAATTTTAACGGGTCGCTAGCGATGCGTTCACCAGGCGGTATGACGGTTGCCTCGTTTTCCTTGAACAAGAGTCTTTTTAGTGAGGCAGTCTCGATAAGTTCTTGTCCCAAATTTCTTGAGACTGTTGCACTATCGATCTTCAAAGGAATATTTCCAAATTCGTTGCTAAACCATACTCTTATTTCTTCTCCGCCTCCGCTCAACTTTATCGTCTGTCGGATAGTGGTATTTTTTATGTTTGGTAGTGGNGGATCAAAACCAGGTGTAGCCACTTTCATTGAAGTGGCCCACGAAGTCGACCAATATCTTGATTTCAAATGCTTAGATTCCTGATTGTTACTACAAGATACCAAAAACGGAAAGAGTGCGGCTAGAAGCAGTCGGTGACAATTTTTTTTTAGGCACACGTTTTTATTTCGTCTTCCAATAATTACGTACTCACCTAACAGCCTTCGGTACTTTTGTCCTGAAAACGTCGCCGATTTCATTTTTGGTTATTTACTTCTAAATTCCTTAGCCCATGCTCTAGCCGCATCAGATGCAACCCAGCGCAAAGAGTTTGATAACAGTGTACGAAATCCCTCGTTTGAAAATGCCTCTGGGCTGTCTCCTATGTCCGAGGCTACNACTGGAGAATTTGCCGCAGCGTTTGCCCAGACGACGAGATTACTCCCTGGCGGGTGGCTCCAGTTTTCTTGTTCTTCAGGGGGCGCAAGTGGCGGCGCGGTGAAGTTTTCTGATACGTAGTTATAGTCGCTTCGCATTAGAGGAAGAACATTTTTTTCGAAATTATCGGATTTAATGTAAATCTCATCAGCAATTGAGAATCCTTCTTCGATGCCCTTGATAACAGGATGAGCAACGTCCTCCGGGCGGAGACAGAAGGTTGGATTTGGATGCGGTCCGTGACCACCTCTATAACCAGACCCCGGCAAGTGTTCTCCAAATACTTCTCCAGCGCTCAGCAGAAACGAGGATCCATGAATNTTTCTCCAAAGGGGCCAATTTGGCCAAGACACNGTTCCGTGATTTAGCAACACAATGCCCTTCCCTGACTCAATTAGTTTTTCAACGGCACCTCGATAGGCATGGGAAGGCTGTCCCTTACTATCACTCTCATCATGAGTAAGTCCTACGTTGGGAATACCGGACATATCGTAGAATAAGACAGCATCATATTTTTCAACGTTTTGAGGCTGAAGAATTATCTGAGCAGCTGGCTGCTCTACAAGAGTGGTATTAAGGTCAGCATATCCATCGAACATTCCTAAAAATGCATCGTGATTGTATGCGTGACCTTTACTAACAATTAGAACTTCAGTTTGTGACATNATCTCTCCATTGCCTTTTGTGTTAAGTTCATTTAACTTTTTTTCAAATATTTTCGGTTCCTCTGGTCTCTTTTATCAAAAGCGAGCCTCAATTTCTCTAGACGAATTGAGGTAATAGGGTACCTTAGAATAATTACAACGCCTAACGCATAAAAAAGCCATGGTGGAAGGACATAGATGTAAGCTAACGCATTAATCGCAGCTTTGCTATTTTCGGCGGCCGGGTTAAATCCAAACAACTCAAGGGTAGGTAGAGCTAGCCCCAGGGCGAGCGCGGCCACTAATTTTTGTCCCAACGACCATACCGCTATATATGCGCCGGAAATGTTCTCGCTTGATCTCCTTGCAGCTATCTCTATCACGTCCGCTTTCATTGACATAGATAAGGCACCGAAACNCCCCCCTGCGATACCATAAAGGCCAAGGCAGACAAAAAATCCGCCCAAATCCCCTGGCCCNAGCAGTAAGAAGCTNGGTGTTACGAGAACGAAAAGAATTCCTCCTATTACCCATGTATTCTTTTTCCCTAGCTTCTTGGCTAGTTTTATCCATAGTGGAAGGGCGATGATGTTCGCTCCGAAATAGCCCAACAAAATCATTTGAGTCCAAGCTTCGGCTTCCACAACAAATGTCGCGAACAGCATGAAGGTCGCTGAGCCCCAGCCAGTTCCAAGCGACATTAGCATGAACGCAAAAAAGAGCAGAAGAAATGAACCGTTTTCGAACATGGCTCTTAGATGAACTAAAGGATTCGTTCTTGGGCTTGGGTATGTGACTCTTTCTTCAACCTTAAATAGGGTGATCGTCACAAGGGTAGGCAGTGCTACCAGCGCAAAAGAGCCTATTATGGTGAGGCCTTCCCGCGGCAGTGAACCGTATCCAGTAAGAGCCCCAGCTGCCACTGGAATGAACAAAACGCTTACATTGCCCAGGAAGCCGAAAGCTTGTCGCCAACCTGTTAGACTCGTGCGCTCGTAGTAGTCGTCGGAAAGTTCAGCACCCCANGCGTANTAGGGNATATTTACCATTGTCCATCCGAGCCACAAAATAACCGACCACCCAAGAAGGTACCATTTTGTGATCGGCATCTGATTCAAAGCTTCTGGGTTGAACAATTGGAATGCAGATATCATCATTAATAGCGTGCCTCCAGCAATCCAAGGCTTTCGCTTTCCAAATCTGCTCTTTGTTCGATCGCTAAGTACGCCAATAAGGGGGTCGGTTATTACATCGGAGACGCGGGCTAACATTAGTACTAAGCCGATCTCTGTTAAGGAAAGACCTAAGTCCTTAGAATAAACCAANGGAAGGTAGAGGCNCACGGGAATAGANGCAAGATAAACCGCATACTCTGGCAANGCGAAGTAGACAAGAGTTGTTTTTTTTATTGTTTTTCCTGTTTTTCGGCTTGAATAATCAGGCTACCTATAATCTTGTGGTAAATCCAGTTGCTTAGAAGCTTTGATTTTTTTTTAATTGTTCAGATTAGTATCTCGTAGGTGCAGGAATATATCTTGATTGAGCAAAACTTAAAAATTCTAAGAAAGTTAACCGAAAGAGGAAAACTTGATAGAAGCTGGAGTTCGGTAGAAGAATCCTTACCGCCATTTCTTAGAGCAGTACTGTTGGCGGATGGAACCGTAACTTCTCTAATCAGCGCCTTTATGGGAGAAGAAATTGACGTCGTCACAGTTGAACAAACGTTCATCAAAATGCCAGACGAATTGAACTTTCTTGAACTTGAAAAAGATGCCACTGCGTTTGTAAGAAAAGTTAACTTGATCGGCAGAACTACAAACAAAGAGTACGCCTCCGCAGAAAGTTTGCTCAACCCAGCTTTAATCGGAACAGATCTATTTCGTGCTCTCACAGATGAAGGTGTTGGGATGGGTGAGGTTCTGCGTAATAATGCCCGCGGGAGTTACCGAGAGATAATTAATATAGACGATACGTTAACTNAAATTGCTGAAAGGACTTACGCTGTTTACCTGGATGGCCGCCCCTCTATTCTCATTACCGAGGCATTCATTATTGATAACTTTTAAATTAGAAGCTTTTCTCTCAACATAGCGATTTTATTCTCGCCAAAGTCTAGTTCTGACAGATAGTTATCGAGATTGCCGTAAACTTTTTCGATCTCCGTAAACGCGTTGTTCAGGTATATAGGTTCTACCCCGGAAAATATGTGGACTATGCTTTCTAGAACCTCTGCGGGGAGGTTTTTTCCGATCTGGTTTTCTTGCATCCGCGCTCTCGTCCNCGCTAATAGTTCGATCGATTCATTGCTTAANAGGTAGTCTTCGAGTATGAATTTTTTTTCAACTCCGAGAGCGTGGAGAATAAGTGCCCCTCCGATTCCTGTGCGATCCTTGCCCGCTGAGCAATGAAACAAGAATCCTCCCGATGCGTTGAGTAGGAGGTTTAAGAATTTTGAATATACATCCATATGGTCCAGAGCAATTTCTCTTGTGACGTTAATCATGAACTCTCGAAAGTCCTTTTCCTTGGGTTCCTCACCGCTTTCCATGAATTTTTTTTGAAATTGAACTGAACTTCCGGGCCAAATTGGAAGGTGTACCCTTGATTCGAAGGGGTAGCCTGAGGGGGTAGGCGAGGTTTCTACCTCTTCATGGCTTCTCAAATCGCATATTGCACTAATTTTCAAATTTGCAAAGTCATCAAAAGCGTCTGGTAGAATTTCTGCCATGTTTCCACATCGGAACAACTTGCCTGTAGAAACCTGTCTTCCGTCGAGATTAATGTATCCGCCAAAGTCTCTGAAATTAATGGACCCTGCTATGCNCAGAAATCGGTCTGACGGGTTTTTAAAAGCCTTATTCATAACGGTATTGTATCATTTTCTTGACCCTAGTGGATTAACATCATGATAATTGGGAGTACGGATTCCTGTGAAACTGACTGGAATTGTTTCTAGTCGCATTGAAATATCGGAATCGAAAAAGGAGACCTCTGTGCCAAGAAAAAAGAAGGTAAGTACGGAAATAATGACTGAATTTGTGCAAGCGAATGGTTTGAATTTNGAAGTCCAGAAATGCGGAGACCAAACTAGCAGAAAGCTTGCGCTTTGCTTGCACGGGTTTCCAGAGCACGCAATATCTTGGCGGTATCAACTCCCCATGCTTGCAGAGCTCGGTTACAAGGCGTGGGCACCTAACATGAGGGGATATGGGAATTCTTCCATGCCAGCAAATCGGGAGGATTACGCAATAGAGAACTTGCTTGAAGACGTCGGGCATTTAATAGACNCTGCTGGCGTCGACGAAACAGTTCTTCTTGCNCACGACTGGGGCGCTATCGTTGGTTGGCTATTTGCGATTCGCGAGGTTAGATCCTTAGAAAAACTTATAATTTGCAACGTGCCCCATCCAGCAGCTGCCTCAAAGAATATTGGTTGGAGACAATATTTAAAGTCGTGGTATATATTCTTTTTNCAAATCCCGCGCTTGCCAGAGTGGCTATTTGGAAGAGCAGGGAGCCATGGGATGATAAAAAGAACTAGCGCTTTCCCAGAGAACTATTCGGATGANGTGATGGAAATATACTCGAAAAATATGAATCGACCCGGTGGAATGAAAGCGATGATAGATTATTATCGAGACTACTTTCGAGGTGGACTCAAAAGACAGAGAGATATTGGTTTTCCCATAATTGAGGTTCCAACCTTAATGTGTTGGGGCGAGAATGACATGGCTTTAACTAAGGAGACAACATATGGGACAGAGCAGTGGGTCCGTGATTTGACAATTCGATATTTGCCTAGAATATCTCACTGGGTCCAGCAAGATGCCCCGAATGAAGTTAACGCGATGATTTCCGCGTTCTTGTTAGAAGAAGATGTGCCGCAAATGATTTGGGAGTCGAAACTTGTTTAGAAAAATAAACTTTTTAGGAATTTATAATGCGTGTAGTAAGAGTAAGTAAGCCGGGTGGATTAGAAAAATTGAAAGTACACGATGCAGAGCCGCGGAAACTCGAATCTGATCAGATCATGGTTCGAGTGAAGGCCAGCTCACTAAATTATCACGATTACCTAGTAGCGATAGGAATGATTCCCACAGAAGACGGGCGAATTCCAATGTCAGACGGGGCAGGTGAAGTGCTTGAGGTTGGTTCAGAAGTTCGAGACTTCAAAACAGGCGATCATGTGGTCTCTCTGTTCTGTCCAAATTGGCAAAAGGGCGAACCTGAGCCTTTTAATCTATCGGGCATTCCTGGTGATAACAAGGACGGTTTTGCTGCCGAGGTGGTTTCAGAGCGGGCTTCCGCGTTTACGAAAATTCCTGAGGGGTACTCTCTTGCAGAGGCTGCAACTTTGCCGTGCGCAGCTCTTACTGCCTGGCGTGCATTGATGTCTAAAGCNAAAATAAAACCTGGTGATTGGGTCCTTACCCAAGGCACGGGCGGCGTGTCTATCTTCGCGCTGCAGTTTGCCAAAGCAGCAGGAGCTCGAGTAATTGCTACAAGCTCTTCAAGTGACAAGATGTCCAAGTTAATCGAGCTTGGAGCTGATTACGTCATAAACTACAAAGATGACCCTAAGTGGTCGAAAAAAGCAAAAGAAATCACGGGAGGTCGCGGCGTTGACGAGGTCGTAGAGATTGGCGGAGCAGGGACGTTTGAGCAATCCCTCAGGGCGTGTCGGCTAGGCGGCCACATCTCGTTAATTGGCGTTTTGGCCGGATTCTCTGGTGAAGTGTCTATTGCCCAGATGTTTTCCCAGAACATATCTATTGACGGCATCACCGTGGGATCTAAACAAGAACAAAAGGATATGATTCGTTCTATCGAGGCAAATAGTATCCGACCCGTTATCAGCGATAGTTTTGATCTTGGAGAGCTTGGAGCTGCGTTTGCTCACCAGGCCGCACAGAAGCATTTTGGGAAAATTGTGCTCGAGTTTTAGACTGCTGCCTTTCGCTCAATCTCTTTGAATATGGAGGTCAAATTTTTTTATCAGCTCCCCTGAAGCGATGACTGCTTTTAACCAATCGTTGACGATCCCTTTAAAGGCCCTGTCTTTGGCCATCATGAAACCCTTTTCTTGGTAGTTTAAGGGTTCTTTCATTGTTGCGCATAGGGCTGGATTCTCTTTGATTTGTAAAAATACTTCAATTTTATCGGTGATCATTAAATCTGCGTGTCCATCATTGATTCGAGAAAAAATCGTCTTGTTATCTTTATGAAGAATTTTAGTTGCGTACTTAATATTCTGATCTAGGAATTTTTCGTTGGTCCCACCTGGATTGACAATCAAATTTACCCCCTGCTTGTCAATTTTCTCCAAGCTGGAGAAGAGAGCGGCCTTCGAGCAAAGAGAAATCGGTATCTTGCCCCCAACATGGTAAGGATCAGAAAAGTAGGCCTTTTTTGATCTTTCCTCAGTTATTGAGACTCCGCTCATCGCTATGTCGTATTTCAGTTTGGTCAAATCATCCATCAGATCAGGCCATGAGGTCTTCACAAAAACAAGGTTAACCTCGAGATAATTAGCAAGGGACTTTGCTAAATCAATGTCAATTCCCTCCAACNCCCCAGTATGCAAGCTTTCAACCGAGAAAGGCGCGTAATCTCCTGTGGTGCCAACCCTAAGAAATCGACTCTTCCTGACTTGTTCTAAAGGGTTGGGATAAAATGCTACTTCTTGAAGTGCACTGAAGATCCTTAGTTTTGACTCATCGGAGAGACATTCAATGTTCAAATGGGCGACAAAAGATTCATAATTCGAAACTTGAGCTGGTATTTGTTCTACTATTTTTTTACCCAGAATTTCGATTTTTGGTCTAATCACCTGCAAAAGGTTGGANGTTTTGGGAAGNCTTTTTGTTTTGGAGAATTTCTTAAACCAACAAAACTGGATTTCTTTAGCTGCTTCAATTTGAGTTTGAAAGACTTTACGCAGACTATCCTTCGTGATTCNTTGGCTTAGGCCAGCTAGGATTGCCAGATTGATGACTTCATCCTCTCTTTCACTTGATTGAATCGGAAGATTATTCCTAAACTTGTAAGCAGCCACGCTTTGCATCAAGCCCAGCCGTTCGCCGATGGTCTCATAGAGTCTCTCATTGGCCTCNGCTTGAGAATTAAGAAGCGCAAGGATGAGTCCTTTTCCTAAAAAATTTGATATCGCTTTAAACTTAATTACTGCTCCGAGAGTTTTTTTTATTTTCAATTGTCTCTTCCCCGAGGAAGCGTGGCGGTTATCAGTCGATCGGGGAAATCGCTGAAAATGCCATCCACGCCAAGTGACGTAAGTTTCGCAATATCTCTTGGATCNTTCACAGTATATGCCAGCACTTGAAAACCGTTTATGTGAGCTGTTTGAATGATATCAGGAGACACCTCTTTGAACGCAAGATTTACAGACCAAGCGGAATAATTTTTCGCAAGCTCTATCCAATCATCAGGGATTTTGTCGAAAAGTATTCCACGGCGAAATTTCTTGCTCGCTAAGCCCAGTTCCTTGTGGTCGAAAGACGAAATTACAAGAGGAAATGACAAAAGCGACCTTTTGTGCAAACTGGTCAGAAGATCGGACACGGGTTCCGCGGTTCCGGGCCCCTTAAGTTCAATGTTAACGCCGCATCGACCATCGATTAATTCCAACACTTCAGTCAGTGTCGGAATTTTCTGATCATTTCCTGCATCTAGTGATTTGATTTGCTCACGAGTGAGTTCGGAGATTTTTCCCGAGCCATTTGTCGTGCGATCAACACTAGAGTCATGGATTACGAAAAGCTCCTCATCTGCAAGATGTACATCCAATTCTACATAGTCACAACCAAGCTGAATGGCTTTCTCAAACGAAAGAAGCGTGTTTTCGGGCTCGTATCCCTTTGCTCCTCGGTGACCAATAACAATGATTNGTTTTCTCATACTAGAGCTTCTGCTTAAATTAAATTCCTTTCCATGTACAATAATCGCATGAGTTATCAAGTTCTAGCTAGAAAATATAGGCCAACAACCTTTGCCTCCTTAAAGGGCCAAGATCATATATCTCGAGCTCTTTTAAACTCGTTAAACAACAGGAAACTTCATCATGCCTATTTGTTTTCGGGAACACGAGGAGTTGGCAAGACCACGATCGCCCGAATCCTTGCTCGGTGTATGAATTGCGAGGCCGGTATAAGACCAGTACCTTGCGGCAACTGTAACAGTTGTAGAGAAATCAGCGAAGGCAGAAACGTGGATTTGATTGAGGTCGATGCAGCGTCAAGGACAGGCGTTGATGATATGCGCGAATTGCTTGAGAACGTCCAGTACATGCCAGTCTCNAGCAGATTCAAGGTTTACTTAATCGATGAGGTGCATATGCTCTCAAAGAGCAGCTTTAACGCAATGCTCAAAACTTTGGAGGAACCGCCAGAGCATATTAAATTCCTATTTGCCACTACCGATCCTAAGAAAATCCCTGTTACCGTTCTATCCCGTTGTATCCAGCTAAATTTAAAAAGCTTGCCGAATTCGGAAATAGCTGATCATCTGAGTCTTGTTTTAAAAGACGAGACAATANAATACGAAGANAANGCAGTTCGGCTTTTGGCTAATGCTGCAAAAGGAAGTATGCGGGATGGTTTAAGCCTGTTGGATCAAGCTATAGCTTACGGCGAAGATTTTGTTGGTGAGGAGTTTGTTCGATCNATGNTAGGGCTTGTTCATCCTGANTTATTAATCGGGTTGCTCGACTNCNTCGTTAATGATCACGGCGCGAAGCTTTTTTCNTTTATNGAAAAAGCAGATTCTTTCTCGCCGGATTATNNNTCACTNTTAGCTGAATTAGTTGAATTNCTGCACCANATNGCTGTTTATCAAGCCGTGCCTNNTGNTTTTGAAACATCCGACACAGAAGAGATTGAAATGTTCTCAAAAAAGATGCATCCCGAACAATTGCAATTGCTCTACCAGATTGGTCTTATTGGACAAAATGATCTTCCGTTAGCCCCNAATCCAAGAATCGGGTTCGAAATGGTGATGCTAAGGATGATGAGCTTTACCCCCTCAAATTTTGAATCTNATGCGTCCNCNGATTTTAAGTCTGAAGTCGAGATTATCCCNCNCAGNGGATCANATGAATCTTTGGNAGACAGTCCAGCGGAAAATGCGCTCAGAATCCTAAAAGATGGCGTCAAAAGTTCGAAACACAGAGGAGTGAATAAGTCATCGGAAGATAAAGGAGAACCTCCATTAAAAGGTAGCTCAATTGCAGAAAAGCAGCAGAAACTCAGTGAAGGTCTTCGGCCATCCGGTTGGCGAGCAGCAGTTGAAGCTATCCAGATAACAGGTGTTACCAAGACGTTAGCGTTGAATTGTGAAATGAGAAGTATCGATGAAGATAACTCCATTGTCTTGTTTCTCGATGAGAGCCACTCTAGTCTCTTGAGCGAGGAGCATGTGAGAAAAATTAGCTTGGCGTTAACAGACTATTATTCTCGGGATTACAAGATTCATGTGGAAATAGGCCAGACGTTAGCGGAGACTCCCGCTGAAGAGATAGAAAGCATTAAAAACGCAAAAAAAGTAGAGGCTCTAGAAAAGATACAAAATGACCCAACGGTAAGGCAAGCTATAGAGGCGTTCGACGGAACTCTTGACCCTGAGAGCGTTTCGCCTGTTGAAAATGAGAGGAGATGACTTAAATGGATAATAGTCTTGATGGACTTATGAAGCAGGCCAAAGAGATGCAAGAAAAGATGGAGCGGCTTAGATCCGAAGCAGAAAATAGTGAGGTTTCTGGCGAATCAGGGGCGGGTCTGGTATGTGTTCGTATGTCAGGTTCCCACGATGTGAGATCAGTTAAAATTGATAAATCTTTGCTATCGGAAGAAAAGCAAGTTTTAGAAGAAATGATCGCCGCAGCTGTTAACGACGCTATTAGGAGAGTGGAGGAATACCATAAGTCCAAGTTAACCGAGTTCACGGGAGGAATGCCTATCCCCTCTGGCCTGAAATTCCCCTTCTTCAGATGAAGGATTTCTCCCTATTCGATCAGACAGTTGAGGCGTTTCGTTGTCTCCCTGGAGTGGGTTCTAAAACAGCACAGAGGATGTTGTTGCATTTGCTAGAGCGAGACCGTTCCCGGGGCGAGATTTTAGTGCGGCTGCTTGGTGAATCCTTAGAAAAGATCAAGAAATGTGTTCTTTGTAGAAATATTTCTGAAANGGATTTATGCGAAATTTGTCGTGATCAAAGAAGGGACAAAAAAACGCTTTGCATAGTGGAGTCCCCGTCGGACGTGATAGCTATTGAACAGGCGTCTGCTTTTAAGGGGTTGTACTTTGTTTTGGGCGGCACTCTGTCTCCCATCGAAGGGCGCGGAGGAGAGGAGATCGGTGTCCCCGATTTGGTAAAAAGATGCCAAAAGAATATATCGGAGGTTATTGTTGCCGTTTCTTCCACGGTTGAGGGTGAAGCGACCTCATTTTTTTTGTTTGAATCACTGAAACATTCTGATGTAAATATATCTCGGATTGCTCAAGGTGTTCCTCGTGGCGGTGAGCTTGAATTAGTCGACGGGTTAACTTTATCTCACGCCTTTGAAGGGAGACAAAAGTTAGAATGAGCTTGAAATTTCAATATGTCACAGATGGAATTGAACTCGATAAGGCCATGGGCATTTGTCGTAAGGCAGGTGCGCTCGCGTTGGACACAGAGTTTGTAAGAACTAGAACCTATTACCCAGAGTTGGGGCTGCTTCAAGTGAGCGATGGCGAACATTGCTTTTTGTTTGATCCGTTAATCCTCAATTTAAAAGTTTTTTCAGAAATACTCACGAATGAGAATATTATCAAGGTTTTTCATTCTTGCTCGGAAGATCTAGAGGTTTTCCAGCACGCTTTCGGAGTCTTACCGCGACCCATCTATGACACTCAGATTTCGAGCGGTTTTTTGAATTTAGGTTTTTCTGTTAGTTATCAAAAGTTGGTTGAGCACTATCTTTCACTGCGCATTAACAAGGATCAAACGAGGTCCAATTGGCTAGCTAGGCCTCTTTCAGTGCAGCAGTTGAATTANGCNGCGCAGGANGTCGTTTATCTCTANAAAATATATAGGATTCAACAATCTGTTTTAAGTGGGACCCATAAAGCTGAATGGATCACATCTGATATGGAGGGAATTAGTTTAGATATCCCAACAATTACCCCTCCTGAAGACTTCTATTTAAAAGTAGGGAACCTCTCGAGATTTTCCAGAAGACAACTCAATCTCTTAAAGCTCTTGTTTGCATGGAGAGAAAAAAAAGCCAGAAGCAAGAATCGTCCAAGGAATCGAATTATCGAGAAAAAGATTTTGGTCAATATTGTAAAAGAACGATNTGTCGATGACGCGGGTTTTTTGCGAGCGGGATTGCCCACCTCAAAAGTAAAAAAGTATAGCTCTGAATTAAGNAACATAATTTCGTGCAGTGAATCAGCCAAAGAAGAAGAACTTCCAGCCGAGAATTTAAGAGACAACTTCAGAATTGATAACAAGAAGGTCCGATTGCTTCAAGCGATTGTGGAGGGTCGAGCAAAGGAAGAGGGAATCGCCTCCGAGCTGCTGTGCAGAAAAAAGAGCTTNGAGGNTCTTTTGAGATCAAAAGAGGTCTCAGGAACGTATTTTTTGCCCGAAGCTCTNTTAGGTTGGAGAGAAAAAGTTATTGGAAAAGATCTTTTAACCTTTTTAGAGAGGAATGCGTAATAGATAGGCATACTTGTATCTTTTTGGATTATAGGACTTATTTTGTCGAAGGAGCCCGCGAATGGGTGATTTTTGGTCTGAGAAAGATCTTCATGAAATGGACGAAAAAGAATGGGAGTCTCTTTGCGACGGCTGTGCCAGATGTTGCCTTCATAAGTTNGAANCAGTTAAAACNAAAAGNGTCTTTTACACTAGTGTAGNGTGCAGATTTCTTGATCAGTCTTCTTGTTCCTGCTCTGAATACTCCCGCAGAGAAAAGCTAGTGCCACACTGCATAAAGATGACGGCGGCTAAGGTAGAGCAACTGAAATGGATGCCATCAACCTGCGCATACCGAAAAATATCTGAGGGGAAACCGCTAGCTTGGTGGCATCATCTGATTTCCGGATCAAGAAATACTGTTCATGAGGCCGGGATTTCTGTCAGAGAAAAATGCGTGTCCGAAATACATGTGCACCCAGACGATATAGAAAATCAAAAAGTTCATTGGGTGCACGCATAATGGATATTGAATATCAAATTGCTTGGGGGATATATCTGGGCGCCGGACTAATCTTATTTTCCCTTTGGTTTTGGGTAAGTCAAATTATCNCCTTTAGCGTTCTNCGCAGCGTGAGCCGNGCAACGGTGTTTTTACTGATCTTTCTNCCATGGAATTTGCCNGGNGAGGATGATTNTTTTGCTCCAGCAAGTTTAATTGTCGGTTTGGAATTTTCGATTGGATCGGCAGAAAAAATAGGGGGTGCGCTTCTTGCTCTTGCTCTTAGTATNGGAATCGTAACGATTTTTTACATTCTGAGAGGGATTTTTAAACGTTAATGTCTGTGAATTTTCTGTTTAGCTACCTATAATTTTAGGGTATTTTGGCTGGCTTATTTGGTAGCCAAGCGGTATATTTTTCGGCTTCGTTATGTTGGGATTAATTGATGAAATTTTCTAGTACTTCAACCTATATTGCTACAGATGAACTGCAGATGGCGGTTAACGCGGCCGTTCAACTTGAGCGCCCCCTTTTAATAAAAGGTGAGCCCGGAACCGGCAAGACTATGCTGGCCGAGGAAATAGCCTCCTCGCTAGAGATGGAACTTATATCCTGGCACATAAAGTCGACCACCAAGGCACAGCAAGGGCTTTACGAGTACGATGCTGTGTCTCGACTACGCGACTCTCAATTAGGCGATGACCGTGTCCACGATATAAAAAACTACATAGATAAGGGTAAGCTTTGGGAGGCTTTTGCGAGTGAAAAACGAGTGGTCCTTTTAATTGACGAGATTGATAAAGCCGATATAGAGTTCCCGAATGATTTGCTTCTTGAGCTTGATCGNATGGAATTCCATGTNTACGAAACGGGCGANACAATAAAAGCGAAGCAACGCCCCGTGGTTATTATTACNAGCAATAACGAGAAAGAATTGCCNGACGCATTTTTAAGAAGATGTTTTTTTCACTACATTCAGTTTCCAGANAGAGAAACNATGGCTGATATCGTAGAGGTGCATCANCCGAAGATTAAAAAAGATTTAGTAAAGGAAGCGATGGAGATATTTTTTGATGTGAGGAAAGTCCCNGGNCTCAAGAAAAAACCCTCCACCTCAGAACTTATTGATTGGTTGAAGCTTTTGATGGCGGACGATATTCCTGANGAGATATTAACCAACAGAGACACAACTAAGGCTATTCCTCCNCTTTATGGCGCGTTGGTNAAGAACGAACAAGACGTTCAATTGTTGGAGCGGCTGGCCTTTATGAACCGGCGCCAAAACAACACTAACTCCCCCGGGCAGTGATGACGTCAGCCTTTGTAGATATGAGAGCCAGATATGNTGATTAATTTTTTTTTCGCGCTAAAAAAAGCNAGGATCCCAGTATCAATAACGGAGCTTTTGCACCTCCTTGATGTTTTAAAAGAGAGACTAGTTTACGCTGATATTGACGAATTTTATTACTTCAGTCGGATGGCGCTCGTCAAAGATGANAGGCATTACGATAAGTTTGACAGGGCTTTTAGCATCTACTTTAAGGGACTCGATGATTTATCTAGCCTCATAAGCTCGCTGATTCCTGACGATTATCTAAGGCGCGAATTCGAAAAAACTTTAACGCCTGAAGAACTTGAAAAAATTAAATCTTTAGGTGGGCTAGAGAAGTTGATTGAAGCGTTTAAGAGAGAAGTTGAGGAGGCAGCGAAAGGAGGGGGAAAAGAGAAAAATAAAGAAGGGAAGGGAGAGGGCGGAACTGGGCCGGAAGGCCAGGGCGATCCCGGCAAAAAAAAGAGACAGCGAAGGCAGTGGGACAAGAGAAACTACAAGGCTTACGATGATAATATTGAGCTTGGCACCAGGGGAATGAAAATCTCGTTGAGGCGNTTGAGAAAATTGGCTCGTCAGGGTGCNGAGGACGAGTTCGATATAGATTCCACCATAAGCAAAACTGCAAAAAATGGNGGGATGTTAGATATTATAATGCNAGCGGAACGAAAAAATACGGTCAANGTTCTGCTGTTGTTGGATAGCGGGGGATCCATGGACGCTCACGTCAAGGTTTGTGAGGAATTGTTCTCAGCGGCTCGATCAGAGTTTAAGCATCTTGAAGTCTATTACTTTCATAATTTTATATACGACGGAGTTTGGAAAGAGCACAACAGAAGAATGAATGAAAGGATTGATACTTTCGATATTTTGCATAAGTACACACACGACTACAAAGTAATCTTCGTTGGCGATGCTACGATGGCACCATATNAGATTACTCANTCTGGGGGTTCTGTGGAACACTGGAACGAGGAGGCTGGAGCGATCTGGATGCAAAGATTCNTAGATACATTCGAGAAGATAATATGGATCAATCCAACTCCGAAGGATACTTGGGAGTACTCTACTTCCGTAGCACTTACCGAAAAGTTAGTGGAGGATCATATGTATCCATTGACTATCTCAGGTATCGAAGAGGGCATGAATTTCTTGTCAAAGTAAGATAAGTGTTTCAATAGAAATGCATAAGCTCGAAAGAGATGCGCGGTGAAAAAAAACGCTCCTGAATATATCGAGAACATTATCTCCCAAGGGATGCTCGCGGATCGATTNTCNCTCAGGCGTAATTTAAAAAAAAAGCATCTTCGCGACCTTCTAATGGAAGACGCTCTTCGCTCTTACACAGAGGCAGACAGAAGAAAAAGCTTAGTTCCTCAAATATCGATTCCCAAGAACCTTCCGATCGCTAAAGTTGCCGACAAAATAAAAGAAGCGTGTCATTCGAGTAACGNAGTCATTGTAGCCGGCGAGACCGGATCCGGTAAGAGTACCCAATTAGGAAAAATTTGCCTNGACCTTGGCCNAGGCGTTTTCGGAATGATTGGCCATACACAACCGCGCCGAGTAGCGGCAAGAGCAGTGGCATCTCGAGTTGCCTCAGAGCTCGGCGTTTGCCTAGGAAAAGAAGTTGGCTTTCAAATTAGGTTTGACGTCAAAACCAATCCCGACACTTTGATTAAAGTCATGACTGACGGAATTTTGTTAAGCGAGATTCAGAAGGATCCATTCCTAGAAAAGTATGACACACTGATAATTGATGAGGTTCATGAGCGAACACTGAATATAGATTTTCTGCTTGGTTACTTAAAAAAATTGATACAAAAACGAGCAGATCTCAAGCTAATTATTACCTCAGCCACCATTGACGTTGATAGATTCTCGAAGTATTTCTCGGACGCTCCAAAAATAGAGGTTAGCGGGAAAATGTTTCCAGTCGAAGTTAAATATCGATCAATAGAGCCNANCTCAAANTCAGAAACCAGCGANAATGAGTTGATTTTAGATATTCTGGANGAGATTTGGCAAAAGCCAAAAGGGGATGTGCTGGTCTTCTTACCTGGAGAAAGAGAAATAAGAGAACTCTCAGACANCATAAAGAAACACAGAAAAAATTTTNAGGTTTNTCCNCTTTTCTCACGGCTCTCAAGCNGGGAGCANGATAAAATTTTTGAGCCGCATAATAACCGAAGGGTTATTCTATCGACGAATCTTGCGGAAACCTCATTGACTGTCCCGGGAGTTAGATATGTCATTGACTTAGGGTTTGCAAGAGTCTCACGTTACAGCCATCGATCNAAGGTTCANAAGCTTCCTGTNGAGGAGATATCTCGGTCAAGCGCAGATCAGAGAAAAGGTCGTTGTGGGCGTTTAGAGGACGGNATATGTTTTCGTTTGTTTTCTGAAGANAATTTTAGNCGTCGGCCAGATAATACAGCCCCAGAAATACAAAGAACGAATTTAGCCTCTGTAGTTCTGAGAATGTTGCAANTAAAGCTAGGCGAAATCGACCGATTCCCTTTTCTTGATCCGCCGTCTGAAGGGCAGGTCAATGCTGCTTTCGCCCTCCTCACAGAATTAGATGCTGTAGACAAATTTCGACAGCTGACGAAAGTTGGGAAAAAAATGTCTGGGTTCCCATTGGATGTTCGCTTTTCTCGCATGTTAATTAGCGCCAGTCAGCTTGGATCCAGTTCGGAGGTTCTCACCATTGTCAGCGGTCTTTCGATTAGGGATCCCCGCGAGCGGCCTGAGGATTACAAGAATTTAGCGGATCGGAATCACAAAAAATGGGAGGACAGAAAGTCAGATTTTCTGACTTATTTGAATTTATGGGATGCGTTTGAAGAGAGAAAAAATAATTTGAGTAAGTCTGAGTTGAGAAAATACTGTCGGACGGAATTTTTATCGCTTCCCAGAATGTTGGAGTGGAGACAATTGCGTTCGCAACTTTTGAGATTGGCAAAAAGTAAAAATTTGAGAGTTAATTCAAAAAAAGCATCATATGCTGCTATTCATAAGGCAATACTGTCTGGCCTATTAGGCAACATAGCAACTAAAAAAGGGGAAAATGAGTACTTAGGGGCGAGGAATAAGAAGCAGTATATATTCCCCGGTTCTTCCCAATTCTCTGCGAGGCCAACTTGGATAGTAAGTGCAGAAATCTTAGAGACCACTAGAACCTTCGCCAGATGTGTAGCTCATATCGACAGGGCTTGGATTGAACCTTTAGCGGGTCACATACTTAAGCGGAGTTACAGAGACCCTTGCTTTGATCCAGAATCAGGTCAGGTGCTTGCGACTGAGGAAGTGAGTCTTTACGGGATATCGATTGTAGGGGAGAGAAAAGTTGATTTTGGATCTGTGAACCTTGAAAGTGCGAGAGAGATTTATATCCAAAATGCTTTAGTAAAGAGATTGTCTCGAACAAAATTACGTTTTTTTAAGAAAAATCTGCGTCTGCTGAGCGACGCCGAAACCCGAGAGGCGAAAACAAGACGCAGCGATATCTTAATTTCTGATGCCGAAATTTTTGACATGTACGAGAGATCTCTTCCTGAAAATGTTTGTAGCGACTTAGATTTACACAAACTAATAAAGCGTAAACCTGAGATCTCTGACCAGCTTGTGCTTCGCCCTGAGGAGGTCCTCCGAGGCAATATAGATCTTGAACTAGATGAGTATCCAGACTACGCGGTAGTCGAAGGAAACAAACTTCCTTTGAATTATAGGTTTGAGCCAGGGTCGCCAGAGGACGGAATAACCGTTGATATTCCCTTGAAGGTTCTAAGTTTGGTTAAAAAGGAAAGAGTTGATTGGCTCGTGCCCGGAGCCGTTCGAGATAAATGTATCGGACTTATTAAATCTCTCCCGAAGAAAAAAAGAAAAAACTTTATTCCAGTTTCTGACTTTATTGAGAGAGTCCTTGAAGATTTTCACTTTGTTGGAAAAACACTTGAGGAGTCTCTTGCGGAGAAGCTATTTATGCTTTCTGGGATTCGTATTCGAAAAGAAGATTTTAAATCCCACGCTCTAGAGCCGCACCTCAAGACGAATCTAAGGATCCTGTCAAATGAAGGGAAAACTCTAGGTGTTGGCCGAGATCTAGATGCTCTGAAAGATCGATTCCTTTTCTCAGGAACCTCGGTAACAGATAAGGCTTTAAAACATAGCATCGAAGGAGTGGGTTATACAGACTGGAGTTTCAGAGCTTTTCCCGAGTCTATCGAAATTACAGAAGGCAAAATCAAACTCATCTTATATCCAACGATAATAGATTGCGGTGACTCCGTCTCTCTAGAGTTGCGCGAAAACAAGGACATAGCGTCAAGAGAGTCAGAGAGAGGTTTTTTGCGTCTCTGTGTCCTCAGGCTTCCAAAAATATGGAAGGAAATGGGTAAGCAAATTCCGCGTTTTGATCAATTTTCAATCTTTTATGTTAGGAGAGGGAATAGAAAAGAATTAATAGAAGGAATTCTCACGGCAACCTTTAATTCAACCTTTTCAGAGGGACAACCACTACCAAGAAACGCGGGAGATTTCGAAAAGAGGCTTGGAAAAAGAAGTGACTTATACAGCAATCTCGCGTTAGTTGCGGATTACGTGGAAACATGTCTTCGTAAAGCTATGTTAATAGAGGATTCGCTCCCGTATCAGACACATCCTGAAACCTGTCAAGATATATCTATGCAACTGCAAAACTTGATACCGAAGAAATTTCCAAGTGCTTTGACTCTCGGGCGTCTTAGGGAATACCCACGCTACCTTAGTGGAATTCTATATCGGCTAGAAAAATTAGGTCCGAGTAGTCAACGAGAACTTGGACGAATCGAGAAAATCGAAGCATGGTGGGAACGTTATTGCTCAATCGAAATGCCCGTGAATGAGAAAGTTACAAATTTTCGTTGGCTCCTGGAGGAATACAGGATATCTTTGTTTGCACAATCATTGGGAACCAAGGTTCCTGTTTCTGAAAAAAGGCTGGAAAAAGAATGGCAAAAATTATCAGGCGGAGAGGTCTCACTATAATTAAAGTAGGAGTGCTGTCTTTGTTTGTCAGTTGCGCTTGTGCTAACGATGATCCTTTTGAGTCTGGTAACAGAAACATGCACCGTTTCAATGAATATGCAGATGAAAATGTTCTGAGGCCAATCGCAAGAATTTATGAGGACACTCTTCCTGCAAATTTGCGCACGGGAGTGACAAACTTTTTTTCTAATCTTGAAAGCATCAATAATGCTCTAAATAGTGCCCTTCAGATGAAAATGGATGAGTCCTTGCAAGAATTAACTCGCTTTTGCTTAAATACGACCCTTGGCATTGGCGGCTTTTTTGACCCTGCATCTCGGCTGTCAATAAACGATAGCGACGAAGACTTTGGGCAAACTTTTTCTGTTTGGGGAGCTAATAGAGGCCCTTATATCGTTTTACCCTTCTTCGGGCCAAGCACAATCAAAGATGCCATAGGATCAAGCCTAGATTTTATTGTAAACCCGACAAGACTGTATAACCCATCTGCGCATCAGCTTTTTTTCTCAGCAACGAACGTCGCAAACAGCCGAGCTGAGCTGCTNTCGNTAGAAAANGTCGTTTTTGGTGATAAATANNTGTTTTATAAAAATGCGTATTTNCAGAGGCGAGAGTTTTTGGAGTTAGATGGCGAAGTTATTGACGCATTTGATGATGAGTTCTAATCATCCCGAGCNTTTAACTTCAATCTGATAAAATCCGAATGAGCTAGATTGATGAGGCTGGAAATTCTTCTNATGATGTGATCCTCGTACTTATCTAGGTTGCCATCTGCAAACGCTACCCTCCACATGAAGTAGATCAGGTCTTGTTTCTCGTCTTTTGAAAAATTCTGATTTATGAGTTCAGTGAATTGAAAAAGGTCATGGGCTTCTTCTGATTTTTCCTCAGCAGCGTCTAATATCAATTGGCACTCAATAGGGTCCACTCCTAACTTCGAGACAAGAATTTCGCTGATTACCTCGAATTCAACGGTAGCTTTGTTCTCGTCTGAGCGAGCTACTTCGATCATTAAAGCGGTTGCTGCCAAAATTAGGGTTTGTTCCGATTGCTTTATCTCATCGTTTGATAAAGACGGGGTTAATTTCTCTTCAAAATAGTCAAATAGCTTGTTAAGCATTTTTTTTCTCTAGTTTCGTTTTTAGCTTTGTAATCAACGGATCCAAGTCGGATGCCTTAGGCGATGTTCGAATCATTATTTTATTTATTTCTTGCCTAAACTCAGCCGCATGCGGAACTCCGTGAAATAATCCTTGAAGGTGTCTAGCCATATATCTTATTGGTGTACCAATAGCGCTCTCTTTTTCTATATATTGTCGATAAATCGAAATTATCTCACCGACGTCAATTGGCTGAGTTTCGAATATTTGTTTTTCTAAACTGTGCAAAAGAAGTGGGTTTTTGTAAGCTAATCGGCCTAGCATGACCCCTTTGTGGTTTCTCAGGAGTGTTTTGGCCTCTTCTAAAGTTTTTATCCCACCGTTTATAAAGAAACTCGCTTCTTTGAAATCTGATTGGATTTTTGAAACGTAGTGATAACGCAAAGGGGGCACCTCCCGATTTTGTCGAGGAGTCAGGCCGCTCAATATTGCATTTCTGGCATGAACGAAGAAGTGCCGACAACCAGCGTCAAAGAGGGACGATACAAAGTTATAAAAAAAACCGTAGTCATCGTTGTTGTCTAGACCGATTCTTGATTTTACAGTCACTGGGATANTTACTGNCTCTGCCATTGCCTTATAGCATTCGGCAGTCAAGTCNGGTTTTTCCATCATGCAAGCNCCTATGCCAGCATTTTGAACCCTGTCACTGGGACAGCCGCAATTNAAGTTGATTTCCTGNTACCCTGCTGCCTGAGCTANGCTGGCGGCAAAAGCTAGCTCCGANGGTTTATTTCCCCCGAGCTGCAGTGCAACGGGCTCGTCAGCGTTGTGAGAAAGAAGGCTATCTTGATCTCCAAAGACCAGAGCAGATGATGTGATCATTTCACTAAATAACATCGTTTTCTTTGTGATCAATCGAAAAAGATATCTACAATGGCGGTCTGTGTAGCCCATCATTGGAGCAACGCTTATTTTTCTATCTATCATGTCCGATGTTAATCTTTCAGTGAGCTTAGTGTAACATCCCGCTAACTTTTATTGTATTTCGAGTTATATGAAAGTAAGAACACGAGTAGCTCCGTCTCCTACCGGCGATCCTCATGTTGGCACCGCTTATATGGCGCTCTTCAGTTATTGTTTTGCGAAAAAGCACGGGGGTGAGTTCGTTCTTAGGATTGAAGATACCGATAGTCAGCGAAGTACGCTCCAGGCTGAGGAAAAAATAATTGATGCGCTAGATTGGTTGGGGCTTGGTTTTGACGAGGGACCCTCAAAGGAGGGTCCTTATGCTCCCTACCGGCAAAGCGAGCGGTTGACGCAATACAAAAAATATGCGGATGAACTCTTGGCCTCAGGTAATGCTTTTAGATGCTTCTGTTCGCGAGGTCGATTAGAAGAATTAAGAAAGACTCAAATGAGCGAGGGTAAGACCACACGATATGATGGGCTTTGTTTAAACCTCTCGGAATCAGAGGTTTCCAAAAAACTTAAAGATAATTTGCCATATGTAGTCCGAATGAAAATCCCTGATAGTGGGAATTGTATTGTAAGTGATGAGCTAAGAGGAGATATAGAGATCGCTTGGGATCAGGTAGATATGCAAGTCTTGATGAAAACGGATGGAACTCCAACCTATCATTTTGCTGTCGTAGTGGATGATCACCTTATGAAGATAACGCACATCATCAGAGGGGAGGAATGGATAAACTCAGCACCGAAACATATAAAGCTTTTTGAGTACTTCGGATGGGATATGCCTTCATTGATTCACATGCCGCTGTTGAGAAATCCTGATAAAAGTAAGCTGAGTAAGCGAAAAAATCCAACCGCCATAGGCTTTTATAAAGATATGGGTTTCTTACCAGAGGCATTACTTAACTATCTGGGTANGCTCGGTTGGAGCATGCCGGGAGGCGAGGAGAAATTTTCTTTAGAGGACATGGTTAAGGATTTTGACTTGAGTCGAATAACTCTAGGGGCGCCAATATTTGACATAGAGAAGCTCAAATGGCTGAACGGATTGTGGCTTAGGTCATATGATGACGTGAAATACAGAGAAAAACTGATCTCTTGGTTGCACGAGAAACCCTCAATCCAAGATATTATTCCTCTGATAAAAGAGCGAATAGATATCTTTTCTGAGATGGTGCCAATGACTAACTTTTTCCTAGAAGGAATGCCGCCAATCTCGCTAGAGGACTTTGAGTTTGCGTCGCAAGAGAAGGAAGAGATCGTTATGATCCTCCAATTCTCGTTGTGGTCCCTTGAGGTTCAGACTGACTGGTCTAGGGAAGTTATTCATGATTCTTTGCTCTCCCTCGCCACTAATATGAATCTAAANTTCCGAAAGTTTTTGCGTCCGATATTCNTTGCCATATCTGGAAAACCTGTCTCGCCGCCGCTCTTTGACTCGATGACCATCTTGGGATCAGACATTTGTAAAGCAAGGTTAAAGCATTCGATCGAATTGCTTGGTGGGATTTCCAAAAAGCAGATGAAAAGNCTTGAGAGGATATACAGAGATAGCAAAGTCGAATGAAGGGGGAGATGAGTTGTTGAAACAAGTAGAGGATCTTCTTGAAGAAGGCTCAGAACTTAACNTGCTGCTGTCTGAACTTGAGCCATCCCAATGGGAGGATGTTACCCCCTTTAAATCATGGACGGTCAATCAGGTCGTTCAGCATTTGCATGGCTCAGACGTGATGGCGGTTATGGCGTTAAAAGATGAAAAAAGTTTTAGACTNGNACAGTCCAACATGGCTCAAGTAAGGAAAATAATGCAACCCGACTTTGAGGGCCTNCAGCTTCGTGAGCGCTGGTGGGAATACTTCTGTGAGATGTGCGATTTGCTTGCGAGATTAGATCCAAAAAAGCGTGTGCCATGGTTCGGTCCAGATATGGGTGTGATGATGTTTTCGACCGCAAGACAGATGGAGACNTGGTCACATGGCCAAGATATATTTGACATGTTTGGGAGGACTCGAACCAGTAAAGAACGACTAAAAAACATCGCCGTTATAGGGGCGAAAACATACGGATGGACTTTCATAAATCGTGGTTTGCCGATTCCAGGGCCTGCCCCCTATATCGAACTAATCGGTCCAAATGGGGCCAAGTGGCAGTTCAATGAATGGAATGATCAAAACTATGTCAGAGGCGACGCTGCCGAGTTTTGTCATGTCGTCACGCAAGGAAGAAATATCCAGGACGTTGGGTTGGAAGTTCTCGGAGAGTCGGCAACTGAATGGATGAAAATCGCCCAGTGTTTCGCAGGTCCTCCAGAAGATCCTCCGTTGCCGGGATCACGAACAAAGAATTTTTCTCATTAGAAGNAAATCTAGGTCAGACTTNTNTTTGAGAACTNTGGCAGACAGATTACTCTGTTTCTTTATCGAACCATTCGCGCAGCACGTACTTCTGTATTTTAGTTGATGACATCGGCCACTCATTAACGAAGCGCACGTGTCTAGGTATTTTAAAACTCGCGATTTTCCCTTTGCAGAAATCAATTATCTCGTTCTCACCGATCGAAGCGCCATNGATTGGTTCAATGTATGCACACGCCACCTCAAAAAGTCGCTCGTCGTGAACTCCTATCACCTGAGCTATATTTACTGCAGGATGAGTAGATAAGAGTGATTCGATTTCTATCGCAGCCACGTTTTCACCTCCCACTTTAAGCATGTCNTTTATTCTGCCATGGAATTCTATGTGGCCTTCCGAATCAATTAGGCCTAAATCTCCGGTTCGGAACCAACCATCAATGAAAGACTCTTCATTTTTTTCTGGTGCTTTATAATATCCGTCGAAAACAGAATAGCCCTTGAGAATGATTTCACCTTTCTCTCCGCACTTCTTTTCCTCAAGTGTTTCTGGGTCAAGGATCTTGGCAGAAAGCCCNGGCATCGGTTTTCCGCANGTATTCAGGCGTTTCTCTAGGCTATCCTCTGGGTGGTTGTATGCAATCACTCCTCCGGCTTCAGTCAGTCCGTAAGCTCCCGTCTGAACTGCTTGTGGAAATGCTTCTTGGAAATTACGCAGTAATTCAGGAGGCGCGACGTTGTTTATCCGCTTTAAGCTAGATAGATCCGCCTTCGGGAAATATGAATGATTAATCATCTCCATAGTAATAGTAGGGAACGANGGAAAAGCTACGGTCACTCTCTCTTTCTCCATCATTTTTAGAGACAGCTCAGGTTCTAGATGCAGCATAGATAAAAATGCAGCACCAGCATCCATGCAACAAATCAATGGTAGTATCGCGGCCATATGAAACATTGGGAGTGGCGCCCAAAACCTATCAGATTCATCAAGAAAGTACCTTGATCTATTCATGTTGATCCCGTTTCTGACTAAAACCTCATGATTGAGAGGACAGCCCTTNGGGTTTGCAGTTGTACCNGAGGTGTACATCATAATTGCTGGNTTTCTTAAGCTTACCTGAGACCGCATCTCATCAACGACCTNGGCGTCTAATGTCTCTCCCTTTTTAAGAAATTCTTCATCTGAAATAAAGCCCTCTCTCTTAGCGCCCTCCATAACTAGGTGACTAAGTTTTTCTGACTTTTTATCGGTCAATGCGGCTTCGATTAGCTGACCGAAATCAGCGTATTCTGATATAGCATCATGTGTAATCAACAATTCAATATCAGCGTTAGCTAGAATATAGGCTAGTTCTGGTGCCTTGTATCTCGCGTTTATGGGAACGGCCATAGCTCCAACGAATTGAGCGGCAAAAAGATATTCGATATACTCTAAACAGTTTGCCATTAAAATCCCGATATGGCTNCCNGGGCCTATATCATGGGCGACAAGAGCCCGCGCACGTTGATAGGCGCGCTGTTTCAGGTCTTCGTAAGAGATAGTTTGGTCGGGAAACACAATTGCTGGGTTTGGACCAAANTTGGCTGCGGATTTTATTAATAGATCACCAAGCGTGGTGAATTCTGTAAAACTCTGCATTATTAGCTCACAAATGTTTTTGATTATGTATCAAAACTGAATTTTTTTGAAAAGCCAAGATAAATGCCAGATTTTTCTGAGATCATAAATGAAAGGCTTACTAGGCCGATAGGCGACCTTTGTGAACTATTCGCAGAGGAGAAGGCTTTCGAGGAGTATTCGTTCTTCTCAGGTATATTGTCGATGCTGGCAGATCCTTCTGATGAACCTATGATACTTGCTGCCACAATAGAGCTTTCGAAATGCGCCTTTCTAGGTTTCATCTATAGCCANCCTGCCCAAATTAAAATCGATCGGCTGCTTGAAGATGCAATCGATATAGCCCATACCATGAGTGCGTCGGATTTAAACTGATCTTGGCTGCAAATTATTCTTGTGTTAAGGGTTTAAACTATTGATCATAAGTTCTTCTTTTAGATGNTGGTTTATATCCATCATTTTTTAAGGTATGTTTNGANGTAATTTAGGCTCGTCGAGGCTCGGTTTTTGATTTTGAGAGAGAAATAATGGCAGCAGAAGATCATGAAATAGTATCAATATACGGACACAGTGTTGATCAAAGAGAGCAGCTTATGAAGCTCGCTCCCGAATGTGTCTTAATGTGGGCAACAAAGGATGGCTGGCCGGTAGGTGTTGTTCACTCGTTTGTCTGGCATGATCAGAAGATTTGGATAACCTTTGCTTCTCATCGACACAGAGCGGAAGCGATTAGACGAGACAGCAGAGTATCAGTTAATGTAAGTGGGAGAACCTCTCAGGATCCAAATTGCCCGATCGGACAATTAACGGCGAAGGGCAGAGCAAAGTTCCACGATGACGAGGACACTAAGAAATGGTTCTATCGAGCATTATCAAAAAAGGTCTCGCCAGATAGCCAGGAGGGCGAAGACGCTTTTTACCAGCTTCTTGATTCCCCGTTGAGAACAATAATATCCGTGGAAGTCGAGAAATGGATATCCTTTGATGCTGATAAATCTCACAGAGATAGAATGGGATTGTTAAAAGAAGAAGAAAAGACTCCAAGATTAAGTTCGGATACCGTTCGTATGAATAAAGAGCGGAAAAATAGAGGGTTAGAACCGAGGTAACGATATGAGTAATCATTTAGAGGATCGCTTGGCAGTGCAGGACGTGATGTTGCGATATGCATCTACGGTTGACGAAAAAGACTATGAAGGGTATCGAGCCCTTTTTGCTAAAGACGTCATAGTGGTGGGTATGGGTGAGCGTGATATACATGGTATCGACGAATATTACCCTTGGTGGAAAGAAGCGCTTGACAAATACGCAAATACTCAGCACATGCTCAGCCCCACTTTTGCTAAGATTGAAGGGGATAAGGCTTATACCAGAACAGACGTTCAGGCTCTTCATTTTTTTCCTGGCGATTCTGAGACAACTCTAACACTGTGGGGCACCTATAAAACTGATATGACAAGGGCGAATGGAGAATGGAAGATTTCCCGTCATGAGTTGGTTGCTCGTGGTATCAAAAAAACTTGAGGTTTAATCAGCAGTATCGTTTGATCACATCTTAAGTTACGCAGATACAGAAACTTTTTAGAGAGCTTTATGATAGATCTCAATCTTAAAGGAAGAAAAGCTATAGTTACGGGTGCGAGCCTTGGGATAGGCGCAGCTATATGTAAAGAGTTATCAGCCATGGGGGCAGAGGTGTTCTGCTGTGCTCGAGATTCGATCGCGCTTGATGAGCTTTGCTCAAGTTCTGAGCATATAACTGGGATTAGCGCTGACCTTGGAGACAAAAGCGAAACGGAAACGTTTTTAGCGGAGGTAAAAAAGCTTGCAGGCGGTATAGATATAGTTATCAATAATGTTGGAGCCTCTCCCTCGAGGAACTTCCTCTACACGGAGGATCAGGACTGGGAAGATTTGCATCAATTGAATCTCATGTCGGCAGTGAGGTGCACAAGAGAATTTCTGCCTTACATGCGAGAGAACAAGTGGGGTAGGGTAATTATGATTGCCTCCTCAGCTGCGAAATACCCTAGTGCAGCTTTAATCGATTATGGCGCAACAAAAGCCGCTCTAATCTCTATGAGCAAGTCCTTAGCGAGAAAATATGGAAGAGATGGGGTGCTTGTCAACTCTGTTCTGCCTGGACTAATTCATACCGCTATGTGGGAGAGGGCAGCGAAAGAGATTGCTAGTGCAAATAATACTTCAGTAGAGGACGTTATTAAAAACAACGGCAGGACGGTGCCTGTCGGAAGGTATGGTACCTCAGAGGAGGTTTCAGCCTTAGTCGCTTTTCTCTGCACTGACTCAGCGTCATATATAAATGGAACCTCGATCGAAGTTGACGGTGGATCCGCGGCACATATTTAGCGGGCCGCAACGATTTATCTCTCTGCAGATATCTTCTGGAAGGATCCAGAGTTTTAAGGATTTTAAAAAATATGGGAATATACAAATCAACTCTCAAGCACAGTGTTCACTTTGAGGAGCTGTTAGATACGTTACCTAGCCTCACCGACAAGACGATCGCTATCACGGGTACAACGTCGGGTACAGGGTTTGTGGCAGCCCGAACTTGTGGCGCTTTGGGCGCCACCGTCATTATGTTAAATCGACCGTCTGAAAGGGCAAAAAATGTTTTAGAGAGGCTAATAGAAGAAAACCATCCGGGTTCGTTTCATCATGTTGAC
>PARM01000037.1 GCA_002711495.1 Gammaproteobacteria bacterium
CACGTGGGCTCTATCTGCGACACCAGTGCCAACATTTATGTTCTAACGAAATGGGTCAAAGACAAGAAAAAAATTGAGTTATCTGAGGCGATTAAAATGCTCACGCGACAGCCCGCAGAGCTATATTCTTTATACGATAGAGGGCTCCTCGAAGAGGGCCTTAAAGCGGATATCAATGTAATTGACTTTGAAGACTTGAAATTAAAAACACCTCATATCGTAGATGACTTGCCAGCTGGAGGAAGGAGGTTCCTTCAAGATGCAGAGGGTATCGACTTTACTATCAAAGCCGGACAGATCATTTATGAAAATGGGAGATCTACAGGGGCGTTGCCAGGAAAATTGTTGCGAGGGATTCAGGCGGATCCCAGAACGTAAGGCAACAGGCTTCTTGCTGAGCAATTTTGAGGCGAGGAATCAGCATCAGAAAAAGCAAATCGCAAATGGAAACGGCGAGAACGAGAAATGGCAGAAATTAATGAATTTAAGATAGACTTTCCGAAAGCAGAGATCGAAGACCTCAAAACCAGAATTCGAAACTCACGATGGCCAGAAAAGGAAACCGTTGATGATTGGTCTCAAGGAGTCCCCCTTGATTACCTTAAAAACCTCTGCGACTACTGGTCTTCGGAATACAACTGGTTCAAGACACAGGATGGTCTGAATGATATCCCACAGTTTAAAAGTGATATAAATGGGCTTTCCATTCATTTTATGCATGTCCACAGCCCCCATAAAAACGCAAAACCAATCTTGATTACTCATGGCTGGCCAGGATCCATAATCGAATTTTTAAAAGTTATCGAGCCACTTACGGAGCCAACTAAACACGGTGGGTCGGAAGCAGACGCTTTCCACGCAGTTTTTCCATCTCTGCCCGGGTATGGCTTTTCAGGTAAGCCAAAGAAAGCTGGTTGGGGCGTTCATGAAATTGCGGATGCTTGGAACCAACTTATGCTTAGACTTGGTTATAAAAAATATTATGCGCAAGGAGGAGACTGGGGATCAGCAGTAACGACAGCCATTGGACTGCAAAATAAAGGAGCCTGCCAAGCGATCCATCTAAATATGCCTAACGCTGGAGCAACAGAAGAGGCAAAACAGAACCCCACAGACGCAGATAAAATCGCCTTCAAAGGTGCATCTTTCTATCAGAGATGGGACTCTGGGTATTCAAAACAACAGAGCACCAGACCTCAAACTCTTGGTTACGCTCTCTCAGATTCACCGATTGGACAATGTGCATGGATTTTAGAAAAGTTCTATCAGTGGACTGATTGCAATGGGCATCCGGAAAACGTTATTACGCGCGATGAACTGCTCGACAACATTACACTTTATTGGCTTAGCAATTCCGGGGCCTCTTCAGCGAGATTGTATTGGGAAAGTTTCAATAAAGCGTTTGGAGAGGGTGATAAGGCAACTATAGATATCCCCTCAGGCATGAGTATTTTCCCGAAGGAAATTGTTCCCACACCTCGGCCTTGGGCAGAAAAACGATTTACAAATATCCGTTACTGGAATGACCTAGACAAAGGCGGTCATTTCGCAGCATTTGAGCAGCCCGAAATATTTGTTAACGAGTTGCGATCATGGAATCGCTCGCTAGGATAAAAAAATGGGCCAATTTACCCTGTCAACTGAACAAGAACAAATCTTGAGAGAAGCGGATAGAATTGGACGTGAAGAATTGCTTCCCCTCGCAGAGAGGATGGACCGGGAAGAGTGGTGGCCAAAAGAGCTTATGCCGAAGCTCGGAGAATTGGGGTTTCTTGGGGTAACGATCCCGGAAAAATACGGAGGAGCAGGACTCGACTATTTAGAGAGCGGGTTAATCCTGCAAGCCTTCTCGAGATACAACCACGCCTTTGGGTTGTCTTGGATCGCTCACGATAATCTATGCGCGAACAACATCTTAAATAATGGTTCTGAGCGTCAAAAATTCGAATTTCTTCCAAAACTATGTTCCGGGGAACATGTCGGATGTCTCGGCTTGACCGAGCCTGGCGCAGGATCAGATGCCCTAGGCTCAATGACAACCACGGCTAAAAAAAACGGTGATGGTTATTTAATTAATGGCTCTAAGATATACATTACAAATGGTCCTATCGCAGATATATGCGTCCTTTACGCAAAAACCGACAAGCAGGAAAAAAGTTCAAAAGGGATAACGGCTTTTGTAATAGAAACAAAAACACCGGGGTTTAAGGTAGCTCAAAAACTAAAAAAAATGGGTTTCAGAGGAAGCCAAACCGGTGAGCTCGTTTTTGAAGATCTCTTCGTGCCTAGAGAGAACATATTAGGAACTGAAAATGAGGGGCATAAAGTGGTCATGAGCGGATTAGATTTCGAGCGGGCGACAATCGCACCTATAAGTGTGGGTGTCGCAGAACGCGCGCTAGAAATCTCAGCGGAGTATGCTAAATCTAGAACCCAGTTTGACCAACCCATAGCTAACTTCCAAATAATCCAGTCCTATCTCGCAGAGATGTATGTTGGAATCGAGACCATGAAAGCTCTTAGTTGGAAGGTGCTCTCGGAATGTGGAGAAGTAAGGGCTGAGGAAGCCGGACGGGGCAAAATTCACGCAAAGACAGCTGCTTCAGTGATGCACTGTGCGAACACTTGTAATGAGATTCTAAATAAGGCCGCGCAAATATTTGGAGGATATGGGTACATGTTGGAGACAGAAATCAATAGATTGTTTCGCTCGACAAAGTTACTTGAGATTGGAGCTGGAACCACCGAAGTAAGAAAAATGATAATCGCAAAGGAATTATTAAGATAGGATAAAATAAAAAGCGGCTTTGCTAGTTCCCCTCAACGAACTCCTGCTCGATGACGAAGACTGCGTCTGATTCAGACAAACTTACCCTCACCCAATGAACCTGCTCGCTGCCAAAGACTTCGACCCGAGTAAAGTTTATAACCAGCTGATTCTTGTCATAAAGAGGCTTGTCCACCCTGAATATATGCGTATCGCCTACTGCTAAAAGAACTTGATTATCATAGGCCGATAATTCATTTTTCAAAGCCTCGTAAAAGGGCTCATAGTGTTTCCTAACAAAATTACAATCGGGGCACTCAAGGTTCAACCAATCAGGCTCCACAGAGTAAGGAAAAAAGTCAGCTTGAGTTGCTATGAAGACAGCTTTTACATTTTGTTCGCGTGCTCTTTGAAAGATTGTTTGCAACCAATCGATAGCAGCGTCCTGAACATAACCGTGCAAATCTAGACCACCTTCTCTTCCACTCACGCCGACTAAGTGCACAGTAGAAAAAAGAACATCTCCCGCTACCCAGAGCGCGTTTTCAACAAACTCAGAATAAAGGCTAGTCTCTGATTGTGTCTCAGCGCCAAGGGGATGTTCCTCTCGAAAAAAAATCTCCCTTAACTTGTTGAGTCGATTCATCCGCCCCCAGTTTCCTGCGGACTCGCGACGGCAGTCAAACCAATCATTGTCCCCCGGAGTTAAAACAAAAGGCACGCGGAATTTTGAGTTAAGTTCATAAAGCGAAAGGAATTTTTCGTCGCTACAATTGCTAATGCCGTTTTTCAGATCCCCTAGGTGCACGACCCAGCTGACATTGCTGCTATTGATATCTTCGATTAAGTTCTCGTACTTATGAAGATTGTCTTCCCCATAAGGGTTATCGCCAATTAGGGCGAACTGAAGCTCTGAATTTCCGCAACCACTGAGCAGAAGAGTGACAAACCATAAAGACATTTTTATAGTCATTCTTTTTCGCGTCCGAGAACTATTTTGGTTTTGAATAGTTTTTCTATTTCTGATTGATCGAGACCAAGTTCGGACAAAATCTCCCAAGAATCCTCTCCTAAAGTAGGCGCTGGAGAACTTTTTCTTAAATCGCTACCGGAAAATTTCGCGCCCGGGCGAGCTTGTCTGACCATACCCAGTTGCGGGTGCTCGTACTCATATATAATCTCGTTGGCTTTAATCTGTTCGTTTTCCAAAATCTCTACTCTGCTGAGAACTGGAGCACAAGGAACATCGTGGGCCTCAAGTATTTTTATCCAATCAGCGCTCTCCTTCGAAATTAGCACGTCGCTCATACCCTCTAAACGTTCCTTCGCATTTAAAACACGACCCAAAGGAGTACTGAATCTATCATCCTCAAGCCAAGCTGGCTGCTCCAAAGCGGCGCATAAGCCCTTCCACTCAGAGTCAGATACGGCGCCGCAGGTTATGAAACCGTCCGCGGTTTCAAATATCAAATCTTGGGCTAACTGACCTCGTCGTAAATTTTTTTCTTTTCCAACCGAAGTTAATCCCACGAGGCCTTCGGCCCAAAGAAAAGCGATCGTTGCATCGACCATCGCAATCTTAATGTGTTGTCCGTCGCCCTTCTCTCTCTCTCTTCTAAAAAGCCCAGCAGTTATCGCTTGAGCTGCGGTAAGGGCCGTTACTTTATCAGGAATTATAGTTCTGACCATCTTCGGTCTCGCATTTTCACTGTCAGCCTGAATATCTGGCAAACCAGTGAGTGCCTGAATCACGGGATCATAGACGCGCTTTTGAGCATATGGACCTCCCTCTCCGAAACCACTTATTGATACGTAAAGCAGTCTAGGATTAATCTTTTTCAAAACCTCATAACCCAGGCCAATTCGGTCTATTACGCCGGGTCTAAAGTTCTGGACGAACACGTCCGCATCGAGGACAAGCTTTTTAATTATCTCAGTGCCTTTCTTTTCTTTCAGGTTAATCGCCAATGAACGTTTTCCACGATTAGCGGTGAGAAAACTCGGGCTCAATTCCCCGTTCCCAGCTCCCATTCGCCGAACAATATCTCCATCGGGCGATTCGATTTTAATGACCTCCGCGCCCTGATCACAAAGCAAAACCGTCGCGACAGGCCCGGAGATAACGTTACTGAGATCAATTATTTTTACTCCACTCAGGGGGCCTTTCATTTCCGCGCTCTTCTCCTACTGATGCATTAATCGTTTTATAAATGGCGATATCAGCATAAGTCCGAAACCCAGAAGCATTGCGAAGACGCCTAACTGGGTAAAAACATCCATATATACGGATAACGACTCTCTCCCTATCAAAACCGAAGAATTATTTCTTTCAATTGCCATCGCACCCGCTATTACCCCCCCTATGTAAGCTGCGAATGAACTGGACAAGAACCAAACTCCCATCATCATCCCGCTCACTTGGCTTACGCTCAATCGAGTGACCATGGCTAAACCTACGGGGGAAAGGCAAAGTTCTCCTGTGGTGTGAAACAGATACATTAACGCTAGCCAGATAACCGCGACTTTTCCATCAGGGCCAGCAAAAGAGGAGCCATAGACTAAAATTGCAAAACCGAAGCCGACCTGAAAAATAGCTAGGCCAAACTTTAGCGGAGCACTCGGTTCCATGTTCATCCTCGCTAGCTTTGTCCATGACCAAGCAAAAAGCGGAGCCAGAAATATTATGAATAAGGGATTGAAAGACTGGAACATTCCTGCTGTGAAGGTCTCCCCCATTTCTACATTCCGATCCGTAAAGAGCGTGATCGAAGACCCCGCCTGCTCAAAAAGAGCCCAGAAAAACACTGAAAAAGAAATCAGGACGAGCAATGCTATCATTCTATCTCTCTCAATTTTTGTACAGCGCTTGAGTGAGAACCAACAGAACCAAACTAAAATTCCGAAACCCAGGACAATAAGTAGAATACCTAAATCTTTCGAGTATTGGACTAACTGCCAGACTACTAACACACTAAACGCTAAACCCAAATAGACGGGCCAGAATTGACGCGAGGCGAGCGGAATTTCTTCCTTGCTTTGTTCAAACTTAGCGGGCAACCCTCCTACCCCGGCTAGATGTTTACTTCCTCTAGAGAAGGTAAACAAACCGACCAACATACCAACACCCGCCAATCCAAAGCCATAACGCCACCCATAAGTCTCTCCAAGATAAGCGCAAAGTAGAGTCGCGGAAAATGCACCAAGGTTGATGCCCATATAAAATATTGTAAATCCCGAATCTCGTCTAGGGTCGCTCTGCAGATAAAGCTGGCCAACCAAATTTGAGATGCTTGGTTTTAAAAGCCCGACTCCCACCACAATAAACGCGAGCGACAAGTAAAAAATCTGCTCGTAAAGAGAATTACGAACTAATTCATCTCCCACATAATTCGCGGGGGGACCTTCAAATGCCATTCCAAAATGCCCTGCTACCAGAAGCCAGGCACCAAGCAGGGTCGATCTACTAAAACCCAGATAGCGATCTGCGATCAACCCCCCTATCACTGGCATGGCATAAACCAAGGCTGCATAACTCCCGTAAAGCAGTCCAGCCTCTTTATCACCGAACATGAAGTGCTTCGTAAGGTACAGGATGAGGAGCGCACGCATGCCATAATAACTGAACCGCTCCCACATCTCTGTGAGAAAGAGAACATAAAGTCCTCTTGGGTGGCCTAAAAAATCCTCAGACGATTGATGGGTGTTTTGCATTTTCAGTTTAATCCATTCTCCACGCGCCCAGAAAATCCATCTTCCCAAGTGCAACAACGCGCATCCTCAAAAAAGCATAGGTGGTCGTCTCATGGAAATAAAAGTTCGGAATGGAAAAACTATTTACAAAATTTTCAATTCGAAAGGGAAATTCATTTTTTCCCATCTTGAATATGACTGTTTTACNTGCCCANGACTCCACCTGTTCNTTCGAATAACCTTTGACCTCGGAAATAGCTTTTTCTATCAAGGCCTTTAAACCTTCATAATCTGGATCTCCATAGACCGCACCGTCGCGGGTAATCGGTGGGGAAAACTCTCCAGCCTCGTATCCTTTTAAAGCACCAATCAAGTGATGCGCAACCGACACCACTTGAAATTGAAAAGGAGCCATGTCGTTGGCAAGCTTAGAATATAAAAGTTCTATGAGGTCAAGATCATTTTCAGTGAAATATAACTCCCCCTTTTTTAGCACTTCAGAGGTAGCTTTTAGGATCTGCAAATAATTAGGCACGGTTGCATCGTATAGCGAAAAACTCATGTCTTACTTCAAGTTTTAAACACGCATCTATTGTTTACTAAGAGGGTTGGGAACACCATCTAAATATAAATTTATTTTTCCAAATTTTGCGCNNCAGAATGATACAGGATGCAAGGTTTTAACAATGGCAATGTGCTTTGTGCCTATTGACAAGCTCGATCGACCGATTACTATCTAGTTTTGCAAGCTTAGAGGTAAATAATGAAGAGCTCAACAAGGCGGATGCAGCCCTTAGTTGCGGTAAAAGCGTTAAAAAGACTCATAGCAAATCCCGATAACACCGAAGAGGTTTTTGCAATCATCAGGGCGATGTCAGGTGACTCACTCTTCAGAGCTTTCGACCGTTTTAAGCTAACNGAGACAGGTAAAAGAATCATAGAAGAAAAAAGAGAACTCCTAGAAACCCTGCAAAATCGAGAGAGACTGAAGCAAACCAAGCCGGGCAGCTTAGGCCGCTCTTATCTAGCTTTCGTACAATCAGAGAAAATTACTGCCGACGGCTTGGTAGAAGCAAGCGAGGAGAATGTGCCTCCAGAATTGGAGAACCAATCAGAAGAATTGATAACGTTTGGAAAGAGGATGAGGGATCAGCACGATCTTTGGCATGTGTTGACCGGTTATGGTCGAGATACTTTTGGGGAGGTTTGCCTTCTTTGGTTTACTTACGCCCAAACTAAAAACCGAGGACTGGGACTTATTGCGATAGTTGGAGCCTTCAGACACACCAGAGAATTAGGCTCAAGAGTTTTAAAAGCATGCTTTGGGGCATACGTGTCTGGGAAACAAGCAGCTTGGTTACCTCAGCAGGACTGGGAGGCAATGCTGGAGCAACCAATAGATGATGTTCGGCAGCAGCTTAATATTCCGAATCCCAAGGTTTATCAGAAAATTTTGGAAGACTACGCGTTAGCAAGCACCTAATAGCTAGTCATCTGCTCTAGCAATAATATCTTCGAGGCGCTCTTGGTCCCTAGCAAAAAGGCGTATGCCCTCCCCTAGTTTCTCATGAGCCATCACGTCCGCGTTAAGTCCCAGTCTGAAAGTGGACTCGGTTTGTTCGATCACCTTAGAGTCAGATGATTTTAAAGAATGAAGCTTCCGTTCTAATTTCGAAAAGTCCATCGAAAGCTCATCCAAAAGAGTTGGGCTTATCGTTAACCTGTCGCACCCCGCTAGCTCTTCGATTTGACCAATGTTTCTGAAGCTGGCTCCCATGACAACGGTTCTATAGCCGTGATCCTTATAGTANCCGTATATTTTCTTTACTGANGCAACGCCAGGATCATTTTCCGCNGTGAATTCCTTGNCTGAATTATTTTTGTGCCAATCTAGAATTCTTCCAACAAAAGGAGATATAAGAAAAACACCTGCGTCAGCACAAGCAATAGCCTGATCAAATCCAAAAAGAAGGGTTAGATTACAATTAACCCCCTCTTTTTCGAGTTTCTCTGCAGCTCGGATCCCTTCCCAAGTGCTGGCAATTTTGATGAGAACTCGTTCAGAAGGAATCCCATTTTGATGGTAGAGATCAATAAGTTGCTTAGCTTTTTCTATCATCGCCTTCTCATCAAAAGATAACCTAGCGTCCACCTCAGAAGAAACTCTTCCTGGAATTATTTTTAAAATCTCGGTTCCTATCTCAACGGCCAACTTATCGCAACTGTTGGAAAGAATTTCCTGGTTTCCGCCACCCCTGCGAGAAGCCCAGTCCCTGGACGACAATATCAATGAATTGTACTCTGGCAAATCAACTGCCTTAAGTAAAAGAGAGGGATTAGTCGTCGCATCAATTGGCTTGTNCTGCTTAATTGCTGAAAGATCACCGGTATCGGCGACTACATCTGTCATGTTTTTTAATTGCTCTAACTTGTTCAAGAAAGCACCTCAATAATCTACCGCTCAAATTGCTTCAACATCACCAGCGCATTAGAACCGAAACTTTTTTGGTTTGATGTTTGTTGTTGGTCTAGGAGCTCTCTACTCTCTCCAGATCGTGTNAGTCTGGGAACTTGCGCTTGNGCGTGTATGTTATCATCCNCNAGGANAAACTGGAGCTTTTGATATGAAAAATTTGTTGGGGAAGGTGGCTNTAGTCACTGGCGCTTCGAGGCACCGAGGGCTCGGAAGGGCAATAGCGCTTCGTCTCGCTGCAGACGGAGCTGACCTAGTAGTTACCGGGCGTGCCCGAGCAAAAGAAGATAGACCGACTAATGAAAAAGAGATTAATTGGACGGGAGTAAGATCGCTGGCTGATGAGATAGAAAAAAANGGGGGCAACGCANTAGCGGTTGAAGGAGATGTCACTCTAGAATCAGACGTTAAGACAATAGTTAAGAGTGCGAGNGAGGCTTTTGGCAAGCTNGACATCATAGTCAATAATGCAGGAGTGCCAAGTGGTGCCGGCGCGGCTCCAATATTAGATATGGACAACGAGCTATGGTATTCGACAGTCGACGCCAACCTAAATAGTGTCTATTTGGTAACGAAGCACGGAGGAAGACTTATTAGATCTTCTGGAAATGGCGGTTCAATTATCAATATTTCCTCAACCGCGGGACGAAGAGGAATACCGGATTACGGCGCTTATTGTGCAACAAAATTTGCTATGGTAGGTTTAACTCAACAACTTGCGATTGAGCTTGCCAAGGAAAACATCAGGGTCAATTGTATCGCACCTGGCTCACATTCTACTGACATGATGGACGGGACTATTGGAAGAACAGCGGATCGTTTTGGTCTAGAGAAAGAGGCAGTAATAGAGAGAATAAAACAATCAGCGCCGATGGGCAGACAAGGACTTCCCTCTGAATTGGCGGCCAGTGTCGCTTTTTTAGCTGGAGACGATTCGAGTTTTGTAACAGGCCAGACAATAAACGTGGATGGCGGCGCTCACATGAGTTGACTATGAAAGCAGGTTCTTTTTTCCCCAGTGAGAAATACTCATCACTCTTTGCAATGGCGGGAGATGATTGCTCACTNTTTTTCGATTTGGANAATTTAACTGAAAAGCAGAANGCGGATCACCTCTCTAACGTCGAANTGACGGCNATGTTGCAGATAGCNTTGGCATGCATCGGAAATCCGAATGACCATTTAGCAGTTTACGACGAATACAAAAGCCCTCTGTGGAATAAAACTCTTCGGCAGTATATTGATTTTTATGAGCGTATGGTGGGGCAGGTGATTCCGCTAGAAAACTTCAGCTATCACCCGAAATTTGATTTCTACAAATCTGTCGCCGCCTACGTAAATCAAAATGAGGGTATTGCGGACGTCGTAAACTTTTATATGACTAGCGGGTCAAATGCTGTAATTCATCAAAACGATGAACTATTGAGGATAAACAGGAATGTTAACTCAAAGAAACACTTCGCAGAGAATGCGCCAAGTTTCGGGATTCCATCTCCTGACACGATAATTGTCAACAAGTCTCAACTCGGAAGTCAAAAAGTCTCTGACTTTTTTTCAAAACACCAAAACAAAATAATGATAAAACTTTTGGGTTTAGCAGGAGCNAGAAACGTAGCCGCAGTNANTAGCGTCGANGAAGCNNATCNTTACGTCGCTGAGTACGACGATTCNATGATTATCTTGCTGCAAGAAAAACTCGATTTAAAGTATTTTACAGAGATGACCGTTGATCTATGTATAAGCGACGAGGAAATAAAAATCGCAAACACAAGAAAGATTCTCTTTGCGGAGGGCCTCTGGGTGGGAAATCTNATATCAGAATCAGTCAAAGTATCTCCCCAGCATCAGGAAACCTTAATCAACGTAGGNAGGTATGCGCGCCACCATGGTTATGTCAGCGCTGAGGGGAGCAATTGTGGAATAGATTTCTTCATTGGTAAAAATGGGGAGATATCCGTCACTGAGATAAATGCTCGATGGACTGGTGGCCTATTCCCTGCTGAGATTTTGTCTCAGATAGATAATAAAAGAGACGCTGTACCCTTCTTTGATGTNGTCCCTATCGAAAAAAAAAGATGCCTATACCAACTTCATTGATAAACATTTAGTTGGAGAGTTCGACGGAGANTTTGCGGTACTACCAATCGGATTTGGCTGTTTTCCTATCCCAGTGGAGGGCACCGACCATTTTTATGCGTGGCAGGCCGCGATTGGAGATTTAGGCGCCTTCAAAGANGCAAAAAATAAAGANCTCGGGAATGATGTCATGCCCACNGCAAACNTCATNGAAATNTAACGANAGTCAGAACAAAAAGATTTCGTTAAAAAACTTTATCTATTGCGTCTTTTTGATTAGTTCACTCAACATCCGGTAACTTCGGCTGCCAAACCAAGAAAAAAACTCTCCGTCAACAAGCCCACCGTTGAAACCAATACGTTCAAGATCGTCCATATAACGTTCAAAAGGGAAAGGCTCCGAAGAGAAAAGGTAAAAGGTCGAAGAGTTAGGTGTTTGCCTAGGATTCAGAGTCGGATATTTCNAATCGCTCGTTTGAAGAAATTCGGATAACCCGATTTTCTTTAGAACAGATCCAATAAACGTCTGCGAGCTAGCCGTCATCCAGGGGTCCCTCCAGATCATATATTCAACTTTTTCAAATTTTCCTCGATTTGTTCCGATTCTCTTGCTAAGCGTCGGAATTTCATTCCAACCCTGGAATTGAAGATCAGGGACATCAGCCAAAATCTTCCATTTATTAGCCAGAACTTTTAATCTCCGTGAGAAGACTACGGATGAGAGTATCTCTAATTCCGAGCAGATATTTTGAACCGACGATACGTGTGTCGCGTGAAATGGGAAGGGGCAGGAATCTGCCATTTCCTTGTTATTTTCTTCTTTATCAAAAATGACCAAATTGGGTTTTAATTCCGCGCATCTCTCCCAGTGGATCTCTTTTGTCCCGCCCACAACGGGGATGGAACCGACTCTTTTTTCCGGATGAATACAAAATCTCGTTCTTCCAATGACATCAACCCCGCACTCAATAAGGGTCTCTGTCAAGCTTGGAACCAGGGAAATTACTCTCAACCTATTTCACATTCTGATGATTAAAAGGACAATGCTTACATCGATTCCCGCAGCAGTTTCCCCTCAATAAATGGTAGTCTTCTGTCAAAACCATCAAACCGTCCTCATAGTAAAAATGTTTCCCTTCTATGAGCTCTTCTACTGGCCATTCATCAACCTTAGGCATCAAGTGTTTCTTCTATATTGTCCGCCCACCTCGAAAAATGCATCGGTAAGTTGTCCTAGTGAACAAGATCTCACTGCTTTCATAAGGGCCTCGAAACCGTTGTTGCCATCAGTGATCGCGGCTTTTAATTCTTTCAAAGCCTCATTAGAAGTGTCCTTGTTAGATTCCTGAAATTTAATTAAGCGCTCTATTTGGCTTTGCTTTTCCTCCTCGGTGGATCTTGCCAGCTCAATCGTCAGTTCCTCTGGTTGGGATTCTGGTTGAAACGTATTGACACCAATTATCGGGAGACTACCGTCGTGTTTTAGAGTTTCGTATTTCATCGACTCTTCTTGTATTTTTCCACGCTGATAACCAGTTTCCATCGCTCCCAATACGCCACCCCTATCGGAGATGCTCTCGAACTCGCGAAGCACAGCCTCTTCAACAAGGTCGGTCAACTCTTCAACGATAAACGATCCTTGGCTAGGATTTTCTGTTTTGGCTACTCCAAATTCTCTATTTATAATCAACTGGATTGCCAGTGCACGCCGAACAGACTCCTCGGTTGGAGTGGTAATGGCTTCATCATAGGCGTTGGTGTGCAGGCTATTACAGTTGTCATTAATAGCTAGCAGTGCCTGAAGGGTTGTCCTGATATCATTGAACTGCATTTCCTGAGCGTGTAACGAGCGACCCGACGTCTGTATATGATATTTTAACTTCTGGCTCCTTTCGTTTGCACCATATTTCTCTCTCATTGCCACTGCCCATATACGCCTTGCTACACGCCCTATGACGGTATACTCGGGATCCATTCCATTTGAAAAGAAAAAGGATAGGTTGGGTGCAAAATCGTCGATTTGCATCCCACGGGCAAGATAGGCTTCGACAAAGGTAAACCCGTTGGCTAGAGTGAAAGCAAGTTGAGATATGGGATTAGCACCGGCTTCAGCTATATGGTATCCAGATATCGAAACCGAGTAAAAATTCCTAACTTCATTTTCTATGAAATATTGCTGAATATCTCCCATCATTCTTAAGCTAAATTCAGTTGAAAAGATACATGTGTTTTGTCCCTGGTCTTCTTTCAAAATATCTGCCTGAACTGTACCCCTGACATTTGAGAGAGCATACGCCTTAAGCTCGTTGTATTCTTTCTCGTTTGGTTGTCTGCTTTCTTTAGATAAAAATTTCTCTACTTGCTGGTCTATCGCGGCGTTCAAAAACATTGCCAAAATTGCTGGGGCCGGACCATTTATTGTCATAGAAACAGATGTCTTTGGATCACAAAGATCAAACCCACCGTATAGCACTTTCATGTCATCAAGAGTCGCGATGGACACACCGGAGTTTCCAATTTTTCCATAGATATCCGGGCGCGTCGCGGGATCAAACCCATAAAGAGTAACACTATCGAACGCTGTTGAAAGTCGCTTCGCTTCCGAATGCTCAGAAAGTTTCTTAAAACGTCTGTTAGTCCGCGCAGGATCCCCCTCACCCGCGAACATTCTTGCCGGATCCTCTCCTTCGCGTCTAAATGGGAAAACCCCTGCAGTAAAAGGAAAGTATCCAGGAAGATTCTCTCGCTTGAGAAATCTAAGGATCTCTCCGTTGTCTTCAAACCTAGGGACGGCCACCCGTGATATCCAGCTTCCGGACAAAGATTCAACACCTAAACGCGTGACAACGGTTTTCCCTGACGGTAAGACGTCTTCTTTTTCGCTTCCTTGATATCTTTCTCGCAACCCGGGCCAGGCTTCTAAAATTTCTTCATTCTCTTGAGTTAGAGTCTTTCTTCTCTCACCAAGTAGCGTATCTATCTCATCATTTTTCTCATGCATCAGATTTTGAACGGCAGAGAGCTGTTGAATTTCCCTAGCAATGGATGCTTGGTTCGACGAGTCAGCGTGATACTTTCGTACAGTATCAGAGATCTCTGCGAGGTATCTAGCTCTCGCTCCGGGGACAATGACCGAGCGCTCGCTCGGGACGCGATTGTCAGCGTAAGGCAAGTGAGATTTCCATTCGCGAAGCCCAAACTTCTTTAAAATATCAAGCAGTCCGTGATACGAAGCCGACACGCCATCATCTCCGAAGCGAGATGCAATCGTTCCAAATACAGGAAGTTCGGATGGATTTGTCTCCCAAGCATCTTTATTACGCTGAAACTGCTTTGCTACATCTCTGAGTGCATCTTCTGCACCTTTTCTGTCGAACTTATTAATAACCACCAAATCAGCGAAATCCAGCATATCAATTTTTTCCAATTGGCTCTGAGCTCCGAACTCGGGAGTCATAACGTACATTGACGCATCGACATAGGGCACAATTCCCGCGTCGCCCTGGCCAATCCCTGGGGTTTCAACAATAACTAAATCGAAATCGAATTCTTTGACGGCAGCGACTATCTCGGTTAGATAGCTTGGAACCTCACCGGAGGATTTTCTGGTAGCGATCGACCTCATATAAATATTCTTGTCATAAATCGAGTTCATTCTAATGCGATCACCCAAAAGAGCCCCTCCGGTCTTCCGACGGGTAGGATCTATTGCGAGCACAGCTATTTTGGCGGAATTGTCACTGTCTATCCGAAACCTTCTAATTATTTCGTCCGTCAGCGAGGACTTACCGGCTCCGCCAGTACCAGTTATACCTAACACCGGAGCTGACGAATCTGATCCAAGCTTCAAGGTAGCAAGCTCAGCATCACTCAAGTCGCCCCGCTCAATGTTCGATATTAATGAAGAAAGTGACAGGTAATCCGAGGAGTTTTTCTCGAACTCGTTTACTTGCCTTGATCTAAATGGGTCGCATCGATCGACCATATCCTGGATCATCCCTACTAGACCTAAAGCCATGCCGTCTTGCGGAGAGTAGATTTTCGCTACTCCATAATCGTGAAGCTCGTCTATCTCCTCGGGGACAATAACGCCACCCCCACCACCAAAGACTTTTATATGAGCAGCTTTATTTTGCTTCAACATGTCAATTACATATTTGAAGTATTCAACGTGTCCGCCCTGGTATGAGCTGATTGCTATACCGTCGACGTCCTCCTGAAGAGCTGCTTGAACTACCTCGGCTACCGATCGATTGTGAGCTAGGTGGATTACCTCAACGCCGAGTGACTGCAAAATCCTGCGCATTATGTTGATGGACGCGTCGTGCCCATCGAAGAGGCTGGCCGCAGTAACAAAGCGAAGAGGGTGGCTCGATTTTTCTGGTGTGCCCCCAGCGTTGCGGCTTGAATCAACGGAACTAATTTTCATTTCAGACATATTGCCTCTCCCTATNGCTCTCTTAAGAGCAGTGTCATAGNATTCTTTAAATTATCGTGNAGCTTTTTTGTGTGTTCGTGATCCTCTGGCTTGGTCAGCCAGTAATAAACAATACCGATTACAGACGCACAAAAATGTGAGCTAATGACATCTGTTCGGTCTGAGTCTATTTCTGTTTCTTTATATTCTCCAACAATCCATCGAGCGACGTCTTGATGCCTTCTTTTATGGATCTTCTCGATTATTGCCTCAAGCTCCGTCCCAGCATTCACCGACTCGAACCAAAGTGTATAAAAAGCTCGCACTCTCTTCGGCGCCTCTAGACAGAAGCGGTAGTGCTCATCTAAAGCCCGATGAATTGCCTCGATGCCCGTTTTTTGCACCGTCGCAGACTTCAACTGCTGAAGCCAGACGTCCCCGATGTTTCTTAGAACAAAGGCCATCAAGTTATCTTTAGATCCGAATCTTTGGCTGGCAAGTCCCCGAGAGTAACCTGCTTTCAATCCAACCTCTTTGAGACTAGTAGCGGACGGACCCCTCGTAACTATAAGGTCGACGGTTGCGTCTAACATTTTCATATCAGAAATTTCTGTTCTTTCTGCTTGCGTTAAACGCCGGTTAGCGAATCCCATTCTTAGAAATGTGATTCGTTAATTGATAGGCCTATCTCCGCACCACTGAAAACCGCGTCCATATAACCCTTGTGCCTAGGAAGGAGCTGCGCAAAATAAAACCTAACAGAGGACAGNTTCCTGCTCAAAAATTCCTCATCAAGATCATCAGAGACCATAACTGCCTGCTCGCCACTGCGCGCCATATACCAGGCACCCGACACATACCCCATCAACATCAAAAAATTGAATGCCACAGCTCCGATAAAATTTTGTCCTAATTTAGAATTCTCGATAACAAAGTTCGTAGTTTCTTCTAAGTTCTTTGCTGCATCTTCCAACATTCCCGCTATAGTTTTGAATTCGGGGTTGCTCTTTAATTTCTCTGCGGTTTGGAAGATCTCAGCAATGTAACTCCTCATTGCAGCCCCCTGATCCTTCACCACCTTNCGGCCAAGCAAATCATTTGCTTGTATNCCATTNGTGCCCTCATAAATCGCGGCTATTCTGGCATCTCTGTAGTGCTGAGCAGCACCGGTTTCTTCGATGAAGCCCATTCCCCCATGAACTTGGATCCCCAGGGAGGTGACCTCGTTTACAAGTTCAGTACACCAAGCTTTTACCAAAGGGGTAAGCAAAGCGAACCTATTCTCGTAAAATTCTCTTTCTTCTTCCGAGNCCNCNTTGACTCTAAAGTCATGAGCATAGGCNCCNTCATAGGTNAGCCCTCGCATAGCATCTGTCATTGATCGCATCTGCATTAACATTCTTTGCACGTCCGCGTGTTCAATTATCCTTGCGGGCTCACCTGTCTCTGAGTTTCGGCCCTGCACCCTATCCTTTGCATAAGCAAGGGCATCTTGGTAAGACCTCTCGCTGAGAGCTACCCCTTGGAGTCCAACCTCTAATCTCGCATGATTCATAAGTGTAAACATACATGCAAGACCGTCACCTGGTTTTCCTATGAGGTAACCTATTGCTCCAGTATCTTCTCCAAAACTCATAACACAGGTTGGGCTCGCGTTAATTCCCAACTTGTGCTCGGTCGACACTACTTTAAGGTCGTTCCTTTCTCCCAAGCCTCCGTCAGCTCTCGGCAGAAACTTTGGCACAAGAAATAAAGACAGCCCTTTGTTCCCAGGTGGAGCATCAACCATGGGCGCGAGAACGATATGAATAATGTTCTCAGCCATATCATGCTCGCCCCAAGTGATATAAATTTTCTGCCCCTTTATGAGATAATGGTCGCCGGCCGGTTCGGCCCTCGTCCTTAACTTCGACAAATCAGAACCAGCATGAGGCTCGGTCAAATTCATTGTCGCGCTCCACTTGCCAGTCACTAGGTTTGGGAGATATCTCTGTTTTAAATCTTCGCTCGCGTGGTCACTTAAGGCGTCGATCGCGCCTGCCGTTAACATAGGGCACAGCGCGAAGGAGGTGCATGCACTGTTCCACATCTCGGATGCAGCTAAATGGATAAGAAAAGGCAGCCCTTGTCCTCCAAAAGCGGGGTTTTGGGCCAAGCCCAACCACTCACTATCGACAAATTGCTGATATGCCTCGACAAAGCCTGGGGCAGTTTTAACTTCTGACCCTTTGACTTTTACTCCCTCACAATCTCCGCTTCTATTGATTGGGCCCAGCACCTCGCCGGCGAATTTAGCTGCGTTGTCCAGAATTACCTCGGTTAATTCAGGCGTTGCTTCGGAGAAAGCAGAAAGCGCATTTAATTTTTTGTAGTCCAGTACCTTGTTGAGAACAAAATCGATTTCTTTCGAGGGAGCTAAATAATTTGCCATAGTGCAGCCGCTAATAAAAAGTGTGTTCAAGATACTTGCTCGAGACAAGTAAGTCAATCAAACAACTGGCGTGTGCTTACACGTAAATTATTGTTTTTTATGAATTTTTTAAAACTTAGCGTTTGTACAACTCATTTCGTCCCTTTATACTTGCTACGCCGCTTTAGTTATTAGAAATTATCAACGTTCTGGGAAGCAAAAGATTGCAAAAACAGATCAGTTTTTACCTCTTTTCCATTGCTTTTTCTGGCATCGGCCTTGCCATGCAACAACTGCTCTTAAGCTGGCTGTTGGTTGGGGTCCTAGTTCTATCTGCCGATCAGGTTGGGGTAATTCAAGCATCGATCGCTCTTCCAGGAATCCTTCTAATGTTATGGGGAGGTGCTAAGGCCGATCAGACCGATCCCAGAAGAATTCTTCTAAATGGCTACCTTTTAGCATGGATATTGCCTATCTGCTTGATCGCAACTATCGAGTTCGATTTCTTAAATTTGTGGTCGGTCTCATTCTTTGGCTTATTCATGAGTGTAATAACTTCAATTGTCACCCCCGCTCAACAATCGCTTCTTAATCATATCGCTCAGCAGGATATCCAGCGGGGCGTAACCGCGGCCACAGGTNTAGGGTTTGTCGTTCAAATTATTGGCTTTAGCTTAGCNGGTCANCTAGAGACNATTGGTACGAGCAATGTCCTNTTGATCCAAGCTTTCGNACTTCTTCTTACTGCAGCCGCAGTTGCGGGGCTNAAGCCCGCAGTGCAACGGGAGACAAAAGAGAACAAACGCCAAATGATGTCCGATATAGTCCTCGGTTTTCAGGCTGNAATTCGGAATAGNATCATTTTTNATACCCTCTTGATAACATTTACTTCNGGTATCTTTAACGCTGGNGCATTTTTAACGGCTATTCCTTTCGTGGTAAAACGCGTTTACGAGGGGAATGCATTAGGCTTCGCAACCGTTATGGTTACCTTTTATCTTGGCGCAGCTATNTCAAATCTCNTTCAATATAAATTAATGCCGCTAGAAAAACCGGGGTTTTGGTTTCTAATATTACAACTGTCNAGGATACTCGTTTTGTTCCTTGTTTGGATACAACCCNGCTGGACTTTTTTGTTGGCAATACTTTTTGCCTGGGGTTTAAACATGGGGGTCACAACCAATCTCTCCCGAACTATTGTGCAAGAGGCCTCGGAGACCCAGTTCCTTGCGCGGATCCTAAGCGTTTACAATATTGGTNTGATGGGCAGTATTCCGATCGGTGCGGTCATAATCGGNTATGTGATCGAACANTATGGAACCATGAGCGCAATGATTCCAGGGATGATCTTATCTGCCTTAGTTTTTTTGTACGGAATCTTCTTCACAAACCTCAGCTCGTATCGCTCCCCCAATTTTAAATGACCAATTATCAGATTTTCCCCTTAAAATTTGGTTCCCTTTTCTCTANGAATGCATCAATAGCCTCTTNGTGCTCGGGCGTTTGGTAACATAGAGATAGGGCTTTTAGTTCACGTGCCTGAACAAGCCTTAGATCTGACTCGTCCATATTTTCAGTGATAAGCTGCTTGACTTTCTTCAAGGCCTGAGGGGGATTTTCTCCCATGGCTCTCGCGATGGTTCTAGCTTCAGCCAAAAGGTTTTGAGGATCAGTTACCTTGTCGACAAGCCCGATTCTCAGGGCCTCTTCCGCAAGGATAGTTTTACCGGTTAACATTAACTCACTAGCTGCACCGAAGCCGCAACGAGCGATTAGGAATTTTGAACTTGCAAGCTCGGGAACCAGCCCCATTTTTATAAATCTGCAACTTAACTTCGCTTCCATAGACGCAACTATGAAGTCCATTGGCAGAACCTGAGTTAGGCCGACGCCAATGGCAACCCCGTTGATTGCCGCGATAACCGGCTTAGAAGAACGAATCAAGCTAACCCAATCGCCTGAACCATCTTCTGATCCAGCCTCCCCTTTTTCAGACTCTGCTTTAAAAAGATCCTTCACGTCTGCACCGGCACAGAAACCGCGGCCGCTGCCTGTGACTAGAAAAGCATCCACAGCCGGATCATCGTTTCCAAGAGATATAATCTCTTCCATTTCCGTCCCCATTTCTCTGGTCCACGCGTTAAGACGGTCTGGTCGATTCATGGAAATNGTGACNATTCCNTCGCTGTTTTCGACGAGTATNGTTTNAAATTTCAAGTNAAGCACCTCAACATAAAAAANGACTCGNAAATGATAAGCTTCTCNTGCCAAACATAANAATAGTAAAAATCGTTCCGAAAAATTCATTGTCCAGAAAATCGAAAAGAAATAACTTGGGCACTAGATTTCCTCTGACTCAGGGACTTCAGTAAGGTTCTTATGTCTAACTATTTCGCCTTCTTCCATCGAAATAATTTCTTCCGCTATGTTAGTGGCCAAATCACCAATTCGCTCCAGGTTAGAAGACACCGTTAACAAGGATAACGCTGCTCGAATCGATTCGGATTTATCTAACATGACTTTGGTAAGAGTTTTATAGGTTGCGGCGTGCATGATATCCAACTCATCGTCCAACTTTAAAACCGCCCGTGCTCTTTTTGCATCTTGCTGAGTAAGGGCGACTATTGATTCTTTCACCATTTTTGAGCAAAGCTCGGCCATGGAATGCAGATTTAGATCTGCGACTACCCTATCTTTATCTGAAATATACTCAATCCGCTCTGCAATATTTTTTAACTGGTCGCCCATTCGCTCTAGGTCATTATTGACTTTCAGGACAACAATTAGAAAACGGAGATTTTCAGAGACTGGCTGATGCAGCGCTAAGACCTTTAGACACTCTTCTTCAATTTCAACCTCTANCGTATCGATAAGGTGTTCGACTTCATATACTTGGTTTACCAGAACCAAATCATAGTTTTGGATCATTGCACTGGCTGTTTCTATGCTATCAGCAACCATTTCTCCCAAATCCAGAATTCGGTTCCTAACTTGATTGACGTCTTTCTCAAGGTGCTTCGACATTAAAAACTCTAATACCAATCTTGGTTCCTCTAAGATAGCATACCTGAGGAAAGCAGAGGGACAACAAAAGATAATTTAAAAGTCTCAACACTATAATTTAATTACAAGTTGTGAAAATAATGTTGCTATTTCAGAGTTTTATGGGCTTGGCCCTTCTCTTGTTCTTGTGTCTAATGTTCAGCGAATCCAGAGTGAACGTAAGAACGAGGATTGTTATCAAGAGCTTCCTTCTTCAAACGTTGCTCGCTTTGATTTTGTTAAAACTCCCGGCGTCGCAAGGACTATTTGTTTTTTTGAACGATGGAATCTCTGTNTTGCAGGCTGCCACAAAAGCAGGAACATCGTTCATATTCGGTTATCTGGGAGGAGAGGCTTTACCCTTTCAAACTAATGAGAAAGGGGATGGTTTTATCTTAGCATTTCAGGCAATGCCGTTGATCATTGTTGTGAGCGTAATTTCATCAATATTGATGTACTTAAAAATATTACCCCTAATCATGCGAGGTTTTTCTTTTATCCTTGAAAAAACGATTGAAGTAGGTGGTGCAGTAGGTCTCGGCGTATCAGCTAATGCATTTCTGGGAATGATCGAGTCTCCCTTGTTAATTAAACATTACCTTGAAAAAATTAGTCGGGGCGAACTGTTTGCAGTTATGGTCGCTGGAATGGCTACCATTGCGGGGACAATGTTGGCTCTAGAATCAGCAATTATCAGCTCGGTTGTACCAAACGCAATCGGTCATTTAATTAGTTGCTCTCTTATTACTTTACCTGCTGCAATTTACATCGCTCATATATTCGTTCCAGACAACTCGTCGGTNACAACTGGNGATGCTGCATCTGANAGAGGTGCTGACAGTTTTGTCGACGCCATAAGCGTTGGGACATCAAACGGTTTGCAGATTTTTTTAAATGTAATCGCAATGATCATAGTAATCGTAGCACTTGTTTTTTTAGTTAACGCCTTTCTTGGCGTTCTTCCNGAGGTAGCCGGAGAAGCAGCAACTTTAGAAAGAGTTCTCGGATTTCTCCTTATTCCGTTAACCATGATGATGGGCATCCCTTCTGAACAAGCGTTTATTGCTGGGCAACTTATGGGCACAAAGTTAGTCCTAACTGAATTTATCGCATACGTAAGACTCGGTGATTTACCCTTGGACGCGATGTCTGAAAGAAGCAGGATAATCATGACTTATGCGCTCTGCGGTTTTGCAAACTTTGTTAGCCTNGGCATTATGGTATCCGGTCTGATAACCCTCGTACCAAAAAGAAAACAAGAGATCATCGATCTAGGTCTAAAATCTCTTATCGCAGGCACAATTGCAACTTGCTCCACGGCTACTCTCGTTGGGATTATTATTACAATTTGATGAGGTGAAGCTGAGTCGCATGAAGACAAAGGAGCCTTAGACTCAAAAAAAGTCTGAGCTAGTTCAAAGATCGGGAAGCGACAATAACTTTTTGAACTCATATCAAAGCGTTAACCTGCGGAAGTTCGCCATAAGGTGGTTGAGTGCTTTTCTCTACATCAGTTCGAAAACGTTCGATATATAGGGGATTTCGTCTTCTAAATCGTGGGTCACGTAAACGATTGTGGAATCTCCGTCGACGCACAATCTAGTAATCAGNGCTATCACGAGTTGCCGATTAGCNTCATCGAGTCCNCGGCATGGCTCGTCGAGNAGCAAGAGCGGCGGGTGTTTCACCATAGCTCTACAGATCAAAATAAGTCTCTGCTGACCAAAAGACAATTCTGTAAACCTCTGATCTTTTTCATTTTCTAGTCCCAGCAGTTCCAGCCACTTGTAAGCCAATTCGTACTGTAAATCTGAGGCGTTGGAGTAAAGGCCGATAGTATCGAAAAAGCCCGAAACGATAACGTTTATTGCACTTACCGAGATACGATGGCCCCAATGCAGGGCGTTAGACACAAAACCAAGATTCTTCTTAATCTCCCATATGGTTTCGCCTCCACCCTTTCTGAAACCGAAAGCACAGATATTGTTGATATAACTCTGCGGATGATCCCCGTTAATAAGATTTAACAGCGTTGTTTTTCCAGACCCATTGGGACCTCTAATCTGCCAATGCGANCCGGGATTAATCCTTAGATTAAGGTTTTCAAAGACTGTATTCTTTATATACTTTACAGTCGCATCTTTTATATTTACCAGAGATCCATCGGGGTTTGTCGGGAGCAATCTTTTTTCTGCGGGCGGCGGAANNATAACTTCTCTCGACTCTATTTTGGTAATCGACGAAACTATGGAGCGCGCCTCGACTCCGCTTTCGCAAACAAATTTGCGCGCGACCGAATTTGGATCTAAAAAAAAAATTTTGTTGGTATCCTCGGGAATGTCAGTCACTCTGCTCAATGAATAGATTTTTGTGACGGACTTGCTCAAATCCCCGATCAAACTCGAGGCCTGAGTTCTGCCTACCAAATCTAATCCTTCCAGCGGATCTTCTAAAAGCAAAAGATCCGGTTTAATTAGCAAAGCTCTCGCCAAAATTATTTTTTTTGACTCTCCGGATGATAATTTTCTGAAACCCTTACCAAGCAAAGGGCTTAACTCTAAGAAATCGATAAGATGAGCGAGCAATTCTTTTTCGGGACTTGTTTCTTCGAGGAGGTCAAAGACTGGTGTCCCGGAGAAAATTTGATCCGTTAAATCGCTGTCATCGCGAATTTCCTCCCGCACAATCAGACGCTCCTGCTCTCGCAGCGAGACAATTCCGACTCTGAGAGCGGAATTCGAATAAGTTCCGTCTGCAATCAAATCAGGATCATTAAAGCATTCTAAAAGCGCTGACCTTTCAGAGCCATCTCCGCCAAAAATGACTGAACAGTCTCCCGAGGCTACCTCAATGTCAATGCTTTTAAAGGTTTGGCCGCCATTCATGGAGATCGTGGCGTTTTGCAAGTTAATCAATATTATAAGTTCCGATTCTAATCTATAGAATCCTCTTCATTGCGCCCATATAACCCCTCAGTTTCTTACCAACAACCTCAACACTATGCTCGCGAATCGAGGTGTTAATTTTGATTAGTNGCTGGTTGTCGACTCCNGAGTCATTTAAACCNAGGCCCCTGCCAATCACATCGATATCCTGCCTCTCCATAAANTCCTGCAATAAGGGNAAGCAGGCGTGATTGAACAGGTAACATCCGTACTCGGCCGTATCAGAAATAGTTCTATTCATTTCAAACAATTTNTTTCGAGCAATGGTGTTAGCTATCAAAGGGGTCTCATGCAATGACTCATAGTATGCAGATTCTTCCTTTATGCCGGACGCCGTCATGACTTCGTAGGCTAATTCAACGCCCGATTTGACCATAGCCACCATGAGAATGCCGTTGTCAAAATATTCCTGCTCTTTTATGTCCTGGGCCGTGATCTCAGTTGTCTCAAAATCCGTTCGGCTGGTTTCATCCCTCCAAGAGAGCAACTGTTTATCATCTTGATTCCAATCATCCATCATCCCAGCGGAAAATTTTCCAGTCATGATGTCATCCATGTGCTTTTCGTACAAAGGACGCATTATATTTTTCAACTCCTCTGACAACTCAAAGGCTTTTATTTTTGCTGGATTAGAAAGTCGATCCATCATGTTAGTCACGCCACCATGCTTTAATGCCTCAGTGATAGTCTCCCAACCGAACTGCACAAGTTTTGAGGCATAGCCTGGCTCTATTCCCTTCTCGACCATTTTATTGAAGCAGAGCAACGAGCCCGTCTGAAGCATCCCGCATAGGATAGTTTGTTCGCCCATCAAATCAGACTTCACCTCAGCAATGAAAGAGGACATCAAAACCCCAGCCTTATGTCCTCCCGTTCCAGCCGCATAGGCTTTAGCTATAGAAAGACCCTCCTTGAGTGGATCATTTTCTTCATGAACTGCGATTAGGGTCGGCACGCCAAACCCTCGCTTAAATTCTTCCCTGACTTCAGTACCAGGGCACTTGGGAGCAACCATGATGACGGTTATATCATCGCGCACTGTCACCCCCTCTTCCACGATATTGAAACCGTGTGAGTATGAGAGACATGCGTTTTTCTTCATTAAGGGCATTATTTCTTTCACAACTGAAGAATGCTGCTTATCAGGGGTAAGGTTTAGAACAAGGTCTGCGCTCGGAATAAGTTCATTATAGGTACCGACCTCAAAACCATTTTCCGTCGCATTCTGCCAAGAGGCTCTTTTCTCTCGAATGGCTGAATCCCTCAAAGCAAATGCTACGCT
>PARM01000038.1 GCA_002711495.1 Gammaproteobacteria bacterium
GGGCTGCTGTTGGGTTCAGTCATAAAAAACCCAACCAAGATTATGAGGAATTTGCTAGGACTTTCCCTTTCGAGGAAACACCTGATCAAGAAGAGGCCATCAAAAAAGTCATCGCTGACATGACATCTAAAAGGCCCATGGACAGATTGATCTGCGGAGACGTTGGTTTCGGAAAGACGGAAGTTGCAATGAGGGCGGCTTTTATTGCGGTCAGCTCAGGGAAACAGGTTGTTGTTCTGGTTCCCACTACCCTGCTGGCGCGGCAACACGAGGAAACTTTCAAAGACAGGTTTGCGAGCACTGCGGTGAGCATTTCATCTATATCCCGATTTAAAACGACCTCAGAGCAAAAAAAGATCATCAATGATTTAATGACAGGTAAAATAGATATTGTGATAGGGACTCATTCCCTTCTCCAGGAAGACATTAATTTCTCTGATTTAGGTCTACTAGTTATCGACGAGGAACACCGCTTTGGTGTCAGGCAAAAAGAAAAAATTAATTCANTGCGAGCAGGTGTAGATATTTTAACGATGACCGCTACNCCAATACCTCGAACTTTGAATATGGCGATATCAGGTTTAAGAGATTTATCGATCATCGCAACGCCTCCTGAAAGACGACTTTCTATAAAAACCTTTATTAATAAGAAGAGCGACGAAGTTGTGAAAGAGGCGATACAGCGTGAAATAATGCGCGGAGGGCAAGTTTTCTATCTCCACAATCAAGTAAAAACTATTGAAAAAGCAGCCATTGAACTTCAAANAGAAATACCTGAGGCGTCGATTTCGATAGCACATGGGCAAATGCGTGAGCAGCAGCTCGAAAATGTAATGTTAAATTTTCATCGTAAGACNTCAAACATACTAGTTTGCACAACGATNATTGAAACAGGTTTAGATATTCCAAATGCGAATACGATTATTATTGAACGAGCAGATAAACTGGGCCTTGCGCAAATACATCAGCTTCGAGGGAGAGTAGGACGATCGCACCATCAGGCTTATGCGTACCTTTTGACGGCGTCAGAAGAAGCAATGACCCCCAGGGCCATTAAGCGACTGCAAGCAATCTCAGATTCCGAGGATCTTGGGGCAGGGTTCATCCTNGCAACNCATGACTTAGAAATANGAGGAGCCGGAGAAATTCTTGGAGATGACCAATCCGGGAATATCCAAAACCTTGGCTACTCCATGTTCGCTGAACTCCTAGACAGAGCAGTAAACGACATCAAGTCTGGAAGATTGCCAAGATCACAAGACTTAGATAAGAAAACGTTAGAGACAAGCATAGATTTTGCNGCTCTTATTCCNGAGACCTATCTNCCTGACACACATGCACGATTAGTGCTNTATAAAAGGATAGCCTCTCTTNCGAACGATTNAGAGATAAAGGAGTTGCAGGTCGAAATGATAGATAGATTCGGACTATTCCCGACTGCAGTAAAAAACCTCTTTAGATTGACCTCATTAAAGATTCGAGGNAGGCTGTTAGGAATAACCAAGATAACTCTGAAGAGCAGCGACNGCAGACTAATCTTCGGGGAACAAACACCTGTGAGTCCAGACTCTATTTTTGATTTGTTGAAAAATGATCCTGGCAAGTACAAATTTAATGGAGGAAACGAGTTGATCCTTAATGCTAACATCGCAGATACTGACGAAAAATTTGATGCTGCTGAAAGATTGTTTGCCCAGCTTTATTAAAGAAATAAAGAGAGAAGATTTGTATAAGTCCAGATGGATCTTGGTCATAACCCTAGGGTTTTCAAATTCGGTACCTGCCGAGACGAGCATGAACGCAGAGGACTGGTTTCAAATCGAAACTATGATATTTGAATACATTAAACCTAATAACAGCGAGAAAATGGGCAATGTAGATAAAAAATTTTATCCTAAAGACATCATCGCCATTGAAGAGAATTCAAAGCTGAGTAGAGAGGTTGGCGGCGCAAATGCTACCGCTAAAGCCCTCTCAATAGAAAACGAATATTCAAGCCCGAATGAGAAAATCACCTTCGAATTAGAGCGCGAGAGCGCTCGGAGGTTCAACATAGATCTTATCGAAGCCGTGATTAAAAAATCTTCCCAAAACCAATCCGAGGATACCTACAAGAAAAATCCAAACCNGGACGAAAACAGTTTTAGAGAGAAGATTATCAAAGAACTCATTTTTCAATTGAATTCATCCGCGGATGGACAACTCGCCTTCAAAGATTTCTCCNGGCTTGCAGAATTAAAGGAAATAAAAGAGAAGATCGAACGCTCGGCAGATATGAGAGTGCTTGATTATAAATCTTGGATACAACCGATTAGATCTGACCTAACATCGATCATGATTCAGGGAACGGCTGAGCAAGAGGGGAGGAGTGAAATTGAGGGCTTCATAACCCTATATCGAAAACGTTACCTTCACGTATCAACAAACCTTTGGTTTACAAAACTTCAAAAAAAAAGTGAGACTGAGAGCAGTTTCNCAAGCGCTGGCGAAGAGGACTTCGAAAGTGAGGTCACAAATAGCGACGCCTCAAACTCTTCCGTTTCTGCGACGTTTATGATGAAACAGAAGAGAAGAGTGCGAGTAAACGAATTGCACTATCTTGACCACCCTCTGTTCGGGCTTGTTTTAAAAATAACCCGATTTAAAAAAGATGAANAANAAAATTAATTCTCGATCAAATTTACNGTACTNGTCGGNTAAGCAAATTCAGCACCTTTTTGATTAATGATTTCCATAACCTNAAACATCACTTTTTGTTTTACATCATGANAACTTANCCAATCTGTAGTCTTAGTGTGCGCATANATAAAGAACTCGAGTGCAGATGAGCCAAACGAGTCAAGATTCACGATCAACGTCTGCTCTGCATCTATATCATCGTGCTCGACGAGCATTTTCCTAACCTGATCTATAATCAAAGGCAAAGTCTCAGAATCATCATAGCGGACGCCAATTCTTTCAAAAATTCGCCGGTTGGTCATTCTCGAGGGATTCTCTAGCGCTATATTCGCAAACACCGAGTTTGGAACATAAAGCGGTCTTTGGTCAAAGGTCCTAATCGACGTCAACCGCCAACCTATTTTTTCAACTGTNCCCTCTATTTCTCTATCTGGNCTCCTTACCCAATCCCCAACAGAAAATGGTCGATCCAAATANATCATCAGCCCNCCAAAAAAATTTGCTAAAAGATCTTTGGCGGCAAAACCCACGGCAATGCCTCCAACACCACCAAAAGCAAGCACTCCTGAGATACTAAAACCTAAAGTTTGAAGCACAGATAAAATTACAGTGATCGTCACTGAAATTCGGAGCAATTTTCCANCAGCGTTAGCCGTCGTAACGTCGCCACCAAGTGCAATAGAGGCAAGTTCAATTTCGGTTATGAATTTGGTCAAAAAAAATCCGAGGAGACTTACCACCGCTATAAATCGAAGTGGGTGGATTAATTTTTCAAGGTCAGAGCCTGTGCTCTCTGCCATAATTTGAATCGCCCATGTTATTCCAACGATCCAGACCAACCAATTGGTAGGTTTTTTAGCTGCCGCCACAAACGCATCATCCCAGAGGTTTGCGGTTTTTTTTGTTTTTTTCTCAAAACGTAAAAAAATCCTGCGAACAATGAAACTAAAAAGAGCGGTGAAAAAAATAACAGAGAAGACCAAAATTAACTTGGGGTCAGTAAATAATTGATCAAGATCGTACAACGCATCATTCATCGGAGGTCTACCACTAAAAATATCTGATTAATTCTAATCTGACAAAGTCCTCATCATCAAAAAAAATTAGCTCGGAACCCGGTGCTGTACTTTCTGAGACCACCCGACTATTTTTGCCTAATGTTGAATCTGGTATGTTAACGAAAAAACTCGCCTCAAGGCTTAGGCGCCAATTTGGCCCTATTCGTGTAGTTGCCTCAAGACTCAGTGCGGACTCTCTACAGTCAATATCGTAGAGAGCAACTANTAGCGCTTGGGTATCCCATGGATTATTCAAGGAGTATCTAATTCCAAACGCNACGTCATTTTCNGTAAAATTAAGTAAGNNCCTNTCCCTACTATCGTANAGGTGCTCAATTANTAGTCCCAAATCTGTTCGAGAACGNAAAACNCCAACGAATGTTTTCTCNAACCCGAATACGCTCGCCCAAAACCTTTCCCCTTGACCACTGCGACTAATATATTCTAGTTTCCAAGCCCAGTCCCCAAAAAAATATTGTGCGTCAATTCCCGTCTGGTCAATAACCTCATAGTAGGGCACCAGGTGTTTGAGAGAGTGAGGTGCACCTCCAAAATCTTTGTTTTTTGGAAGGAATCTGGGTTCTCTTGACGTGCCGGTGAAATGAGAAATCCCAAGCTCTAAATCCCCAAAGTAATGACTCCATCTGAAAGCAAAATCAAGGCGATAATTTTTTGCTCCTGACTCAAATTGAGCGGAATTTTCTCTTATCGATAAAGGAAAAGACGGCCGAGCGTTTATCCCTGAGAAACGCCTTTCCCTAAAACCTGGCAAGAGAAAAATATCGACAACTCCCCAATTTCGGGCCAAAGATAGGTTAACCATCGGCTGTCCTAATTTCTCTTCTCCATCCAAGCCTTCAGTAAAATCCAGCTGGTTGATCACGTCAACCAAGTGACGAGATTCAGCAACACCCCAAAATTCCTTTCTCACGCCTGCTCGAAGCTCCCAATCTTTCCCGACACGAATCCACGACAATTCTTGGATATCTACCAAGTTTCTCGAAGGATCTTCGTAGTCGAGGCGAAAGTATGGAACAAAATCAAACAGATATGTTCCGTCATCCCAAGAGCGATGATACGCAGCGAGAAAGGAGAATGATGGAAAAAAGGTCTCTTTCGACTCCGATTTTCGTTCAAGAAAAAAACGAGAATCCAGGGCAACTTCAGAGCTCCAGAAAGCCCTCTCTTCCTTTTTAACGTCTGCGCTTTTTACTTTTTTTTTAACTTTGCGAGGTTATATTCGGCATCTGCAAATTCAGAGAAAACTGATTCAACGGGGCTCTCTGTCTTTTCTTTTTTTATCGACGCAGAATCAAATTCCAGAGTGTCAAGCGCTAGTTCCTCGAGCCTTACACTCCTAGGCCCTGAAACAGTATCCTCGTAAAGGACAAGCCAGGGAGAAATAACTCCGAGTGCCTCTAACCTCTTTTTCGCCAACAAAGCGTCACTCTGAAGCAGCGGGCCTAAGACAACTCGATAAAAAAGCTCTCCAACAATATCCGTCTCCTCAATCTTGGATTCCTCACCCCAACTGCGCAACTCTTCAGCAAATTCTTCGGCTTTTACTTCTTGTGTGAAGCTTCCAGCGACTACCTGATGAATCTGATTTTCGGGAGCAACCAAGCTCTGAGTTTCCCAATTATCCTCTGCCCGGCTCCAAACTTTCTTCTCAAATTGATTTCCTAATTGGTGAAGGTGTTCAACTTCATTTAAATCTATTCTTGAACGCCAAATATCTTTAATGCCGAGAGAGACCAATTCTCGAGAAAGTTCTTTTTCGAACCCCGGATCCATTGGGTAAGGAATCACCAATCGGTGATACAAAACGCTATCGATTAGAATTTCTTCAATAATTAACTCGGCGTCCAATTTCTTGGTAATTCGAGATGCTTCGGCATGGGCTGCTTTCGAAGATTTATAACTTCCGATAACGAAAACATTCTGCGCGGAAAAAACTAGTGGCCCAAAAATTAAAAACGGCAACACAAAGAGAGGACGCAAGTATCTAGCCATTTTTATCTAACCCTCTTGAGAGCATTCTTGTTAAAGTCTTGGTCCCGCACCCCGCGATCGAACTGAAAATTATTCCATATAAGCTGAGTATTTTTTTTGCTTACGTGGTTTTCCATTATCATTGATGCCGCTCTCCAAAAACGATTATTGTATAGACTATAGTCATAAAAGCTCAGGGTCTTCTGATGCTTATTTTTTCTATCGAAGAATTCGATCCTTTGAAAACGATAATGCTCTTTATCAATCCATGCTACCTGGCGAGTATATCCAGAGTTCTTGTCGACCGGAAATCTTTCAACAATAAAATGCTCGTTACCAGCTATCGTCTCATCGTTTAAGTACTTATATGAATACTTGCTAACCTCTTGAGAGGTTAGGTCTTCATAAGCAAACTCGCTGCCTACAAAAGGTCCAGATTTGTTTTTTGATGCGATTCTTTTAATCCGTTTAAGAGCAGGCAGATACAACCATTGGTCGTCTTCACCATTGAGATGAGTATGAGTAAGTAGTCCGGTTCCTCTCACGTCCGGTGGAGTATCAAAGACTAAAAGCGTCCGATCTCCATCTCCTTCGGTTTCTTTGCTCTTAACTTGTATTTGTCTTTCGCTTGTTTCTCCTCGGGCGTTGCTCAGAATCATAGTCAGGTCAACGGTGTAGTCGACCCAACCAGTATCTCGCAGATCAACCTCTGTCATTATCTGTAAACCTTGCTCAACATACTCATCTGCTAATATTGCGGGAGGAAGAAAAAACAAGAATAAAAAAACCATTAAACTTTTAGACATCTTAAAAACTGCTTTTAAATATAGTCCTTACCATAACAGACTTTTTCAATAAGTAGATAAAGCAAGTGATCAGTGAAACAGCTTGTATCACTTACAAAACTGTATAAAATAACAGTACATGTATAAAAAGACAGGCCNNTATGCAAAATCTGACAGCGAGACAGGAAGAAGTGCTATCCCTAATTAGAAATCACCTTGAAGAAACGGGGTATCCTCCAACAAGAGCGGATATAGCGAGGCACTTAGGTTTCAAGAGTGCCAACTCCGCTGAGGAGCACCTTAAAGCNCTNGCAAAGAAAGGTGCGATTGAAATAATTCCGGGCACATCNAGAGGAATAAAATTAGCAAATGAAGTGGNGGGAATCCCNATAATAGGTAACGTNGCTGCNGGGAATCCCATTTTAGCNGAAGAAAACATTGAAGATTATTGCGAACTTTCTCCATCTTTTTTCAAACCNAACGCTGACTATTTTTTNCGAGTCCGAGGAGATTCNATGAAAAACTCAGGGATATTAGATGGAGACTTACTAGCNGTTCACAAGACTNCNAATGCCAATAATGGAGATATCGTTGTAGCAAGGATAGACAATGAAGTTACGGTCAAGCGGCTAAAGAAATCAGGAACAAAACANTTATTGAGTCTCTTGCCCGAAAACTCAGNTTACNCCCCAATNAAAATAGACCTANGNGANAGTGACTTCGCTATTGAGGGCCTTGCCGTTGGGGTAATCAGAAATTAGATAAAAAAGCACATTGCGCATAGATGAAATTACTTTTGAGAATGGACCCACTCACCATCTATAAAGTCAGCTCTCCAACCGGTAGGCTTCCCATCATTTTTCTCAGAAACNAAATACTGCTCCTTGGTTTTTGTAGAAAACTTTANTAGTGTCCNNCGTCCAGAAGAGTCTGTTGAAGGNCCCCTCATCAAGTGTTGGTACTTAGGGTCTATTTCATTCTGATGCGGTAGCAGCTCATCTAGATAAGGACTGCGTGTCTCACGGTTTTTTGGGAATCCACTTGCGGCTAGAAAAAGACCCCTTCCTCCGTCCCTCAGAACGTAATGGTCATCTACTTTTTGACAAGCGAGCTCAGGCATTGGAACTGGATCCATCTTAGGTGGGGCCGGCTCTCCATTTCTAAGCAATTTCCGTGTGTTCTTGCAAGCGTCTGACACACAACCAAAATATTTCCCAAAACGACCCGTTTTTAATTGCATCTCGGATCCACACTTATCGCATTCAAGAGTCGGCCCGTCATAGCCCTTGATCTTAAATCGACCTTTCTCAATTTTGAAACTTGAGCAATCGGGGTTTTTCCCGCACACATGAATTTTTCGNAACTCATCTACGAGGTAGCTATCCATTGCTGTTCCACACTCCCCGCAGCGTTCTTTACCAAGAAGAATTCGGGATTCTGCCTCCTCGTCCCCATCAGCGCTAACAACCTCATCTCCTGAAACTAAGTTTATAGTCGATTTGCATCGCTCTTTTGGTGACAAGGCATAACCCGAACATCCTAAGAATACTCCAGTGCTAGCAATACGAACCTGCATGGGTCGACCACATTTCTCGCATAAAATATCTGTGTTACTCGGTTCATTTGCTCTCATCCCTTCTGAACTTTCCGCCAGCTCCAGTTTATTTTCAAATTCAGTGTAAAAGTTATTCAGTAAATTTTTCCATTCAATTTCTCCAGCAGAGATCTTATCAAGGCCTTCCTCTAACTGGGCGGTAAAACTATAATCTAAAAGATCATCGAANCTTTCGTTCAACCTGTCGGTTACGACATCCCCTATTTTTTCCGCATAAAAACGCTTATTTCTGAGGGTGACATAACCTCTATCCTGTATAGTTGTTATGATCGAAGCGTAAGTAGACGGTCTCCCTATGCCTTTTTTTTCAAGTTCCTTTACTAGACTTGCCTCGCCATATCTTGGTGGAGGTTTTGTGAAATGCTGCGATGAATTTAATTTAATCAAATCCAAATTCTGGCCAACCCGAATATCTGGTAAAGCAATATCTCCGTCTTTCTTTGCGAAGGGACCTTGAACACGGATATGNCCGTCGAACTTTATAATTCTACCGCGCACTTTCAATTCAAAATCACCTGCTCTTACANGTAAAGANGTGCTNAGGTACTCTGCNTCAGTCATTTGGCTGGCAATGAACTGACGCCAAATCAATTCATACAAACGTTCTGCATCTCTATCAACACCATCCAACGCCGTTGCCTTTACTTNGGCNTCTGAAGGTCGAATNGCCTCATGGGCTTCTTGTGCTCCCTCTTTACTTGANTAAATTCTTGGTTCAGCGGGTAAGTATTTTTCGCCGAAGCTGTCGAGGATAATCCCTCGTGCCATCACAATTGCATCGGCACTCAAATTAGTTGAATCAGTTCGCATATAAGTGATGTAGCCCGCCTCATAGAGCCTCTGCGCAAGCATCATTGTTTTCTTTACGCCNAANCCTAANCGNGTACTNGAAGATTGCTGCAATGTCGAGGTTATAAAAGGTGCAGAAGGTCGAGTTTTTGTAGGTCTCTCTTTTCTCTCCGAAACTATNNATTTAGCGGCATTTAAAAGCGTTAATGCTAGATCGACTTCTTCTTTCGATGTGGGTTTGAAATTCTTTTCCTTATGNTTGATNACATCGAAGCTGATGGCGTCCCCNGAATTTGCCTGTTTCTNTCCGCTCTCAGCCAANTNNGCTTGAATTTCCCAAAATTCTTCTGGGACGAAAGCTCTTATCTCACTCTCTCGCTCTACAACAACTTTAACTGCAACAGACTGAACTCTGCCCGCGGACAGCCCCCTTGCAATCTTGGACCAGAGCAAAGGGGAAAGTTTAAATCCGACTACCCTGTCTAAAAAACGTCTTGCTTGCTGAGCATTTACCCTGTCCATGTTCAATTTGCCGGGGCTCTCGAAAGCGAGCTCAACCGCTTTCTTTGTAATCTCATTGAAAACTACTCTGCAATACCTGGTCTCATCTCCTCCAATAGCCTCTCTTAAATGCCAGGCTATGGCCTCCCCTTCTCTGTCTAAATCTGTGGCTAGATATATTTGAGGAGCGTCTTTCGCGAGTTTCTTCAACTCAGAAACGACTTTATCGCTCTTCGGCAGAATCTGATAATCGGCTTTCCAATCATTTTCGGGATCAATTCCCATTCTGGCGACCAATTGTTTCTTTGCCTTTTCTTTTTTGTATGCTTCTTTTCTTTCTGGTGTCATCTTTCTTGTTTTTGCAGCTTCTTTAGCTCTTGCCTTTGGATCGACCTTGCTGACNCCGCTCACAGGAAGNTCTCGGATATGNCCGACACTAGACTTGACAACAAACCCTTTACCAAGATATTTGTTTATTGTTTTAGCTTTTGCTGGCGATTCAACAATCACCAAAGATTTGGCCATAACACGTTCCAGTTAAAANAAAAAAAAGCTCGCCGCGAGTTTTAAAGGACAATGGCTATTCAGGTCAAGTCCGTTTTTCATTTTTTCTGAAAAGTCCAGGCGCGAAGATAGTCCTAAACTTAGGCATAATTACTCAAATTTGAAGTTGGCACAGTTGTCCAGAAAATCGATTACCAACTTTTCGCTACCAGGCAAGATCTCAAGCCAAGCCAAAGAAATAAAGCCGTTTCGTTCTTCTACAAAATAGGCATCCTGAGGCAAGTTGGGAACAGATTTTTCTATCCAACTCCGAAAAAGGTTAAAATCTTTTAACGAAAGATCGTCCTGCCAAAACCAAGTTCCATCGGCTTTTTTTTCTATCCGCCAGGAGAGAGCGAGTTCGCCCTTAAATTTTTCAATGTCATTGCGTCGCTTACTGTAGGTAACACCAGGTTTTTGTTCGCTGGCTTTCGCAAGATCAAGTGCTTGCGGAAAGCTCGCGTGAACTTTGTTCTTTGGCCGCATGGGTTGGTGAATGGTGACTCTAACACCTGACCTTAAAGCGAAAGCTCTCATTTTTTGTATTTCCCTCTGTCTTTTCTTAGGAAATATCGAAAAGAAAGGGGTCAAAACAAAAATAACTGCAAAAAAGATAAAAAAATAAACCAAAAGAAACTCTCTTTTTTTGTTTTGATTGAGGGGGTTGAGGTGAGNGTGTTTACCCTGTAGATTCTACAATCCGTCCCTTAAAACTAAAGCACATTATTGTAAGCGATGATGGAATATAAGCACATACTTGTGGGCTTGGATTTAACTTCGGAATCCCAAGAGGTNGCAGAAAAAACGTTGTTGATGAAGCATGCTCTAGAAGCGAAGTTGAGTATTGTTCATGTTATTGANCCTCTCTCCATAGCTTACGGAGGGGATATCCCAATGGACATTTCCAATATACAAGAGCAGATTCGCAAGACCGCAGAAAAGCAGTTAGGGGAATTCTCAGACTATTTAAATATAGAAAAGTCAGATCAGCACCTTGTTTTTGGAAGACCAGAGACCGAAATTCACGCTTTAGCATCCTCTATCGATGCTGACCTAATTATTGTTGGTAGTCATGGGCGCCATGGGTTGGCACTTTTGCTCGGCTCGACCGCAAACGGTGTTCTTCATGGAGCCCCGTGCGATGTNTTGGCAATTCGCGTGGGCAAAAACGCATAAATGACTTTAACTTTCCTCGAAAAATATAATAATGTTTTAATCTTTTATTAAGCTTGTTAGANCAGTGAAAGCACCCATTTTCGTTTTTATAATCCTTTTGAATTCGAGCGCTCTGGGAGATTTCTCCCGCGGTCATTCTTATGAAGTTAACAAAGAGAGAGACTTGGTTGAGCAAAGGAAAGCTTATAAAAACGCGATAAGTCTCCTTAAAAGCAGTCAATTCGCTAATTTTTCAAAAGAAAAAGAAAAACTGAAAGGTTACGTCCTTTATCCGTATTTAGATTTCAATGAAAAAATCTATAGGATTTCCAGATATAAAGAAAAACAAATAATAAAATTTCTTGAAGACTACAGGGATACTCCACTAGGACAGCCACTTCTCTCCCATTGGCTACCAGTTTTAGCCAAGCGGGGTCACTGGACAGTCTTCCTGAGGAATTATGAGCGATTAATAAATCCCTCCAAAGAATTAGAATGCCTTCACAGTTATGCGCTATACAAAAGAGAATCGAAAAATGCTGGACTAGAAAAAGCATCTAGGCTGTGGACAGTTGGTTTCTCGCAACCGCAAGAATGTGACCGAATTTTTCATCTTTTAAGTGCAGCGGGNNGAATAACCAGTGAGATGGCCTGGTCTAGGTTGAGTCTTAGCATTAAAGCGAACGAAAACAGTCTTTCCAAGTATCTACTTAGGTATATTGAAAAAAATCAAACGAACTCGGCAGCAAACTTTAGGTTAGTCCACTCAAACCCAGCTGTTCTCAAAAAAGTAAAACGTTTCAGTGCCGACTCACCTGAAAACAAAGAAATCGTTCTCCACGGCATTGCGCGCTTAAGCCGACGCGAACCCGTCAAGGCTCTTAATTTATTGAACAAATACAGTAAACAGCTATCGTTCGAGGCTTCAGAACTGAACAAAACGTACGAGAAAATCGGAATGTCTCTATGTCGAAAACAAAAAGCGCAATCGCTTTTAGATTCCTTGCCAATTAAGTTAAGGGACCATCCCAAATTACTTGAAGCAAGGATTAGACATAGTTTAAAAGTAAAGGATTGGAGCAACGTTCTCGTGCTAATCAATCTTTTTTCAGAAGAAAAAAAGAATCTTGAGCAGTGGAAGTACTGGAACGCNAGGGTCCTATCTCTGTCTGAAGACCCTGCGGANCGGGGAGTTGCTCGNGATATATTNAGCAACCTAAGCCGAAGTCGATCGTTCTACGGTTTTNTAGCTTCAGANATTATGNATACGGANTACAACTATAACCATAAAACACATAATGTTTCCTACGATGAAACGATCAGCCTAGAAGAAAATAAATCGATCAAGCGGGCGCTGGAATTATTTGCGTTGGGCTATCTCGGTCAAGCGCGTCAAGAATGGTATTTGGCTGCTTCTAAGCTTAAAAAACGGGAACGACTCATTGCTGCTAATTTAGCCCTCAGATGGGGGTGGCATAAAGCGTCGATACAAACAATGATTCAGTCAAAAAGCTGGGATAGCTTAAGCGAAAGATTCCCTGTTGCACATAAAGACATCTTCACTAGACACGCNAGACAATTAGATATTCCTANTTCTTGGAGCNTAGCCGTAGCGAGACAAGAAAGTGCATTTATGCCAGATGCAAGATCCGCTGCAGGCGCACGAGGGCTGATGCAACTCATGCCTTCAACTGCGAGAATAATNGCTAGGACTGAAGGGATAAAATACTCATCTCGGANTAAGCTTTTAGACGTGGACTTCAACATTAGACTCGGNTCACATTACCTAAGTTGGATGCTGGTTCGGTATAACAACAATCGGATATTAGCTTCGGCAGCATATAATGCTGGACCAGGAAACGTAGACAAGTGGTTAGACAAGGATTTAGCTTTGGATGCTTGGATAGAGACCATTCCATTTAAAGAGACGAGAAACTACGTCAAAAATGTTCTGGCTTATTCCNCCATTTATAACTATCTGTTAGATCAAGAATCACCTTTTATTTTNTCGGGAGAAAAAGAGCAATTCGGCAANCTAAAGCCGTCTGAGAGAGTTTCGGTTCCAACACATCTCTCTTCAAGAGGTGTTTAATGTTANTTGATATAGGTGCAAACCTTACGCATGAATCTTTCAAAAANGATATCGAATCGGTCCTAACTCGAGCTAAGGAATCAAACGTTGATAAAATCATTGTTACCGGCACCAATGTNCAAAGCAGCATAACGGCTCAACAGCTAACACAGAGACACGANTCTTTATTCTCTACCGCTGGTATTCACCCGCANTATGCGGAAGAAACATGCGAAAGAGCCATCGCAGACTTAGNAAAAATTTTGAATTTACCTCAGGTAGTAGCNGTNGGTGAAACAGGTNTNGATTTTTTCCGAGATTACACCGCGAAAAAAGTTCAAATATTTTCTTTTGAAAAACATATTGAACTCGCGATTAAATCTCAGCTACCAATGTTCCTTCACGAACGGGATGCTCACAAAACTTTTTACGATGTTCTTCGAACTAGCCGAGACAAATTGAATAAACTAGTCGTACATTGTTTTACAGGTAACCAGGAAGCGCTTTTCAAGTATCTTGACCTAGATTGCTATATCGGCGTGACTGGCTGGATTTGTGACGAGCGACGAGGGAAAGATCTTCAGAAATTAGTAGCTGCCATCCCTTCGAACCGCCTTATGATTGAGACTGACGCTCCTTACCTGCTTCCAAGGACATTGGAGACAAAACCAAAAAACAGGCGATGCGAACCAATGCACTTAAATGAAATCTGTGAAGAGGTAGCAATGCGCACCGGAAAAACAAAGGAATTTTGGACTTTAAACACCTCCAGAAATGCAAAAAGTTTTTTCTCTCTGGATAAAAGCAAGTGAAAGTCACCCTCTTGACCACATCTGGGTGCCATCTTTGCGAGCTAGCAAGTTTACAACTCGAAAAATTGCAAAAACTCGGAAAAATCGAAATCATAGAAGAGGTAGAGATCGCTAACTCGGATAAGCTAATAAAAAAATATGGTGCTTCTATTCCCGTAATAAAAATATGCGAGCACGAACTTTACTGGCCCTTCCAGCTGCGAGATTTAGAGCTCTGGATTGAGAGACTCGAAGTGAACGATAAGTAAACGCAAAATTCGGCCAGTTATAATTTGGAGAGAGTATCATGACAAAGCGCATAGCAATTTTGTCCGGNGGCNATTCATCAGAAGCCAAAGTCTCTAGAAATAGTGGACAAGCAATTGAGACTGCACTACTAGAAATATATCGAGAGGTCAGACAAATTGAGCTCGACANGAAAATCGTGCCGAATCTTTTAGCATTCAACCCAGACGTAATTTTTCCGGCGCTCCATGGCCCCCCTGGGGAGGATGGAACAGTGCAGGGCATGTTAGAAATCTTAGGATTTCCATACGTTGGCAGCGGAGTTAAAAGCAGCGCAGTCGCTATGGATAAGATTCTAGCTAAACAAGTCTTTAAAGGAGCAGGTTTGCCTCTCGCAAACCACGTAATCGCAGACCAAGAAATTGAAACGTCAGAATTATTGAAAAACATTACATCGAATCTGGGAACTAGTATTTGCATTAAGCCTCCGAATCAGGGAAGCGCCCTTGGAGTGACTCTAATTAGCAGAGAAGAAGATATAGAAATGGCTTTGAACAATGCTTTTAAATTCGGCCCCAAAGTACTTGTTGAAGAGAGAGTGTTCGGCAGAGAAGTCACTGTGGGATTGNTCGATACAGAAAAAGGAGTGAAGGCATTTCCGATAATCGANGTAACCACTCCGGNAGATGCATGGTATGACTACGAGCATAGATATACCGCCGGTTTATCAAAGCATGTCGTCCCAGCTAAGATTTCTTCAAAACTTTCCCTGGACATAAAAAATTGCGCGATTGAGGCGCATAAATCACTGGGCTGCAGAGACTTGTCTCGCGCGGATTTCATCCTGCGTGGAGACGAATTCTTCTTACTGGAGGTAAATACCCTTCCAGGCATGACCAGCACCAGCCTCTACCCAGAGGGAGCTGAGAGTTTCGGCCTGCAATTTCCTCAGCTCCTTAACCACCTTATCAACAGAGCGTTCGGTCGGTGTGATGGAACGACAAAAAATTAAGATCTTTCGAACGTCTAATTGTCGTAACCCCGTTCATTATGTTGATTGATATCCAACCCCTGAACTTCCTCCTCATCGGAGACCCTCAAACCAATAGCCAAATCTATAGATTTTAGGAGAACAAACGTTAGCACCGCAGTATAGCCGCCTGTGGCAATTACGCCTATTAGTTGAACAAAAAATTGATCATAGATTCCAAGCCCGTCACCTTGGCCGCTGAAAACGCCTAAAGCTCTACTAGCAAAAATTGAAACTAATAGGGTACCAAGGGCACCACCCACTCCATGTACTGGAAACACGTCAAGTGAATCATCGACTCCCAATTTTTGTTTCAAAAAAATCGTCGCATTAAAACAGATTACTCCCGCCGATATGCCAATTAAAAGCGCTCCCCCTGGCCCAACAAATCCCGATGCTGGTGTAATTGTTCCAAGGCCTGCTACCATTCCAGTAACTGCACCCAATGCGCTGGGCTTCCCGAACTTGGACCACTCTAGGCACATCCAAGCGAATGCAGCCGAAGCAGCGGATACGTGTGTGACAAGAATCGCCATGCCAGCATCTCCATTCGCAGCTAGAGCACTTCCGCCATTAAAGCCAAACCAACCGACCCATAACATTCCTGCTCCCGTAACGGTCATGGTCATATTATGCGGAGGCATGGGTGTCTGCGGAAAACCTTTTCTCGAGCCCATCATTAAAGCCGCTGTTAAAGCGGCAACGCCAGCGGTTACATGCACCACCGTACCACCGGCAAAATCTAATAGACCCAGCTCACCCAGCCAGCCGCCACCCCAAACCCAGTGGGTTATAGGCGCGTACACTAGCAGCAACCAAAACCCTGAAAAAAGAAGCATCGAAGAGAATTTCATTCGTTCTGCAAATCCTCCGACGATGAGAGCTGGAGTAATTATTGCAAAGGTGAGCTGAAACATTGCGAAAACGCTCTCTGGTATGTCCCCGCTCAACGTATCCTCAAGCACACCGGCCATCATAAAGTTCGATAGTCCTCCGATGAAGGCATTGCCTTCCGAGAATGCAAGAGAATAGCCTATGACTAACCAGAGGATAGAAACTAAACAAGTTATTGCGAAACACTGGATAAGGACACTCAGGACATTTTTTACTCTGACCAATCCTGCGTAAAACAAAGAAAGTCCTGGTATAGTCATGAACAAAACTAGCGCAGTCGATGTCATTATCCAGGCGGTGTTTGCTTGATTTAGGTTATCGCCAAAAGCCAAGGGGGCCATAAGCGATCCTAATACTGCGGATAACCACTTAGACATTTTCAATTTATCCATTTTTTTCCCTCTCCAGAATTTGATAATTTTGATTGTGCTCTACTAAAGTGCAAAGGTTGCGCCAAAAAAAAAATACTGATATTTCTTAGCAAGTTATCAGCCAAACTTATAAGTTTTTAAAAAATTAGGAGGTTATTTGCACTAGAAACGAGCATTTATTGCACCACATGAATGCATACGCACAGGTTTAGGCAACCATATTTAAGCGTGTAATCAGGTTCCTGAAAGTCAGGAGTGTTATGATTGTTGGGAACAAAAAAAAGAATTTGTTGTCTATAAAACCCAAGAAAATCCAAGGGTTTTCTCATGATCGAGGAAAGTGAAAAAGTTATGGATCATCTTGATAGAGTTCAAAAAACGAGAGATTGGCTGAACACACAGATTATCGGCCAGAAACACTTAGTCGACAGAATTTTGATCGCTCTTCTAAGTGACGGACACCTTTTGGTTGAAGGCGCTCCTGGACTAGCCAAGACAAAAGCAATTAAAACTCTTTCAGAGGCTATAATTGGAGAGTTTCAGCGTATCCAGTTCACTCCAGATCTACTTCCATCAGATATTACCGGAACAGAGATCTATAGGACGCAGGATGGCTCTTTTCAATTCCAAGAAGGACCTGTTTTTCATAACCTTATTCTAGCGGACGAAATCAATCGAGCACCGGCAAAGGTTCAGTCGGCTCTTTTAGAAGCCATGGCAGAGAGAACGGTGAGCGTTGGCAACAGAACCCTTAAACTTCCCAAACTCTTCCTGGTGATGGCTACACAGAATCCAATAGAGCAAGAAGGTACTTATTCTCTTCCAGAAGCACAACTCGATAGATTCTTGATGAAGGTAAAAATTGACTACCCGGATAGCCCATCCGAACGTGAGATTCTGCGACTCGTGCGGAACGAGTCAGTACCTGACGCAAGCCAGAAATTTGACGATCCATTAAGTGAATCGGAGATTTTAGCCGCGAGGCGAGATATTCTTAATCTGCATATGGCAGACGTAGTAGAGGAATACATCGTCGCTCTCACCATGGCGACTCGAAATCCAAGCCAATACGCAGCTGATATCGCAAATCAAATAGATTTCGGGGTCTCTCCCAGAGGAACTATAGCGTTGGATCTCTGCTCCAGAACCAATGCGTACATATCAGGGAAAGACTTCGTGTCACCTGATGATGTTCAGGCGGTCATTCACGATGTGTTTCGACACAGGTTAATCCTTAGCTTTGAAGCCGAGGCTCAAGGAATCGATCCTGATGAAGTGATTAATTCTATAATTGCGAGCGTTGCGGTTGCCTAAAGATGAAAATAAAACAAGAATCAGACCGAAAGGAAAACAGAGGATTTGTGGGGGCGACCTCGACACTTAAAGATCTCATCGCGCTTCGCCAAGTGGCTAAATCTATCGAGTATCAGAGAAAACAGAGAACAACTAGCCAAATGGCAGGACTTCTATCCTCCTCGATTAAGGGAAGGGGAATAGACTTCGAAGAAGTTCGGTGTTACCAGCCAGGAGATGATGTAAGAAACATTGATTGGAAAGTCACTGCCAGAACGCTGAACCCACACACAAAAGTTTTTACAGAGGAAAAAGAGAAGCCTGTTTTCCTGATTGTAGATCAAAGCCCGTCCATGTTTTTTGGCAGCAAAATTACTTTTAAGTCCGTTGTTGCAGCGAGGGTCGCAAGCATCCTGGCTTGGTCTGCGCACGAGCAAGGTGACAGGATAGGAGGGCTTGTTTACTCGGACGAAGCCCACACCAATATTAAGGCCAAACGAGGAATCAAAACGGTTTTGTCGTTGCTCAACAAAATAAACGAATTGAACAAAGGGCTAGCAAAGAAAAGCATTAGTGAGCCAGTAGTTCGCAGAAAAACAAAAATGTCTGAAATATTGCGTCAAGCTAGAAGGATACTGAAAGCGCATAACTCGATTTTCCTAATAAGTGATTTTTTAAATACAGACGAAACAAGCCTGACAGAAATAAGATCGCTTTCTAGAAGGAACAAAATCTCGGCAGTACATGTTTTTGACCCTATTGAAAAGCAAGCACCTCGCCCTAATCTTTACTCAATTTCAGATGGACTTGAACGACTTACAATCGACACCAGCGATAAGGAGTTCGCAAAAAATTACGGCAAGCAGTATGAGAACAACCTAAAGGAAATATACTCTATTTTCTCTGAAATCAATTCGCCGATAATTTCTATCAATACAGGCGAACCGATCGAAACAGTATTTTTCAAAAATCGAATCTTAAACTCAAGATGAACAGCTCAGCGGATTTATCTGCCTCCAAGTTACCAGGAGGCCAGTCGATTGATTTATTGAGAGATCTTCGAGATGTTCAATTGCCACCCATTTCAAATAGATTAGAGCTCGCTCCAGGCTGGTGGATT
>PARM01000039.1 GCA_002711495.1 Gammaproteobacteria bacterium
GCTCGTTTAGTGTTTTTACTAGAGCATCAACAAAAGCTGCTATTGGACCTGATCCAGATCCATTGATATTAATTTCGTTTTCAGAGACTTTAATCTTTCCATTGAATATTTCTGTGCCTGAATCAGACGCAGATAACTCATAAGTTAATAGCTCGTAGGGGCCGGCGTTATTAACGTATTCTTTACTAAATGCACTCCAAATCTCATCGGGTTTAAGCTCGCCACCGACTTTCTCCGAAATTTCTTGAACAAGCGAACTAAATTCCATGAGCAACCCTCTTGGCAAGGTAACTCCAAAATAGTGCTCAAGCACAAAGGAAACCCCGCCCTTACCCGACTGACTATTCAATCTAACTGTCTCTCTATAAGAGGCACCGACATCCGCCGGATCAATCGGCAGATAAGGAACTTCCCAAGAGCCAGCTGTTCCAGAGGAGACGTAATTCATCCCTTTTTTTATTGCATCTTGGTGAGATCCTGAAAACGCAGTGAATACTAACTCTCCAGCGTATGGCTGCCTGACATGGATTGGTATTTTCGTGCATTCCTCGCTGACAGTGACGATCTTTTTCATATCTTTAAAATACAACTCTGGATCAACTCCCTGCGAAAACATATTCATAGCCATCGTCACGACATCAAGGTTTCCTGTTCTCTCTCCATTTCCGAAAAGAGTTCCTTCAATTCTCTCCGCACCTGCCATTAAGCCCAACTCAGAGGCTGCCACACCAGAACCTCGATCATTATGTGTATGGAGGCTGATGATGGCCTTTTCTCTGTTTGGCAGGTTTCGAATAAAGTACTCAATCTGATCTGCATACACATTAGGAGTCGACATTTCTACGGTGGCGGGTAAGTTCAAAATAATTCTTTCTCCATTTGAGGGAGACCAGGCACTCATAACAGCCGAGCAAATCTCAATCGAGAAATCTAATTCGGTCGCAGAAAAGCTCTCCGGGGAATACTCTAGTGTTAATTTTGTCCCTTCCTTGACCAAGTCGGTTGTATACCTCCTCACCATTCTAGTACCCGTTGTTGCCAAATCAATTACCTGAGATTTCTCCATCCCAAAAACAACTCGCCTCTGCAGGGCAGAGGTGGAGTTATATAAATGGAAAATAACCCTCTTCGCTCCAGACAGAGCTTCACACGATCTCTTTATCAGATCTTCTCGTGCTTGGCACAGAACTTGGACAGTTACATCATCGGGAATCAGTTTCTCCTCAATAATTTTTCTAACGAAATCATAGTCAGTCTGAGAGGCAGCAGGGAATCCAACCTCTATTTCCTTGAAGCCTATCTCTAAGAGTAAATCCCACATTTTGTGCTTTTCGAGCGGAGTCATCGGCTCGACCAGCGCTTGATTTCCATCTCTCAAATCCACGCTGCACCAAGCAGGCGCCTTCGTAATGATGTTGTCTGGCCAAGTTCTATCTTCGAGCGAAACTGGAACAAAAGGTTTGTATTTTCGAAAAGGCATCTTCCTCTCAGAATCAGGGTCGCTCGACGCTATCTCATTTTTAAGATCCATGTTTTTCGCTACCTATCAGGGAGTTAAGGGCTTTATAAAGATACGATTCGTGATTGGTTTAGGCTTTCAAAACAGCAAAGGAACTATAGCCGCTAGGATCTCAATTGCAAGCCCCCCAAGAAATTAGCCAATAATTCTGACGCCTCCTCGAAAACGTTTATAGTTGGCAATATAATTCTCGGAACTGAGTCGTAAAGCCGCGACTGAGCGCTCATCTAGCTGCCGAATCACCTTGGCAGGCGATCCCATAACTAGCGAACCTTCCGGGATCTCCTTTCCCTCTGGAACCAAAGAATTCGCTCCAATAAGACAATTTTTGCCAACCCTCGCTCCATTAAGGATTACTGAATTAATTCCAATCAGACTGTTTTCTCCAATAAAACAGCCATGTAACATTACCTTGTGTCCTACAGTTACCCCCTCTTCGATGGTGAGGGGAGAGCCAAAATCCGTGTGCAAAACTGAACCATCTTGTATGTTAGATGATTTCCCGACAGTGATGGGATCATTGTCCCCTCTTAATACAGCATTGAACCAAATACTTACTTGATCTCCTAGGATGACGTTTCCTATTACATCCGCAGATTCGGCTATCCAATGGTCCCCAAGGCACTCTGGTTTCTTACCGTTCAGCTCATAAATCATATTTTTTTACCTACTGTTGATTGCGCTTAAAGCCTGTTACGACGCAAATAAATCTTACCAATCGAGACGATTGCTTTATACTTGAAAAATGAATTTCTGCAGTAATTGTGCCCAAAAGATTATTAAAAAGATTCCCGACGGAGATAATCGACAGAGATTTATGTGTGAGTCTTGTGGTCAAATTTATTACCAAAATCCTAAAATCATCACTGGCTGTCTCCCTCTCTACAGAGATAGCGTTTTATTATGTAGAAGGGCAATAGCTCCAAGGACTGGATATTGGACACTTCCAGCCGGATTTCTCGAGGATGGAGAGGTCGCTTCAGCGGGCGCCATAAGAGAAACGCTCGAGGAGGCCAATGCTCAGGTTAAGCTTTCTCATCTTTATACTCTCTTTAATCTGCCTCACATATCTCAAATTTACATGTTTTATATTGGGGAATTGATAGATCTGGATTTTTCCCCGGGAGAGGAATCTATGGAAACTAGATTATTTCTTGAATCAGAAATACCATGGGACGAATTGGCTTTTCCAGTTATAACTTTAACATTAAAGAAATATTTTCAANATAAAGAAAGAAACTCATTTCCGTTCACAGAGGAAGATGTCCGTGCGGGGTTGAATGGTGAAACAGAAAGTCCCTTATTGAACAAATCCTCTGCTTTTCCCAAGACGTAGGNCGACTCAGGCCTCTCGTTTTTCTAAGTGCTTTAATTCCCTGGAATGGGCTTGGGATCGGCAAGCTTACCTACTCGCACTGAATGGCGGCCCCCTTCAAAGTCTGTGTTTGCGAAGATGTCCACGCAATTCAGAGCAGTCTGCTTATCGATGAGTCTTTCACCGAGCGCAAGAACGTTCGCATCGTTATGTCGACGACTCAGTTCTGCTCCGGCTANATCGCTTACTAACGCCGCTCTGATGTGAGAAAATCGGTTAGCCGCAATTGAAATGCCTATTCCCGAACCACATATTGCAACGCCGAGCGCATCACAGTCACCAAGCAGAGCTTCTGCCAAAGTCGCGCCATAATCAGGATAATCAACTGGCGCGTTCCCCTCGGCACCAAGATCGAAAACTTCAAAACCCCGCCTAGTAAGGTGCTCAATGATATCGCTTTTTAGCAGAGCTCCGGCGTGATCACTTGCAGCATAAAATCGTCTCATAACTTTCTNANTCACTTCTTAAAAAATTCNGTATCCATTTACTTNNAAACGCTGNGAATCATCCGAAAGAANGGAGAAAAAAATANGAAANCGTNNCNGATGTTAGAAAAACGNCNACNAAGAATCAAGCCACANGGTTTNNNATCGAATNGNGCCNTGNATAATGANAANTGTTCATCCTAACCAAACACGCGCATTTTTAAAGAGTCTCGACCATGGTGCATCGCCCTTCCATTGACCCCTCGACCAAGTATGCTGAAAAGCTAAAAAAGAACGCTCTGGGTGGGGCATCATAGCCAGGACACGACCACCGGCACCAACAACAGCTGAGACTCCATTTGTCGAGCCATTAGGATTTTGCGGATAAAGCTCCGTGACGTGTGAATTGGAATCAATATATTGTATTGCGATTTGATTATTTGCCGCTAAAGAACTCATTTTTTTTGCTGAGGCTTTCGCTCTTCCCTCTCCATGACTAACAACTATGGGCAAACTTGATCCTTCCATTCCTTGCAAAAAAATCGAGTCAGTTTTTTGAATTTGCACCATAGAGATCCTAGCTTCAAATTGTTCTGATTTATTTCGCTCGAACCTTGGCCAATCGGCTGATTCAGGGATGATAGACCTGAGACCCTCCAACATTTGGCATCCATTGCAGACTCCAAGAGAAAAAGTATTTTCGCTACTGAAGAATCGCTCAAACACTTCTCTCAGGTACGGATCGTAAAGAATAGATTTTGCCCAAGCTCGACCAGCTCCTAAGGTGTCGCCGAAAGAGAAACCACCAGAAATAGCCAACCCTTGAAACTCGTTCAAATCTATTTCTCGTTTTTGTAGTTGAGTCATGTGAACATCCACGACTCTGAATCCAGCGCTGTGGAAGGCGGCAGCCATTTCAAGTTGACTATTTGTTCCCTGTTCACGAAGTATCGCGACTCGCGGCCGCTTACGATTTTTTAAAAATTTAGCGCAAATGTCCTCTTCTAAATTGAAAAGGCACTCTGCGAACAAACCTTCATTTTTTTCATTGCTAGTCCACTCAAGTTCTTCTCTAGCAGTTTCCGGATTTTCCCGTAAAGACTGCAGGTAAAAACCAGTGGCGTTCCACTCTCTTTCCAGCTCAGATCGAGAACAATGAAAAAATCGACCGCCGCTATAATTTATGCAAATTGAGTTTTCAGCATTTGGGACTCCTATTTCATTTCCCTGAATACCGAGGTCCTCTAACTCGTTTAGGACTTTCTCTAAGCAATCCCGCCTAACTTGAACGACAGCGCCTAACTCTTCATTAAAAAGGAACTGAATTGGATCAACCACGTCATCTGGAAGAAAGATTTCTATTCCAGCGCGCCCTGCAAAAGCCATTTCTAAAAGTGTTACGATCAAGCCACCATCAGACCTATCATGATAGGCCAAGAGACTTGAACGGCACTGCTGCATAAAACGGAAAAAAGAACTGAGCAGTTTTGAGTTCTCAAGATCTGGTGATTCAGTCCCCAGCTCTTGGTAGCATTGAGCTAACACACTCCCTCCAAGCCTCTGCCTACCTTCAGCAAGATCTATGAAAATCAATCGAGTTTCGGTTGAATTCCTAGAAATTTCTGGGGTGAGAGTTTCCCTGACGTCTTCTACAGGCGCAAAAGCAGTGGCAAGAAGTGTGACCGGCGAGATGACAGACTGCTCCTTTTCAGATTGGCCCGACCACTTTGTTTGCATTGACAAAGAGTCTTTTCCTACCGGAATACAAATTCGTAATTCCGGACACAACTTGAGGCCTATCTCCTCGACCGCATCATATAAGTCACTCTTATCGCCCTCAAAGTCAGCCGCAGCCATCCAGTTTGCAGAAATCTTCACTTTGGAAAGATTACTAATTTTAGCGGCAGCAATATTTGTAATTGCCTCTCCAACAGCAAGTCTCACTGACGCCCTGCTTGAAATAAGAGATACAGGAGCTCTTTCCCCTATAGAGATCGCCTCGCCGGCTTCGCCTCTGAAATCTGCTGCTGTGACCCCCACATCGGCTACGGGTACTTGCCAAGGGCCTACCATTTGATCTCTTGCAACTAGCCCCCCGACAGTTCTATCACCAATGGTGATTAAGTATTTTTTACTTGCGACGGTAGGATTTTTCAAAACTCTTGATAATGCTTCCCTAAAATTCGTTTTCTTCGAAACGGCCGGAAGGAGGTTTTTCTTTTTCTGAGAAAAGTCAGACGAGCCCTTTTTAAGGCCGAACAGGAGGGACAAGGGCACAGATACGATAAATGATTGAGAATAATTATCATAAACTGAGAGCCTAGTATCGTAGGTGGCTTTACCGATTACCGCGAAAGGACATCTCTCACGCAAACAGAGTTTTTCGAGGACGGCCAGATTGCTTCGAGCAATCGCGACCACATACCTCTCTTGAGCTTCATTGCACCAAATTTCCATAGGGCTCAAAGATTGATCATCGGTCGGAATTGATCTTAAATCGATCTCTCCGCCAAGACCACAATCATGCAGAATTTCAGGAACAGCATTAGACAATCCTCCAGCTCCAACGTCATGGATAGATAAGATCGGGTTTTCTCCTTCCATTTGCCAACAACTATCTATGACTTCCTGGCAGCGTCTTTGCATCTCAGGGTTTGAACGCTGAACACTAGAAAAGTCGAGTTCTTCTGCCCTCTCTCCTCCAATCGAAGAGGATGCGCCACCCCCACCTAAGCCAACCAACATTGATGGACCACCAAGCAATACAATAAGATCTCCCGGGAGAAAATTTTTTTTGTTTATATGATCTGACCTAACATTTCCTAAACCCCCGGCTACCATTATCGGCTTGTGGTAGCCCCTAATGACGCCCCCAACGTCGCTTTCAAAGGTCCTCAAATAGCCAACAATATTTGGCCTCCCAAATTCATTATTGAAAGCAGCGGCTCCAATGGGCGCCTCAAGAATAACTTTCAGGGCAGAGGAAATCCTAGAGGGATAACCATATTTAATCTCCCATGGCAAAATTTGCGCGGGTATTCGCAGGTTGGATACAGAAAAACCTGTCATTCCCGCTTTTGGTTTAGCACCTCGGCCCACTGCAGCCTCATCTCGGATTTCTCCTCCTGAACCCGTAGCGGCTCCCTGGAAGGGCGAGATAGCTGTCGGATGATTATGAGTTTCCACTTTAATCGCTATGTTTATTTCTTGGTAGGTAAATTTGTATACCCCTGTATTTAAATCAGGATAAAACCTATTGCCCGAACTTCCTTTGATGACAGCAGCGTTGTCTTTGTAAGCAGACAGAACCTCATCTCCCCGTGTTGCTTCTTTGGTGTTTCTGATCAAATGCATCATTGATGGAGCATCCTGGTCGTTACCTACAAACCTCTCCGAATTGAAAATCTTGTGCCGGCAATGTTCCGAGTTAATTTGCGCAAACATGACTATTTCAGCATCCGTTGGATCTCTCCCTTCTTTTGAGAAAAAATTCTCTAAGTGCTCGATATCTCTATCATCTAATGACAAGCCGATAGCATGATTTAGATCTTCAAGAGCCGATCTGCCAAATTCATGTAATTTGATAATTTGTATAGATCTCCGAGGCGGTTTTTCAAAATAGGATTCTATTTCAAATGCTTCTATAACCTCTTCAGTCATTTTATCGAAAATAAAAGCCTTGGAGTGTTGTAAAATACGAGAGGAGGAACGATAACAAATACCTCGCTCAATTCGGGATACCTTCTCTAAACCACATATCTTCGCTATTTCCGTTGCCTTTGATGACCATGGCGATATCGTTCCTTTTCTCGGCAAGACATAGGTCAAATTTGACTCAGCGTTGGTTTTCTCAGGGTAGAGTTCGCCTTTGGCTTGGAGAAGAGAACGCAGTTTTTTAAGCTCTCCTCGGTTAGGTTCCGAACTAAAATTTACAAGGTAAAAGAAGTATACGCTGTCGAAGCGGAGCCCATTTTGAAGCATACCGACTGACCGGTTTATAGATTTCAGACGAAATTTAGAGAAGGCGCTAGATCCTATTAAACCGAGCACTACTTATTCCGGCGAGCCCGAAAGAAGTTCGTCATTAATTGCGAGCACTCATCCTTCAAAATACCATCAATAACTTTAAATGTATGGTTAAAACTATTTGGTCTTGAGATATCATTCGCAGATGTTACGGCTCCCGATTTTGGCTCTTTCGCACCGAAAACAAGTTTTTCTATTCTCGCGTGAATCATGGCACCAAGGCACATAGTGCAGGGCTCAATTGTCACATATATTTTTGAACCGATTAGTCTATAGTTCCCGATCGTAGAGGCCCCTTCTCTGAGCGCTTGTATCTCTGCGTGGGCAGAGGGGTCGTTAAGCTCTATTGATTGGTTTCTTCCTTTACCTATTATTTTATCATCTAAAATTAACACGGCTCCCACTGGGACTTCACCTAGCTCCCCCGCCTGCTTCGCAAGCTCAACAGCGTTGCTCATCCAAAATTGATCACTTTTCTTAGGCATAATAAATCACGGACTTTGTCTGACCGAAATCTCATTATAGCAAAAATAGGAAGCACTTTTGCCTAGCCGATTTGAGTCTCCTCGTCTCAAATAAATTGACCTAGGTCTGAATACCTACGAGACTCTTAGGAGAAAACCCATTTATGATAGGACAATCGAAAACTATGAGATAACATTAAGACAATGGAACCTATTTTTGGAAAAAGCCCAGCAACTCAGAAATTACTAGATTTAGTTGAGAAAGTATCCGAATCTGATGTTAGCGTTCTAGTGTCCGGGCCGAGCGGCTCTGGGAAAGAAATCATCGCACAGAAAATCCACGCATCTTCTGCTAGAAAAGACGGTAACTTCGTGGCTGTAAACTGCGGGGCCATCCCAAGGGAACTTTTAGAAAGCGAACTTTTTGGACACAAAAAAGGAGCCTTTACTGGCGCCATTTCAGATCGAATCGGTAAGATCGTAGCCGCGCACCAGGGAACGTTGTTTCTCGACGAAATCGGGGATATGCCAATGGATATGCAGGTAAAGTTGCTAAGAGTTTTACAGGAGCGCGTAGTTGATCCAGTTGGATCAAATTCCTCTATTCCCGTTGACGTCAGAATTATTTCGGCGACCCATCGATCTATTGAGAAAGAAATTGAAAAGGAAAATTTTCGCGCAGATTTGTTTTTTCGCCTAAACGTCGTTCCAATTCAGATGCCATCCCTTGCCGACAGGACGGAAGAGATACCTATATTTGTGGAATATTTTTCGGAAATGTACGAACAAAACGGAGAAAAAATTACTCTGAACCCGGAGTTTGTCCAACAGCTTTGTCAATACGAATGGCCCGGAAATATCAGAGAACTTTCAAACTTCATCCACCGCTTGTCTGTTTTATATCCCGGCGAAAAGCTATCCTCGGGAAGAATCGAGTTGTCAATGCTGCCTGCAGGACTCCAAGAAATTCTTCCAGACTCAACAAAGAATTCGGTGAGAGAGATAAATGAGCTTGAGACTATTGTAATGGCCGCTCGTGGTATTGAGCCAATCGGGACCGAAGAATTTTCACTCAAAGAAACTTTAAATCGTATTGAGCAAGAAATGATCTCGAAAACACTCTCTGAGGTGAACGGAAACGTTTCCGTTTGCGCNAAGTTGTTAAAAGTTCAGCGAACCACCCTTATAGATAGAATAAAAAAATACCGAATTTCGTAAATCGATAACTCTGTCGAAATCCCGACGATATCTGCCGCTCCTAGGGAAGAGTCCTGCCGAAAAAATTTTAAACCATTGTTTTGTATGNATTTTTTAAGCTGGCACGTCTTTTGCTTANAGTACTGAGCAAATTTAACAGGTATTTTACTTATGCAGAACATGCAACAGATAAATATTATTTGGGACAACACTGCTCCTATCGATGGAAAACTTGTGTCCGTTTTAAAAGTCTTGGGGCTTGCTCCTCGACCAACAAGCATTCATTCACCAGATCAAGCGTGGGCGAGTCTTAACGGACCAGTTGTTCTGGTGATCTCAGCCGACAGCTTCGCGTCGGTAGATGCAGCAATAAATTTTAGACGCGCTTTGCCGATAAAAGTTTTCATGATCATGAGGGTAAATAGCAACCAATTGGATTTGGGCATCGAGGCTATCAGAAAGGGCATTGATGACGTTATATGTCAAGGACAAGACACTGAGAAGAGATGGGAAAAGATCGCGACTAACGCGGGNTTAAGCCAGGTAAAAAATGATTCTTATGTTTTCGTTGACGAAACCTCTCAACATTTACTTGCGTTGGTTGAAAGGGTAGGTGCATCTGAAGTAAATGCCTTGATGCATGGCCCAACCGGCTCAGGGAAAGAGGTGCTCGCCAGGTTAGCACATGACTTTTCTCCCAGAAGGGGCGGTCCCTTTATCCCCGTAAATTGCGCCGCTTTGCCCGAAACGTTGGCAGAGAGCCTTCTTTTTGGACATTCAAAAGGNGCATTTACTGGAGCAACNAAAAATGCTGTGGGTTTNTTTGAACAAGCTGAGACTGGCACGCTGTTTCTAGACGAGGTTGGAGAGTTACCACTCCCTGTTCAGGCTAAGCTCCTTAGAGCGTTGCAAGAAAAGGAAATAACACCGGTAGGGAGCCCCGAACCTAGATCGATTAATACGAGGATCCTAGCAGCAACAAATCGAGATTTAAGACAAGCGATTAGAATAGGGAGTTTTAGAGAAGATCTTTATTTTCGATTAAGCACCTTTCGAATTAATGTTCCCCCCTTGCGCGAGCGAACAGACGACATTCTGCCGCTCGCGAACTTTTTCCTAATGAAATATGGGGACAAGAGCGGAGAAATATCAGTTTCTCCTGAAGCGCTAGGAAAACTTTTGAACTACGGCTGGCCTGGAAACGTTCGGGAGTTAGAGAATGTGATTCAAAGGGCGATGGTGCTATCTAACGGCGAGGCTATATCTTCAGAACACTTGTTCTTTGATGAGCCGATACATCACAGTCATCCTGAAACTTCTACCAGCACCTCTAACTTCTCAGTACACGACTTAAACCAAAACTCAACGAACCCAAATACGTTCGCTGAGAAAAGAGACCGTTCTCCTGCGGAGCAATTCGGAGAGGGCCTCCANAGCGCTATGGATGCGAACGAATTTAGAGTTATCTCTCAGACGTTAAAAACCGCAAGAACAAGAAAGGAAGCCGCATCTGTTCTGGGTATCAGTGAGAGAACTCTGAGGTATAAAGTGGCTAAGATGCGAGAACGCGGTATAGACATTCCTCGGCGTCGGATGGGAGAAATTTAGGAGTATTTGAATGATTAAAAGCAACTATGAATCATCTATCACCTCATTGATGCAACAGGTAGAAAATCACAAGCAAAGATTGAGCGCTCTTCGCAATGAAGACAGGAGCGCGCCAAATATTCAATTGCAGCCAAAGGATTCAATAGATTATCCAGCGATAGCTGCTAAAGCCCTGCAGGCAGTTAGCAATACGCAGATGGAAAGTAAAAAGATAAAAGAGGCATATGAGCGAGGCGAAGATATTCCCTTAACCGAGGTCGTGCTCTCGATGCAGAAATCCTCTTTGGCTTTTGAGTCAACACTCCAAGTAAGAAATAAAGTTTTAAAAGCTTATGACGACATAATGAACATGCCTGTATAAGCTTAAAAAAGTAAAAATGGAAAAAAAACTATGTCGGAAATAGCACTTGATCAAAGAAATTTAGAATCGGAAACCAGCTCCGAATCCAGTCAAGAAACAGAGAACCTTCCTTCGGAAGAAGGTCGCTTAAACGACGCCAACAGCGTTCCAGAAAGTCTAAATCCTGTTGCTCGCTTCGTAGAGCAGCCTGCTGTTAAGAGAGCATTGCCAGCGATAATTGGTGGGGTAGCCATTTTGGTTTGCGTTCTTTTCTATCTTTGGATCAGTGCGCCTGGACAACGGCCGGTATATCCAGGAATGACCGAGAGTGACAGACAAACCGCTTACCAGCTTTTAAGCAATAGCGGGTATAACGTGCGTATTGACATTAGCAGCGGAGAGGTCTTGGTTGAAAACGATCGATACCACGAAGCTCGGATGCTTCTAGCCTCTCAGAACATCCCAAAAGCCGCCTCTTTAGGGAGCCTGGGTTCACTTGTTGAACAAGGCTCGCTTACGACGAGCCGATTCATGGAACAAGTAAGTTACAGGGCTGCCATGGAAAACGAGCTTGCAAAATCAATTGGAGAGATTGCAACTATAAGCAACGCTAGGGTACACATAGCAGAATCTCAGCAAAGCGTCTTCGTGAGGAATCAAACACCCTCAAAAGCTTCAGTTGTTGTGAAACCGTACCCTGGGCGAGTTGTCTCAAAATCCCAAATAAACGCAATCGTTCATTTAGTCTCCTCGAGCATACCTTACCTAAGCAGAGAAAACGTAACAGTTGTTGACAACATGGGACAGCTCCTCACAGACACCGACGGCGACTCCGCGTTGGCTCTAACGACAGCTCAGACTGAGCATAGGACATCTGTAGAAGCAAATTACCAGCAGCGAATTCAACAGATGCTGTCAGCTATTGTCGGGTTGGGTAATGTTAGGACTGAAGTTAATGTATCTGTCAACTTCACTGAGGTTGAGTCAACATTTGAAGAGTATGACCGAGAGGGCAATGGCCCCAGAACACGCTCTGAATCCCTGCAATTGGAAAAAGACAGCGTGCCAGAAGCAGCTGGAGTTCCTGGGGGGTTTAGCAATGAAGCACCCGAAAGCCCTGCATTTACCCAAACAACCGCTACCATCGATTCTCGACAAAATCAGATGGACGATGTTTCCAGCAGCTCCACTACCAGAAATTATGAGATCGATCGAGAAATAAGATACGTAAAACAGCAGGTTGGCAGTATAGAAAGAATTTCCGTAGCAGTTGTGGTCAACGAAAACGCTTATGCGAACGAGGAGGAACAAACTGACGAAGTTAAGTTGAAGGAAGATTTGGCAAGAATTGAAGACATCGTTCGCGGAGCTGTGGGCTACAATGAGCTGCGAGGTGATGTCGTTACAGTCGTTGCGTCGAGGTTTGCTCGTCCTGTTGAAGAGCTAGATGACCCATGGTACTTGGAACCTGACAAGCTTGACGGTTTCGTAAGAATAGCAGCGGTTTTTGGAATACTATTCTTTATCTACGTATTCATTGCGAGGCCTTTTATTAAATCAATGCAAGCTCGAGACGCCCTAGAGGTTCCCATGGAAATAGGTGATCCTGACGGGATTTCGGACGAGGAACGTCAATTAGTAGAAATGGGCGATGTAGAAACAATACAAGATGTAACAGCANGGCTTAAACCNAAAGCNGTCGGAATTCCTGCNGAATANCTTGANACGTCGCAGCCTTATGATCAAAAAGTAGCGCTAATGCGCTTCTTAGTAAAAGACGATGTAGGAAGNGTTTCTAATCTNCTTAAACGTTGGATAACGGAAGAAGTATAAAGGATAAAAGGAGATTTCAATGTCAGAAATGGAGACCTCGGAAACAGCACTCTCGGAAGAATACCTGCTAGTCTTCAATTCCATGACCACAACGGAAAAAGCAGCAATTGTTATGTTTCTCTTGGAACAAACCGGGGCCGCGGCGGTAATGAAAACTTTATCGCCCACCCAAGTCACTGCTGTCTCGAGGGCGATGACACGGGTAAGTGATGTGCCCCAGCCTATTGTGGTCGCGGTTGTGGATGAGTTTCTCGAATCACTCCAAGAACTAACGGACTTAGGTTTAGCAGGATCGGGATACGTCCGGAGCGTGCTTATGGAAGCAGTCGGGGAGTCCAAGGCCGCTACGGTTTTAGCAAAAGTCGATCCAACGGCACGATCTTCAGGACTGGAGATGCTTGATTGGATGCCCCCGAGAGCAATAGCAGATATGGTAGGGGACGAACACCCGCAGGTGATTGCGACAATACTCGCTATGCTTGACGAGCGAACCGCTGCAGACGTCCTTTCTTATCTAAGCAATGAAAATAAAGCCTCTGTCGTGGGAAGGCTTGCCACCCTGGATACAATTTCTGATTCAGCGTTACACCAATTAGAAGAAGTAATGCAAACCCGGTTCTCTGAATCAACTTCGATATCTGCGGCGCAATTGGGAGGTCTTCGAGTNGCAGCNAAGATCATGGATAAAACCAGGTCGGAAGATGCTGTTGATATTTTTGAGTTAATGAGAACTTCAGACGAAGANCTAGTCACAGCCATTGAAGACAATATGTTTGATTTCGAAAACCTTGTTGATCTCGCCGATAGAGATATTCAAACAATGATCAACAACTTCGATGAAGANGAGCTGAGAACCGCTCTCAAGGGTGCAGACGAGTTACTGCTTGATAAGTTCAAGGGCAATATGTCTAAGAACAAGGCTGANATGTTCCAAGACGAAATGGATATAATGCCACCTCTCGCAATATCGGTNGTCGATGCAGCAAGAAAATCAATTATAAGGCAAGCAAGAAAACTTCAAGATCAGGGAGAATTAATATTAGCGTCTCCAGAGGGTGGCGACTTTGTCTAGTAGTCAATTTTTCTCTGACCCCCCATGGCCAAAGATCGAAAGGGGCAAAGACAACTTTGAAAAAGCCGAACAGGAAAAGGGCGCGAAAAATTTTGAGTCACAAGCCTGGGAACCGCCTGTTGAAATTGTCCCGTTAGAAACAATCAGCCCAGAACTCGAGAACCCCGAGGAAACAGAAGANGATTNNGCAGAACCNATAGAGGAAGAGCCAGTAATTCAATTANGAGAGAGCGAACTTGAAATGAAACTCAAAGAAGNGCGCGAAAATGCAAAAATTGAGGCTGAGNCAAAACTAAAAGTTAAATACGAAGAAAGCACAAAACTNGAAAAAGAAAAGCTNATTGATTTTTTTGAAGGCTTAATCCGATCAAAAGATTCAAACCAAGAATTNTCGNTGGAAGTNTGTAACCTAGCTTTCAAAGTCGGAGAGTTGCTCGCAAAAACCGAATTNCTCACTAACCGGNTCATCGTTACTGANTTTTTAGAAANAATTTTTAACGANATAACNGAAGAAGGCGAGAAAGCAGCCACTGTCTTTTCAAATCCAAAATGGGAGGACTCNNTTAAAGAATTNCGCCACGATCAAAGACTTAAACACATAGATTTTAAATCNGATGAAAATATNAGCTTGGGTAGCGTAAGGATNAGNCTNGGNAATGGTGGNATAGAAGATACGTTTGAAGANAGGGNAGNACAGTTACGTGATCAAATAATCANGGCAACGTCGGAGGAAAANACGAANCNCATTGNCAATGNGACAGACNNNGAGCCTCNCACGCCNGATTACGAAGANNNANAANNCGAGACAATTGATGANGANAANGAAATAAGTTCGTTAGAGAAGAAAGATGATTAATCAAACAGCTCTCAAGCTCAAATCAATCTCGGGAAAACTAAGTGCTCCTGAACCGCAACGATATGGAGTTGTTCAAAAAATTGTAGGCATGACCATCGAAGCGACGGGTCTAAATGCTGCGCTTGGATCTATTTGTCTCATCGAAAATAGCGATGGGTATCGCTCCCAAGCTCAAATCGTAGGATTCAGTGAAGATGCCGTATTGATGATGTCTTTTTCAGGCCCAATAGGGATAGAACCAGAAGCGAAAGTATATGTGAGAAACTCGTCTGATGTCGCAATGGTAGGAAACAGCGCCCTGGGCAGAGTTCTGGATGCAACAGGTTTGCCGATTGACGGAGGCAATCAAATTTTTGGATTGGAAGAGGTTCCACTCGAAAGCGACGCTCTAAACCCGATGCGAAGGAAACCCATCGAAAAAAAATTTGACG
>PARM01000040.1 GCA_002711495.1 Gammaproteobacteria bacterium
CGGAACATCTAGCGCAGGTAAAACTACGCTTGCAAAAGTTTTGCAACGCAGACTTAAGGAGCCGCACCTATACGTGTCTTTAGATCAATACAGAGACTCTCTTCCTGACAAATACCGGGGATTGAACTCTCCACCCGGGACCCTTGGTTACGACGGCTTAAATGTTGTTCCAATTGATTCGGAAGATGGTAAAAAAAAGATTACCTCCATAGAGTTTGGGGCCTACGGAAAAAAAGTGCTCCATGGGATGCGCTTATCTGCAGCCGAACTTATGCGGAGTGGGCTTAATATAATAATTGATGATATTCTTTTGGAACCCGCTTTTTTGGAAGATTACTTGGAAATTTTCTCTGATTTAAAGGTTTATTTCATAGGTCTCTTTTGTGCTTTAGAGGTAGTTGAAAAAAGAGAAGCCTCCAGAATTGGAAGATTCCCAGGAACGGCAGAGAGCCAGCTAGAGGCTTGTCATGCGCATGAAGTGTACGATCTGAGTGTTGATACATCAAATCTTTCGCCCGAGGAATGTGCCACGAGGATCATAGGCAGGCTGGGCGAAGGGGAACCGGAGGCATTCCAGAAACTTAGTGCTTACCCAATAGTGGCGATGCCTCGGTAGTTATATGTCGCGAACTTCGGTCCCTCGAGATAGCCTTTTTCGATGCTTTTGAATTTGAATCCGGCAGACTCGTATAGAAATTCAATCTCTCTATTCAATTGACAGCCACCAGCAACTCGAGACCAAACCGGATTTATTCGTTTCTGCCAGTTTCTGATGTTCTGATCTGGGGATTGCCCATGCTCCGCAAATATCACCTTTCCACCCGGCTTAATTACCCTTTTTATCTCTGATAGGGCTGAAATCGGATCTGCAACCGAGCAGAGTGTCCACGTCATAACTACGGTGTCAAAGGTATTAGACTCAAGAGGAATATCCTCAGCCGAAGCTTTGAGCATTTCTGAAGGAAATTCTGGTTCTCTTGACATCTCCTCAGCAAAAGCCAGAAGTTCTTCTGAGGGTTCCAAAGCGATTAACTGAGATATGTCCGAGTAGTGAGGAAAATTAAGGCCCGAACCTACGCCAATCTCTAGAACTCTTCCTTCTGCAAACGGAATTAACTCTGACCGGAGTTTACTGAGCGCGGGCGCTTTCATTGCCCAGTTAAGGAGCTTCGGAAGTATATACTTTTGATATAAACTCATGTCCCTAGGTTTACCGTGTGCGGGAACGAGTATTCTTTCATGAAAGATCTTCTTAGGTCAAAGGAGCCTTGGATGGGCCAGCCTAAAATCAATGCACTAGCGCGTCTTATCGATGACAGTGAGAGTATTGTTGCCTTCACAGGCGCTGGGATCTCAACGGACTCTGGGATACCCGATTTTCGCGGGCCAAAAGGCGTCTGGAACACAATGAAGCCTATCCAGTTCCAGGATTTCATAAGCTCAAAGTCCGTCAGGAGAGAGTCATGGGAAAGAAAATTCCGAGGAGAACTAAACATNGATAAGGNNANGCCTAATATCGGCCACGNCGCGCTNGCCCGTTTATATGACCGTGGAAAGCTCCGAAGTATNATTACGCAGAATGTTGATGGNCTGCATCAGCAAGCAGGAGTCCCCNACAGTCANGTTATTGAGGTGCATGGNAACGCTACCTATGCAACGTGTCTTCGNTGCAATCGCCGGNACGAACTNGATGTNCTTAANGAACTTTTTAAAGANCATGGTTTCGTACCCGATTGCGANGAGTGCGGCGGTATAATAAAAACCGCTACAATTTCATTCGGGCAAGCCATGCCAGAGGCGGAAATGAGATTGGCAGAGCAGCATTCAATAGAATGTGATTTCTTTTTAGTTTTGGGTTCCTCGTTGGTGGTTTATCCCGCTGCTGGATTGCCTCAATTAGCAAAAACGCATGGAGCAAAGTTAGCAATCATAAACGAGCAGGATACCGATTTAGATTTCCTATTCGATGTGAAATTNCAGATGAATATCGGAGAGGTCCTTGGAGAGGTGATACCTGACTAGCGTAACTCTCTAAAAATAGTCAGCAGGTCTGTGAATCAGACCATCTAAGCAGCGAGTAGTTTTGAAACCTCCGGAGGAGAGAAACACAGTGATCAGAAATTTAACGTTCCAAGTCCTTTTGGCCGGTCTGCTGGGGCTTGCTTTGGGTTATTTCTTCGGGTCTGTAACAGGCGCCCCTGCAGTAGTGGATCAGGGAATCATTTTTCTGAAAGAATCATTTTTAGCAGTTTTGCGTATGTTAATCGGGCCATTGATTTTTTTCTCNTTNCTGAACGGCATCACCTCGTTAGGCAGCATAGTGAAATTAAAAACTTTAGGCGGAGCGACCATTGGGTATTATTTTTTCACCACCTCGGTTGCAACGTNTNTAGGNTTNTTAGCAGTTTTTTTCATCCAGCCNTGGACTGACNATCCTCCTCTGGAAAACGTCGAAAGCATTTCGAANNCTGCACTTCTTCTTCAACCANGTGACGGTTCTCTTTTTGGAGTGTTTGGCTCACTTGCTTCTCAGGCTTTCACAAATCCTGTGGCAGCAATCGCAAACCTTAACATTTTAGGAATAGTAACCAACGCGGTTTTGTTCGGCCTTGCAGCTACGATTGTTTTGCCGGAGGAAAGCATTTTTTTTGAATTCGTCCGAAATTGTAACCTTCTTATTTCGAAGATTTTGGGATGGGTTATTTTGTTGCTGCCCATTGGTATTTTTGCAATTCTCTTCGAGTTTTCCGCCCAAACTATTTCAGGGGACATGGACGGGGGCGCCCTAGTCTTCCAACTTCTAGACTTCTCAGGCTTAGTTGTTGGTTTAACGCTTTTTCATGGACTTATTGTGTTGCCACTAATCGCCTGGTTAGCTGTATCTATGAGTCCCTTTGAGCTCTTTAGAAAAATTAGTCGGCCACTGATAGTAGCTTTCAGCACCTCATCATCATCAAGCACCCTTCCCGTCTCAATCCGAACTGCGGAGGAGGATTTGTCGATCGATACGAGGGTTTCTAGTTTTGTCCTTCCCCTCGGAGCAACAATTAACATGGATGGAACAGCTTTATTTGAAGCGCTAGCCGCAGTTTTTCTCGCCTATCTCTACGGCGTTGAATTATCCACAGTTATGATCATCACCGTATTTTTAATGGCAATGGTGGCCTCTATAGGAGCCCCTGGTATGCCTTCCGCCTCAATGGCAGGAATGCAAATGGTTTTGTTAGCAATTGGGGTGCCTTTGGAAGCGATTGCAATCCTCCTGGTAGTAGAGAGGCCTTTAGACACGATTAGAACATCTTTAAATGTTGAGGGCGATTTAGTTGGGGCTTTAGTCGTGAATAAATATTTTAAATCTCAGGCAGAATAATTCTTTGCAGTATCAATTTCGCGAAGTGATGCAGAAATTTACGGTGGTTTGGAGTGATGCGCTGCCTGTCCATAGAATCCTGACCCGCTTTGCTAACAATAAACTCGAAACAATTTGTCAAATTACTCTCTGCACCTACGATTTCCACAAGGTAAGTATTTAAAAAGTCGTGTAACTCAGGCAGTTGATCTTCGCTGATTCCAGATCTGGAGGGGTCTAATACAGCATTGCCCCAGATTGTAGCCAACATTATTTGGAATTGTTCCTTGTCGACGTATCCTTCAGAAACAGAACATCTCTCGATAATTTCATCCATTGCGGGGCTAAAGGTAGTTTTTATTTGCTCAGCAGACATCATTTCTTTTGTGAGGGTAAATTAAACAGGTTTTTGCACCCGTTAATTGTATCGGACATCGCGCTAAATATCCTCTCACAATAAATTTTATGTAGACTGAGAAGCTTCAGACCTTAGGCCATGGATTTATGAGAAAAACGAAAATTATTTGTACCATTGGACCAGCTACCGAGAATTTTTCTGAATTGGAGGAATTAGCATCGGCGGGCATGGACATTGTCAGGCTTAATATGAGCCATTGCACACACAGTACAGCGTTAAAAATCATTCGTCATATTCGAACTTTAAATAGAAAACGCTCGGCTCCTATTGCTGTGCTTCTTGATACGCAAGGGCCTGAAATTCGGACGGGCGCATTAGCCGAGGAACTTGAGTTAAAAAACAATTCTCAGATTACCATAAGCGTGCGAGACAACATTAACGTTGAAGAGTCATCAATCCATATTAACTATTCCGATTTAATCGATAGCGTTGATGTGGGTGATCGCATTACAGTAGACAACGGGATTATAAATTTAGAGGTGATTGAGAAAAATGACAATGGTACGCTCAATTGCATCGTGATTGATGGAGGTATCCTTAAAAGTAAACGCCATGTGAATCTTCCAGGGATAAGAGTAAATTTGCCCGCCATAACAAAAAAGGATCGCGAGGATATCCTTCTGGGGATTAAAGAGCAGGTTGACTTCATAGCATTATCTTTTGTCAGGGAGGCCAACGACATTCGTGAGCTTAGGAGTATCTTAGGCGCAAAAGATGGGAAAATTAAAATAATTGCGAAGATTGAGGATCAACTGGGTGTCAAAAACATTGAAGAAATAGTAGAAGCGTCGGATGCAATCATGGTAGCTAGAGGTGACCTGGGAGTTGAAATCAACGTTGCGGAACTTCCCAACGTGCAACGAATGATCGTCAAAAAATGTGCAGAGAGAGGCAGGCGAGTTATTGTTGCGACTCATCTTCTAGAGTCGATGATTGATAATCCGATACCAACACGAGCAGAAGTAACAGACGTCGCTAACGCTGTTTATGAGGAAGTCGATGCTGTAATGCTCTCTGGAGAAACCACCGTGGGCAAACATCCTATCCGTTGCGTTGAGCAGCTAGTGGAAATCGCCGGCGCCACGGAATCCTTTCAAGGATTAAACTTCGTCAGCAAGCTCAACTCTGAGAAAGACAAGCAGCAGATTGCAATAACCGCCGTGAGCCTAGCCGAGAACATTCAAGCTGTCGGCATCGTAGTTATAACTCGTAGGGGGAAGATGGCCGATTTTGTTACGAATTGCCATCCCAANAAAACTCGCATATACGCTTTTACAAACGATTCTCAAACGAGAAGGAGGTTAGTCTTAAACAGAAACCTTTCTCCATATCGTACGGCATTTAGCAAAGACCCCGAAAAAACGCTTCAAACCGCATTTGAGGTGCTTCTNGAAAGAGCGGGGCTTAAGAAAGGAGATAAGGTAGTTGTAATATCAGACGCGCTTGCAGGGACTGGAATCGAGGCCATACAAATCCGTCAGTTACCTTAGCCCTTAGAAAAAATGGTGTTTGCAACCTCGTGAAAAGATGCAGCAAAGCTCACTGAAATATTTTCCTTTAAATGCTCAGGGAGCTCGTCGTAATCACGTTTATTCTCATACGGCAATATCACTTCACCGATGTTTGCCCTTCTCGCAGCGATTACCTTCTCTCTAATACCGCCTACAGGCAGCACCTTACCGGTTAAGGTTAGCTCCCCTGTCATGGCGACATTCCTTAGAAGCGGCTTTCCAATTGCTACAGAAAGCAGGGCAGATGCCATCGTTATGCCCGCACTCGGGCCATCCTTTGGAGTCGCTCCTTCGGGCACGTGAATGTGGATAGTTGATTCATCAAAGAACCCCTCCTCCGCTCCAAAGTCCACTAGGTTCGAGGAAATATAGCTGTATGCAATTTGAGCGGATTCCTTCATCACGTCTCCCAACTGGCCCGTCTGCTTTAGTCCTCTTGATCCCGAGAAAACTACCGAGCACTCAACTGCGAGTGTTGTCCCGCCAAGCGACGTCCACGCAAGACCGTTTATAACGCCGACGCCTCTCCTTGGCTTTTGTTTGCGGAAAAGTGGTTGCCCAAGCAAGTCTTCGACCTGAGCAGTGCTCACCTTTGATCTTTTCTGACCTCCGGCAAGCATCTTCACGAGCGATTTTCTGACTGCCTTCCCAAGCTGTTTGTCTAGTCCCCTTACACCGGCTTCTCTTGCATATCCGTCAATGATCCTCCTTAATGCCGCGTCGGAGATTTTAAGTTGACTCTTTTTAAGATTTGCTTTGGAGAGCTGCTTTGGCCAAAGGTGATTCCGGGCTATTTCCAGCTTTTCCGATGCTAGATAACCGGCAAGGTGGATAGTTTCCATTCGATCCAAGAGTGGTGCCGGGATCGTATCAAGCTGGTTCGCAGTGCAGACAAAGAGGACTTTTGATAGGTCGAGTCTGAGGTCTAGGTAGTGATCTAAAAACTCGCCATTTTGCTCAGGATCCAAGGCCTCCAAAAGAGCCGATGCTGGATCTCCTTGATAAGAAGCGCCAATTTTATCTATCTCATCCAGCATAATGACCGGGTTTGCAACTTCTGATTCTTTCAGAGCTTGGACAAATTTTCCTGGCATGGCCCCTACGTACGTACGTCGATGACCTTTAATCTCTGCCTCGTCTCTCATTCCTCCTACACTAAAACGATAAAATTTGCGTCCGAGTGCTCGTGCAATCGACTTGCCGATAGAGGTCTTACCAACCCCGGGGGGTCCTACTAGCAAGATAATGGAACCAGAGACATGCCCCCGGTAAGAGCCTAGGGCTAAAAATTCAATTATCCTTTCTTTGATATCTTCTAACCCGTCATGGTCTGTATCTAATATATTTCTTGCATTATCCAGATCGAACGAATCTTCGGAGTGCACGCCCCACGGGAGCGCGGTAATCCAATCCAANTAATTNCTTGTAACCCCGTATTCTGCTGAAGAGGGCTCCAGNACTGTGAGTTTNGTCAACTCATCACCAATTTTTTCNGAAACTTGTGATGGNAGTTNCTTATCTTTNAATCGCTTGGAAAAAGTTTCAGCGTCAGATTCTCTNTCGTCTTTTGCTATNCCAAGCTCCTTCTGGATTACTTTNAGTTGNTGCCTAAGAAANAATTCTCTTTGCTGCTCNGAGAGTTGTTCCTGAGTCTGCTCCGCTATCTGCGTTTGAATTCGAACNANTTCAAGTTCTTTNTTNACTAGCAGTAGGGTTTTCTCCATTCGCTCAAGNAGAGGCATTGTTTCTAGTATTTCTTGCAAGTCCACNGCCTCTGCAGAAGTNATTGCNGCCGCAAAGTCAGTNAGNGGTGATGGGTCATTTGGGCTAAATCTGTTCAGATAATTTTTTAANTCTTCGTTGTAGAGNGGGTTCTTTGACATTAATTCTTTNATGCCATTNATCANAGACATNGCGTAGGCTCTNAGCTGAGGNTCATTCATGTCNGCNGACTCGTTTGGATACTCTGCNCTTACNACAAANGGAACCGAGGTNCTCAACCACTCTGCGATTTTGAAACGCCTNACGCCCTGTGCAATNAACTGTATTTTGTCCTGGGTCTCGTTGTATCTGAGGATTTTCGCTACCACACCAAATTTTGCAAAACTTGACGTGGAGGGCACTTCATCACTCGGGGACTCGCAAAATGTTAGACCAATCAGCTTCTCATTGCTCTCAGCAACAGTTCGGATTCCCTTAGCCCATGGCTCTTTGGCGATGACCAATGGCTGAATGAGAACAGGAAAATAGGGACGTGCGTCAAGGGGAACCACTTGAAGGGTATCGGGGAGGATTTCTCCGGCTTTCGCGGGAATTTGAGGAGTCTCTTTGGGGATAAATTCCGAGCTGTTGTCTTGATCTGACATTGGTCCGTCCTGTCCTTTTGTACAAACTATTTTTGGGTACGAAATCTGAAATTTCAAGTGCCTGATGAAAAGAGATCTACGTTGATATAGAACATGAATATCTAGAAAAGTTCTAGATAGTTTGGCTTTTTGGACAGCGCTGATTCATTAAAAATCAACCAAAACTCGATTTTTCGAGAAAGACCAGGGCAATCAGTGATCGAATCCTCAACTTAACTCGTATCTTCCCTATGAGCACTGAACACGCAAACACCCTGTACTTCGACGGCCAGTGCCCTCTATGCAGCAGGGAAATCAAAAAGCTTAAGGAAAGAGTTAAGGAGCCAATCTGTTTTGTCGATGTACACCATTCCGGCTTGCAAGAAAAGCAGAAGAGACTATTTCTTAAGAAATTGCATTTGTTCAAAGATGGAGAGGTCAAAGTTGGGTTCGAAGCTAACCTGGCCTTGTGGCTGGCAACCCGCTATGAGTGGTTTTTTTCAGTTTTTAAACTCCCAATTATTTTTCACTTCTGCAGCATGGTTTACAATGTCTGGGCGAAATACCGCTTTGCGAGACGATATCCTGACCTCGATTAACCTCGACCCACCTCTACTCATCTCTAATCCAAAGCGTGCGGGACCTCATGAGCGTCATATGTTTTTACTTCAATACTCCTTGGAGGATACTTCTCCATTACGCCGCTAAAATGCTCCCACTGCTTAGTCTTAAAGTGATCCTCATGCGCTTTATAATCAGTGTATCTCTCTGTTGCTATCACTATATTGGGATTTTCAACATCAATTGCGAAGCTNAACTCTTGACACCCCTCCTCTTGCAACACTGCTTCTGTATGCCTTTTAAGCTCAGGGAGAATTTTTTCAATAACGTCCGTTCCCCAATCTATTGTGCAAGTAACTACAACGGGCATTTTGGCCTCCTACTCATTTTCAATTACAACATCTAACGACGAATTTATGAATCTCACAACTGATAGGCAAACCCTAGTTTTATCATCCGACCAAAACCGCTGTGATTATACGGGTCATAGTTTAGGTCGTTCGCTACTTGCGGCGGGTCTTTATCCGTTAAATTAAAGCCCGAGACCGAGAAGGTAAAATGAGTTGACATCTTGTTTACATAAGTAACATCTAATGTTGAGTGGTTACTTATTGTTCTCAAGGTTTCGGGCGTGTCTGGGGCATTATCCAGGTAGCCGTCAACGTGCCTGCCAAGCATAGTTAGTCGATGGCGGTTGTTCTCCCATTTAATGTAAAGGCTGGTTTTTATCTCTGGCAGAGGCGTGAAAGGTACTCCTTCATTGGAAAGCCCAACAAAATCTCCGCCACTTGCGAGGAATATCCCCTCGCGAGAGACAAAATCCTTAGACTTGTATTCCAACTGGTAGGTTCCCTCNAACCCAATCGAGAGGGCTCCACCTAAAACCTCGTCCCAGGAGTAATTCACTGCGTAATCTAAACCAGAGGTTTTAATATCTGATCCGTTTACGATAAATCTTTGTATGCGCTGTATTCCAGCAATAGAGGTTCCGTTTGGGGTGATTCTGCCTCTCAATACGTCGCAGGGCGCGCTACCGACCCCAGATCCTCCATCTGCGCATTNAGCCTCCGTATAGGCGCCAACGATTTGATTACCGTTTTCGATTTGAAATGGGTCTTCAAAATCAAATTGCCAAAAATCAACAGACGCGTAAAATCTAGCAGTTCGAAAAATAGCACCAATATTCAGCGCTGTCGCTTTCTCGGCTTCGAGATTCGCATTACCAGTTGTATCAAGAGCCTTGAACGCTAGCGCAGGTGCAACAAAGGCTAACGCGGTACTCGTCCCAGATAAAAAGCTCGAGGGCGGTCCTCGAAAAGTTGTTGATGCAGATCCTCTCACCTTAAATCGATCAGTNAGATTCCAAGATACTGCTATTTTCGGATCAAAAGAACTCCCCCCGCTCGAACCGTAATCCTCAAAACGAGCAGCTATCTGCATGTCAACGTCATTACTCANTGGCAANGCTAACTCGGTAAAAAACGCGTATATATTTCTGCTAGTTGATTCCTCGTCCGTTGCCGCAAGGAATGCCAACTGGCCCGCCCCACCTGAACCACAATCCAGCGATCGAGCATGTCCTAAAGTGATTGAAAAGGGGTCACTAAACGGACAAGGATTGATTGCTCGGTTTGCAACCTCCTCTACAAAAAAGTCGAAATTATCTTTTCGATACTGAACCCCGGCGGCCCACTCTGCTCTCCCACCCTTAAGCTCCCAACCAGAGACACCGTTAATTATAGCCTCGAAAACCAGTTGTTCGTTTTCAGCAAGCGTTCCTGTTGATGCGGTAAGCCAATCAATTAGCGCTTGGGAATTAGCCACCAGCGGATTGAACTGGGGGTTTTGTAACCCGGTGACGGATGAAAACTCAATAGCGTTGGAAAAAGGGTTGTAGTATTCGCACGCGCCTGCTCCCGGGGATCCTATGGTAGGATCGCATTGAGGTCCGCCGAAACCATCAAGCGCAAAGGCCATTCGCTCTGTGAACATATCGCTGCCGTCTACATCTCTTTGACGATCAGACCAACTTAAGCTCGCATCAATTTCGATCCCATTATTTAGTGTGCCAAGCAATGAAAAGGATACTCTTCGATTTTCTGTCTCGCGTGGGGTCGTCTCAGGCNGCCCATTTCTTCCAGCCACGCCNAGCATTCGAGACCANGTGCTTGCGCCCTGAGCTGACGCAGGCACCCCAACNCTGTCTACAAANAGTCCCGGGTTTTGAGCCTTTAGATCGACAAGTCCCGGGTGGTTTGCTTCAACAAATCTATCGTTTCCTAGAAGAGCTTGGGGCGGATATGAAGGAGAGGTTCTATATTCTGGCATATCCATCTTGTGCCATAGCAATTCTCCGTGGAACGAGAAACGATCAGATATATCTCTAGTAAACTCTAAGAAAACCTTGGTATCTTTNTGATCTTCAATGAGATTTCCAAAGNAAGTATACTGAAATCTACAAAANCCTCCAAAAGAGAACCCCCCAAGCAAATCGCAGCCAGGGTCAGGCTGTTGACCGCCAAGCAAGGTGCGCCCCCCTGCTCCGTCCGAAACCCCCGGGAAGAAACTTCCCGGATTTCCGATCGAAGACCAGCCGCCAGGCGCAGGATTTTCCAAAAAGGGACGTAGCGCCCAATCACGGTCTCGTACCTTCAGCTCTGATCTTTGGGCATACTCGAAAGAGAGGGCGTAACTAGTCTCAAGTGTCTTACCCCCGTAGATAAGACTTATCGAAGAGTCGCCGTCCGAATCGGAAATATCCATGAATGAGCCTCGAACTTCCAGTCCCTCATGTTTATCTCTAGTGATGAAGTTCACCACCCCGCCGATGGCATCAGAACCATAGGTCGCAGCGGCCCCATCTTTGAGCACCTCGATCCGTTCCAACGCGATGCTCGGAATCATGCTTATATCTACCCCCAACGATTCCGTGGCTACATGTCGCCGGTTATTTATCAAGACTAACGTCCTGGCTGATCCGAGCCCACGCAAGTTTACTGTGACCACGCCCTCGTTACCCTGTGCCGCCCGAGTATCAAACTGATTCGTTTCACCGAGGTTTCCAGAAGATACCCCCATGTTTCTTACCATTTCTATTAGTGTTGGGTTTCCGATTTCCTCGAGGTCGCTCCGAGAAATTACATCTACCGGGAGCGCGGCATCCTCAGCCGTGCCTTGAATATAAGAACCGGTGACTACTATTTCATCGAGTATGGTTTCAGAGTTCGCCCTAATTCCGAAAAAAAGAAAAAACAGAAGCCAAAATAAATGAGTGGGCCTAAAACCTTTAGTCATGCTTTTTTCCATTTTATTCCAATAAGTCTTATACAATTTTTAAGTGCGTCCTTACAAGAAGGAATCACTGCTGCCAAACGATTTATTTTGAAACTAAGCTTCCTTATAAGACTAGTCTCTCTCATGTTGGAGGCCTTTTAAAAGTCCGAGACAAATAAAGAGCATTACAAATGCAAAAGGAAATGCGCTCGAGATCGATGCGGTTTGCAGAGCAGACAAGCCACCAGCTAATAAAAGCACTGAGGCTACAACCCCCTGCGATACAGCCCAGAAAACTCTCCTCCATACGGGCGCACTCTCAGNACCCCCAGACGTAATAATATCAATTACCAATGAACCTGAATCGGAAGACGTGACAAAAAATATAATGATCAAAATGATCGCAACCAACGAGACAACACTAGTCCAGGGGAGTTTTTCAAGAAGGACAAAAAGGGCCGTAGGCATATCGTTNAAGACTGCCTCAGAGATACCTGCCCCGGAACCGTTGAGCTCTAAAAAAAGNGCNGNATTTCCGAAAACNCTTAGCCANACGAAAGTGAATCCCACAGGCATCAACAACACACTCANAACAAACTCTCGGATGGTCCGCCCACGCGATATTCTGGCTATAAACATTCCTACAAAAGGTGACCAAGAGATCCACCAGGCCCAATAAAAAAGAGTCCAGCCACCCATCCAGTCTGTTGATTCGTATGCGTACATCTGAAAGCTCAATGGCACCATATTGCTTAGATAATTGCCCAAATTCTGAACAAAACTGTTTAGAAGAAACGTTGTCGGCCCGGAAACAAGGAGGAATAAAAGAAGAAATAGGGCAAGTATTGCGTTTGCTTGACTCGGCCGTTTTATGCCTGAATTAAGGCCGGCCACCACAGACGCAGTAGCTGTCAAGGTAATCGCACCTATGAGAAAAACTTGATTTAATCCAGATACCTCAAGTCCGAATAGATAGTTAAGACCGGCATTCACCTGCATTACCCCCAGACCAAGCGAGGTCGCTATGCCAAACATCGTGCCTAGGACTGCCAGTATATTTACGGCATTACCCAGTGCGCCGTGAATTTTTTCTCCGATGAGAGGATAGAGCGCGGAGCTAATAGTTAGGGGCAAACCCTTTCGATAGGCGAAATAAGCGAGCGCTAGTCCTACCAGGATGTAGGTTCCCCACGCCTGAAGCCCCCAATGAAAATAAGTAATTAGCATCGCTTTCTCAGCTGCTTGCGGCGTTCCCCCCTCACCAACAGGGGGCCTAGCAAAGTGAGTTATTGGCTCTGCGACACCAAAAAACATTAGTCCCACCCCTATTCCTGCGCTAAAGAGCATCGCGGTCCAAGTAAAGAAGCTGTAATCTGGTCTTGAATCGTCGGGGCCAAGTCGAACTGAGCCATAACGGCTAAACGCTATGTATAAAATGAAAAAGAAAAATAGTGCAACTACGCCCATGTAAAACCAGCCAAAATTAGTGACAAGGAACCCTTGAAGTGAAAGAAAGGAACTAGAGGCATGTTCATTAAAGGCAGTGCCATAAAAACTAAAGCAGATAATTAAAAGAGCAGAAATAAAAAAGACCGCTTTATTCATGCTTTTATATTCCCTTTTTTAAAAAATTCACGTTTACGCGCCTCCGTCACCAATTTTATTCGCTCGCGCGTAGCGCTTTTTTGAGTGGCTCTAAAAAAGCGGAATAAGGCTCCCATTGGGATTGTCCATCTCTATTTACCGGCCTACGAACTTGCTCGGAACTGGGAGTTCTGACGTTTCTTTCTGTTTTGTTAAAATTCAGGCAGGCCTCTTCAAAAGGTAGACCGCAAAAATTGAGCATTCTTCTAACTTCCCCCTCCAGATCATCGATCACATCTTCATTGGTAACTCTCAAAACAAATCCGGGAAGCACTGAATCCCAATGATTCATCAATTTAAGGTAATCGCTGTAATATTTTCCAACGTCAGATAGGTCATAAGTAAAATCTTGGCCCTCTGCGAATAATTGCTTAAAACCACTGAAGCAGCAATCCATGGGATTTCTTCGGGCATCAATGACCTTTGCGTTCGGAAGAATAAGCTTTATCAATCCTATGTGACGGAAATTGTTAGGCATCTTGTCGATAAAAAAGGGAGCTCGCTCACGATGAATTTGAGTATCTTTTATAAACTTGTTCCCGAACTCGGCGGCTTGGGCGCTGCTGAGTTTTTCAAGCACTGCTGGATAACCCAATACACCTTCAGAGGTCTTTAGACGTCGCAATCTCTGGGACAGCGAGAGTATATTTGGCAGTTCCATGGTTCCATCGATTTTACTGTGGCTTGACAAGATCTGCTCGACAAGTGTTGAACCGGCTCTGGGCAAACCCAAGATAAAAATTGGGTCTGGCGCTTTGCATCCAAAATCTGAGCGCTTCGCAAAAAACTCGCGACTACAGATTTTCGCTTGCGCGTTGAGTTCAGCAGACATTTTTTCCGCGGAATATCGACTTCGAATCTTCTTTAAGCCGTTTCCAGCTTTATAAAACTCGAAGGATTCAGCGTAATTCTTGTTGTCCTCATGGGCCTTACCCAAAGCGAAGTTAATGTATACTCGATCCATGTAAGACAAATCTGGTTGCTTGAGAAGCGAAGTCATTGCAGACATTTCTTTTTTAGAGAATTTGTAGGTTTTAAGGTTCGCGAGGGAATAAAAAGCCTCACCACATTGAGGGTATGCCTCAATGGCTTTGCGATATGAAGTGATCGCCTCATTAGGATTGCCTTGAGTTTTTAGGGCATGTCCTCTTGAAATCAGGGTAATCGGGTCTCGGGGAAGGTGCCTGAGTATTTCATCAAAGCGGCTAACCGCCTCATCGAAGTCTCCCATTTGCATGCATTCAATTGCGTAAACGGATTTGAATCTAAGATTGTTTGGATCTTTGTTTAGCAGTGTCTTTGCTTGCCCAAGCGCTTTCTCGTAATTTTGACGTTTTCTCAGCACCTTTATGAAATCAATCCTGGCATCCGTGTGCATTGGATCAGCCTCCACAACGGTTTCAAGGAGGTACTCAGCATCCTCTAAAACACCAAATTTGAGACCTATTTCTGCAAGAAGACGCATTCCCTCAAGGTTGCGCGGGTTTTTGCGCATAAATTCTCGACACACCTCCTCAGCCTTGAGAATCTTTTCTTGAGCCAAAAGGTCTAGGACTGCTACAAGGGGCTTTGGGAGAGAGCACAGGTGCTCTAGCTGCTCCCGAACTCTTTTAAAACGCTGTGGTTGCTGTTTTTCGTCCAAGAGTTCTAGTTGCGACTTAAAGCTAGCCTCTAGTGCTGGATTGTNCTGGGTNGCACGCTCAAACGCAGTAATCGCNTCTTGAGTTTTACCTAACAAACGATANGCGTGACCCTCNTCTTGGTATGCTCGCCCATTCTCCGGAGATAGNGCTTTGAGACCTTNNAAAGTGGCCAGTGCAAGCTGAGNNTCTCCGAGNTAGCGATAGCAGACAGCTTTCATGTANAGTAATTCTGGCTTCGAGGCGTTTTCTNCCTCAACCGAATTAGTCATTTCCAGAGCTTTTTTGAAATATCCAGCCCTAATAGTCCGCTGAATCTTTTCAATCGCTCCTAAAGCTTCTGCCACCGCTTTTTCCCAAAGTTTTCTCTACAGAGCCAACGAAAATCAAACGAAAAATATTTTAATTTTTCACTTAAAAATCGTAGGACAGCCTCAAACCCATTGTCAGAGGTCGGGTATAGGTCACCCGATTTCTGTCATAGATAAACGAATTGGCGATGCTCGCTTTCTCGTTCGTCAGGTTCTCGGCGTAAAACTCTACTAGCCACTGGTCCTTCTCAACACCTGCGGTGAATCCAAGTAACAACCAGTCATCGATCTGCGCACGGTTTATCGTGATAATGTCGCTGAACGCCTCGTCCGAATAGGTCAGGTGTGGCATCACATGAACTGTTGAGCCNGAGTCTGTGTTCCACTCATAACGTGCTTTGAGGCTAAACTGGAATTGAGGCGCGTAGGCGAGTTCATCTCCAAGGACAACGTCATTAGTAGGTGTAATAACCTTCGTTATTTCGGAGTCAATGATNGAAAACGCACCAATAATACTTAAACCATCCTTTGATGCAGGCTGCCAGATAAAGTCGCCTTCCAAACCTCTGACCTCTGCATCCGCGGCGTTATCGGAGAAGAACAAATTAACGATGCTCGCGTCGAAAATCCCCGTTTGCAGCCTTTCTATTTCNGAGAAGAACAGAGATGCGTTGAANCTNAGGGTNTTGTCAAGCAGATCAGTTTTTATTCCCACCTCGAAGTTTGTGAGATCATCGGTATCTATGGCAAATGGGACGGTATATGTCCCTGCTGGATTTGATCTCCCCCCTGGTCTGTTTAGTAGTCCGGGTCTGAAACCCTCAGAATAGGTNAAGTAATAAAGCGAGGAATCAGTTGGTGTCCAGTTAAGGGTCAATTTGGCAATCGTTCCGTCAGCGTTNGCCGTATCAGGGTTCGGCGAGCTGAAAAGTGTATCCAGATTATTCCCCGCATTGTTGTCCTGCGTNGCGCCAAAGTTCCCAAACGAACCGGCGGCGCTGCCCTGAAGGTCAACCTCGACGTCATACCAACGGGCGCCAGCAATTATCGCAAAGGTATCGCTCACATTAAACGTTACTTCACCAAAAACACCTTTCTGTTCGTCACTTCTAAGAATATCATTTCTAAATATAACGCCGGCTGGCCATTGCCCGGGATCCTTAACGTTTGCTCCTTGCGCTGAGAAATTAGGTCCAAANCCNGGTGTTCCATTAAACGAAATTGCTAGAGCCGAACTCGGGTAGGTAAAATCATTTAGNTCTCTCAGTTCAAGNTCGCTNTAGAAAAGGCCAAACGTGGCGCTCACTCGTCTGTCAGCATCTGTCGCAAACCTNAACTCGTGAGTGCTGATCTCGGTCTCAGTCAGGCTGTCAACATATAACGCAGGTGAGTTACAGGTCCCGGCTGGCGCGCCTGAGGGGTACGTCACGCTACCGTCGCATACGTAGTATGGGAGGTAATCCCCGACAAACATATAGTCAGTATAATCAACGATTTGGTCAGTTTCTCGATCAGTATAAGCACCGGTATAAATCACATCCAGACCACCAAGTCTTCCTTCGATCGTCCAGTTTGTGTTGTGGAGCGTTTCATCTAGCTCGTCTTCCTCATATCTTTGGATCTCATAGTCATCCAGGCTCGGATCTGAGAAAAAGACGCCATCAGCTTCTATTTCTTGGAAGGTGTGGGCTAGCGTAAATTTCCAGCCGGATTCCATCTCCCATGAGCCCGTTATGCGCCCCCCGGAGTACGTGACATCATTAAAGTTTTCTTCCGCAATAGCGGAATTGTCAGCGTCTATAAAGGTTACCCCACTTAAATCAGAGTTTGCTTGGATTCCAGCTCGAGACCCTACAGCGAGACCGTTCAGCCGAACAGTATCAGCCGTTCTGAATCTCCCACTCTCTCTGAGATTTTGAGTCCCGCGCACATTGTCGACATAACCACCCTGAGAATCGTGATATACAACTCCTCTTATGGTCAAAGAGTCATTGACGGGCGTGTTAAAAACAGCCTCNACGTTACTGCTCATGTCACCGTCTTTTGTGAAAGCGGTGCCTACCTTAATCTTTCCACCNGAATAATTTGGGTCAGGCTTGTTAGTAATCAGCCTTACTGTTCCTGCCTGAGAGCTGGCTCCAAAAAGAGTGCCCTGAGGACCCGCCAAGACCTCTACTCGAGATAGATCAGCAGCGTAAACATCAAGGTTTCTCCCTGGCTGAGATAGCGGCTGCTCATCTAGGTACAGAGCTACGTTTGGGGCGAGTCCTGCAACCCCGGAAGTCGTTAACGCTGGAGTGGAAGACGCAACACCTCTAATATAAATAGTGTTTTGTCCAGGCCCACTGCCTCCCGCGGTAACCCCGGGAAGCTGGAGCATATAATCTTCAAAGTTTGTAACGCCTAATTCTGACATAGATTTTTCATCCAGAACGGAGACGGCGACGGGTATATCTTGCGTACTACTCTCGCGTTTTGTGGCAGTTACGACAACCTCTTCAATTACGGCAGAGGCAGGGCCGGATAAACCTAGAGCAACGGAAACAGCAGCCACGAGGGCTTTCTTACGGTACATGAATGTCCTTTTTTGTTTTTTGTTGAAGCCTAATCATAGCACAGCAATTTTTTATTTTTTTACCCTCTAGAGAAACTTTTCTTAATACCGCCCTAACAATTTGGAATATGCGAAAGCAGAATAATGATNAAAATTTTGTAAAAACGCGGAAAATGAAAAAAACTACTCTTTCAGAATCCAGACCTTTTTTCTTTTTAAAAAAGACATACGGCTTACCAGCTNAAAAAATAAGAGTTTTTATTCAGTAGTTTAGGGTTTATTCTTATTAAACAATCTCGAATCCGCTTGCCGAAATTTTCCTGTACAACTCATGGATGTAGCTGGGCCCTATTTCGCAGCAACCACCTACTATGCTCGCTCCGTTTTCAATCCACGACATAGCAAAGTCAGCGTATTTCTTTTCATCCAAGTCATTTCTCTGTTCTAACTTATCGACGGTAGGGTTTGTTTCCACGAATTCTCTAGAAATCTTGTCAAAACCGTTTGCGTATGCACCAAAAGGAAATCCGAAACTTTTTATGGTTTCAACCGCCTGGGTCACGGCTTCGGGGCGCGAACAATTTATGAGTAAAGCGTCTGGGGTTAACGACTCAAGCAGCGGACGCAAGTCGTTCAGATCCTCCCCGGACCTCAGTACTTTTCCGTTAAAATCGTCGACTGTCATCGCCAACCATACCGGGAGTCCGCTTTTAATAGAGGCTCTAAGGGCGCCTTCTGCCTGTGAAACAGATGACATGGTTTCAAGCAACATCAAATCGACTGATGGAGCTAANGCGTCAATGATCTCCGCATAACTCGCTTCAGCGACCTCCGGGGATGGACAGCTTTCTGGCCGGTAAGACCCTACAAGAGGACCTACTGAACCTGCTACCCTTCCCTTCCCATGAGCATCTCTCGACTCAAGGGCTGACTTGATGGCGCTCTTCCAAAGCGCCTCCAGCTTATGAGTTAGGCCAACCTTCTCCAGGCGATCCCTTAGTACGGGATATGTGTTGGTGGTCGCAATTGTCGCACCAGCACGGAAGTACTCAGAATGGATTTCATGCACCAGTTTAGGATTCTCGAGTAGTACCTCAGTCGACCATAAAGGAGTTGGTTTTTTTTTGGAGCGGAGGACAAGTTCTTGACCTATCGATCCGTCTAGAAGCGTTATCTCTCTCATCNAATCCACCGAGGCCTGAGTANANTTGACGCTGAAGCTTACACCAGATTAAACAAAGCCAAAACTAATCAGGGTAACCTCAACCAGAGCCGAGTATTTTAAACCGGAAATTGTTTCTAAGTGTCCCGGGCCCTATTCTATGAAACCGGCGCGCTCTTGTTCTCGTCGCTTCGTCGAACCAGCTTTCCCGGAAGAGCACCAGTGTGAGAGCCTTTATCGAAAATAACCTCTCCTGATTTAATAGTGACGTCGTAACCCTCCGCTCGCTGGACCAAACGCCTACCACCAGCAGGCAAGTCAAATACAGCTTCGGGTCTGAACAATCTCAAAGCATCAAAATCAATGATGTTCAGATCCGCTATCTTATTTTGCTCTATACGGCCCCTATCGTGCATGCCAAATGCCTCAGCTGTGCTGGAGGTGAGAGATTTCACAATGTACTCCAGCGAGAGCTTCTCTCCCCTAGTTCTGTCTCTTCCCCAATGGGTCATTATGAATGTGGGCATTCCGGCGTCCGCTATCACGCCGCAATGAGCACCTCCATCGCTCAGCCCAAATAATACGTTCGGATGCTCGAGTAACTTTTTTTGGTAATCCAATGAATAACTCTGATACCCACCCAGGGGCTGATAAAAAAGCTCTCTTCCCTCTCCGGCTATGAGCATATCGTACATTGTCTCCATAACATCCTGACCGCGGCTTTTTGCGATGCCTGCAACACTTTCTTCAATAGTAGGCTCGTAATTAGGGTTTTCTCCGAGAGGGAACACACTCTTCATTAATGTAGGCAAGTCTTGCATAAGCCCGCCCTTGATTACTGACTTTTCCGACAGAAGCTTTGCTTTTATCGCCGGATCGCGTAGCTCAGAGAGCAAGTCCTCATGGCCAAGATCAGAAAGACGGTCTCGCCAAGTTGGATGCCCGACAAATGCATGGAAGCTGCTTTGCAAGCCATGCAGCACGCCGGTTGGACGACCAGCGGCCTGGGGTCTGACTTCCATACCCTCTAGACGAGCCTGCTCCGCAAGATTGTACATTTTATTATTCTCGTAAGCAGGTGCGGTGGTGGCAATAAGTGTCACCGTTAGGCCCGTTTGCTTCTGGAAGTCCTTTACCCACGCCCATTCTTGATCCTCGCCCAGATGATCCGAAACTAACTCAAAGACAGAATTGGGCAGGCCTTTCATGCTCAGCCCTAGTGCGAGCATCTCATCGTTACCCGAAAAAGTTCCAGGCATGTACTCGCCATGAACATCTTTGTGCAGAAGTGTTTTTGAACTGGAGAACCCAAGAGCGCCTGCTTGCACACCCTCCCTTACTAGCGCAGCCATTTGATCAACTTCATCTTTGGTAGGTCCGTAGTCAGAGTTGCATCGCTCTCCCATAACATAGGCTCTGATAGCTCCATGCGGGACTTGTGTGGCCACATCAATCGCTCGGGGAAAAGATTCCAGCGCATCGAGGTATTCAGGAAAACTTTCCCATTGCCAATTGATTCCCTCAGAGAGGGCAGCGCCAGGGATGTCTTCAACTCCCTCCATAAGCTCTATCAAAAATTTTCTGTCTTCAGGTTTTACTGGGGCGAACCCGACACCGCAGTTACCCATAACTACTGTTGTCACGCCATGCCAACTGGAGGGAGCTAGCAGCGGGTCCCAGGTTGCTTGTCCGTCGTAGTGTGTATGAACGTCAACCCATCCGGGTGTGACCAATTTGCCTCTCGCGTCAATTTCCTGATGAGCTTCTCCAACAATCTCTCCCACAGAGACAATCTTTCCATTTTCAATAGCGATATCGGCTTCGAAGCGGTCTGCACCTGTTCCATCGATAATTGTGCCATTTCTAATGATTATGTCGTGCATATTGGTGACCCTTTCAAACTTTTATCTGCACAAAGTATAGCTTTCAAAAAAAATTAGCGAAAGATAATTAAACGAGGCATGAGGGCGAGATGGTCCTAGCCAAAGATTAGACCTCTTAGAGCTACCGGACGAAAAAGTGGCCTAAGGTGAACTTTCCGTTCGCTTGTCTTCCTGCTTCCCCTATAGGTCTGCCCAAGGCACTCGGCACATTCCCGACGTAAAGCTCATAACGGCCTGGTTTTATGGGCACAAAACTAACGTGGGCCGAGCCCGCCTCGTCGCACTCGATCGCATTGAAACTCATACCTTGCAAATGGATTTCGATGTCACCAACCGTAACCAGTCGAAGATGTGAGTTCCTCAGCAACTCTAGCATTTCAATTCGCCAGCCGCTGATATCGTCTTTAACGTCTGGGCAGTGAATATTTAGGCGATAGTATTGAGCGGTTTGCAACTGGATCTCTGTCGGCTCGAGCTTGGGGCTTCCGTCCATTGCAGTTCTGATCGATATATCCCTCGACAGCGGAGGATATTGGGCAAGATTTCCGTCGGATAAAACGCTGCTGGAGAAAACGACGATTGTCCAGGCGATAAAAAACTTTATTTTTAAATGCCTCATCTTAATTTGCCCTGATACTTCGCTCTCTCACTTTAAAAAGCAAGAAACCCATTATGCACGAAAACATCGTGAATCTGGATTAAATCAAACTTTAATGGTTTTTCTGGGGTGGGTGTAGCTTTGTTTTAAAAAGCGTTGGGAGCCAGTTATTTATGTTTCTTTTGGGCGGGCTTTTTCTAAAAAAGGAGAGGCCATTTACCAACGAGTGTTTTTTTTACAATAATCTCTGAGCTGTGAGAAGTTTTTCTCGAACTCGCTTTCATATTTTACTTCGTCTCTTACCGCCTCTCGAACACAGTTCTCATAGGGAGACGCTAACCAATAAAAGGTGTAAACAACCATTGGGGAGAAGCCAATTAAAATCAGTAATCTGGGTATTGAAACCATCTATTCGAAATCGCTCTGTTTTCTAATCAAAATGTTGTAAGGATTAAAACCTGAAGAGATTTTAAAAAAAATTTGAAAACCGCAGGGGGGCCTAACAATTAGGTTTCAGTCCAGAGTTTCTATCTATCAACGTTTTCTCTTTCTCCATTGCCAAGGCGCTACAGCCGCCTCGGACGCCCAAAGACCAAGCTTTTTCCTCTTCGCTTTCACTTCAGGGTCTAAAAGCGTTTCGTCTTTCAAATACTCTAAATAAACCCAAGCATGCCCATCTTCTACCATCTCTCTATTAATTTGACGGCCATTGAGAAAAACCCTGGCTACTAGGCGGCTGTAACGGTCTACGTCAATAATTTCAAGAGCGACTTCTTCGTTTCCAAGCTTTTCTTGGAGGGCAGATTTTGACTCTTTGCCCCAAGCTTGATCCATTTCAGGGGCGTCTATCTCAGCTAACCGGATACGGTAGTTAGTTTGGTCGATCCTTACAGTAATGCTGTCCCCATCGGCCACTCGCAGTACTTCTGCTGATTCAGCCTCCAATTTCGTGTTGACCTTCGAATCTAAGATTAAGGCAAATAAAAAGCCGGCCACAAAGCTCACGAGTATGATCGCGGTGTAAGCGAGCCAATAATTCCTAAAGGCAATAGTGGTTAAGAAACCTGCAGACCGACGGTAAACTTCGGTTTTTAAACTCCTAAGAAAATTCAAATTTTTCTCTGAAACTCAATCAATAGCATGATCTTGGCACATTTGACTGATTTCCTAAACCTAAGAAAAAAGGTTGTGAAGACGAAAACAATTTTTTTTCAGACGGCTTTTCGTGGTCGAGGCTCGATCAACAAACCCGATTGCTGCACCATCAGCTTTCAGACGGCGACGCGGCTTGGCGGAGTCAGGTTAATTGGAGTCAATTAAAAGATGGAAAAAATCTTACGTGGCACCTGCTGCCAGTGGTGAAAAGGATCATGTTTAAAAATGAAGACCGGCGTACCATTGAGCTCTCGGACATTTACGACGATCGCCAAGAAGTAAGTAAAAATGTTTCAGGCGAAGTCGATCAACTTAGGAACGCCGAAAGCTTTAATCTCCGTTTTCTCTCCAATCCCAAGGCTTTTTCGGTGTATTCTTAGCTGCCCACAACCCCAACTTAGACTTTACTGCTTCATCCTCCGCGACCTTCAAGGCTTTGAGATTTCTTGTTGTCCCCGGGAAAACCCAAGCGTATCCGTTGCTCACCAAATCGAGATTGACTGATCTTTTATCTTTGTAAACAACCGCAAGCACCCGACCGAACGGATCAACCCCAACCGATTCCCATTCAATGTTTGATCGCGCTAGTTGGCTTTCCAACCACTCTTTAGACTCCTCTGCATAGGGTTGCCGATCGTATTTCCCAATTTTTTCGAACTCCGGAGCATCAATACCGTGCAGTCTTATCCTATGCCGTCGCCCAAAGGAATCGATATAGAGGGTGTCCCCATCCACCACCCTCACTATCCTGCCCTCTATGAGCTTTGGAGCACTATCAATCAATTTCGGAGGGACATCGCTCCCTGGGAAAGACCTTCCCGTGATCGTGAGTAATGCCATTAAAACACTTATCGTTGCGAGGCAAATCCCAACTCCGATTCCACCGATAAACTTCAACTGATTCTTTGCTACATACAAATAAACGATCGACCCAAAAAATATTGCACATAGAGTGCTAAGCATAATTTGATTCAGGGTGATTAAAGAGGAGGACTCATTTAATCTCGCTTCAATTGACAGAAACTCAACTATCTCCGCTTGATGCCCAGAGTAATACAAGAGTACCGGCACGAGAAAGAAGCCCATCAGTTGCGCACGTCTGGCACCAAGAGCCATCGGGAGAAGCCCGACCAACGAGGCGGCGACAAGGACTGTCACACCGCCCAGCCCGAGGAACAGATAGGTGAGCACAAATAAAAAGACAATCACGGACCAGTTCAGCCCCGTGACATTTAAGCGATTAATCATTTCCGCAAGTCTACGACCCGATAACCACATTACTCCTCCGGAAAGCAGTCCAGCAATAAGCATCGAAGCTAAGATGCTGACGAGGTCAGAAGTACCAACCTCGCCACCAAGAATTTTGTCTACCGCGACAGATGCACCGCTCCTATTTTTCTCGATTAGATAGAGCGCAGCGATAGAAAATAAAGCTTCGGAGGTGTTTAACGACGAGGTAGTAACTAGGTAGGATTTATCCTCCTCGTCTCTACCTTTTTTTTTGCCTAGCCTCTCCTCGATTAGAAGCAGAAGCGTCGCAGCGTTGGCGGCCCCGAGCCCGGGCAAAATTCCCACAACAAACCCAGCTAGACCACCCCTTGTGGAGGAGCCTGCGATCATCTTTTTGTCTGTGGCCCCTTGATTGGATAAGTCAATCGGCGCGGTCTGGTCCGAAGTAGTGTAAATGGCGTACGCAAGGCCCGCCACCCCAAACAAGCCCGCTAGGCTAGGAAAAAAGGCACCGATTGGCGAGCTGCTACCGCCCTCAATAAGGGGCGACCCGAAGACAGCGATGCCAAGCCCACCGCTCACGAAAAACACAATTGCTGAGGTGAAGATATTTCTATCGCTAGCAATTAGAACCATCGAAACCGGGACAAGTATCCAAAACATCCATTCCGTCAGCCACTCATTCACCTGGTTGAGGGAAATATTTAAGAGCACTTGAGCCCCTACAAATAACGATGCGAGTGAAATGCCTAGCCCTAGTCCTGCGAGACTTCCCATAACCGACAACCTAACTGCAAGCAGACCCTCCCCGCGCCTAACCAGTCGGTGACCAGGAAGGAGCGTGAAGGCTTCGTCACCAGGAACCCCAAGAAACAGACCTGGAATAACATCAAAAAAGGTGTGTGAGATAGCGAGCGAGCAGGTGAAGAAAAGCAGCGCCTGGTAATCGACCCCGAGCCCTGCAAGGCCCGCACTGCTAACCAAAAGCAGTGCCGTGATTGTGTTGACGTGAATCCCAGGAACCAGGCCAGTAAGGATTCCAAATAACACGCCGGCAATGACCGACATAATCTCCATCTACTAGCCTTCTATAAAATCGTAACTTTTAACTGTGAGGGAAATTTTATTCCTGAATGTTCCGACTTTTGCGTCAATCCGCAAACGGGGCTTTGATTTTAACTTTTCAAAATCTGACTCCTTCCAAGAACCTTGATAAATAATTCCTTCGACGAACGCGGAGTCCTGACGAAAAATTGCCTTTAGGTGCTGCTTGCCTTTTTTGCTTGTGAATCTTTCGACGTTTAAAAGCTGAACCGGCCCGAAAGTCCCTTTCTGTCCCAACATTTCAGACGCCTCGCCCAGATGCAGTGTCTTTGGCTCACATTGACCGATCACCTTAACCTGCTCCACTGCTACTGGAATAATTTGAGGTTTTCCCTTGTACTCTCCAAGATGACCATGGACTGAAACTTGGTCACCCCAGCCGGGTCTCTTTGGGAACTTGCCCGCGCTTGGCCAAACCACTGCATCAATGTTCATCTCGCTCAAGGTGTTGCGCAGGGTTAACCTGACCATCCCCTTCGAACTCTGAAATGAACCAACAACACACCCGGAGAATGAAAATACGTTGCCAGCTTTTCGGGGATCGGAGATATCCTGTGGCTGGAGTTCAGGAACCTCTTGCTCGGCATATGAATATCTTTGGGTTGACCAGAGAAT
>PARM01000041.1 GCA_002711495.1 Gammaproteobacteria bacterium
TTGAAAAAGTCTTTCTCTAATCTGACGACTAGTAATGTAGTCACCATCCCTGCCCGCGAAAGGTGAGGTGTTAACTTGAAAAATCATAGAAATAGTAGGTTCGTCTACTCGAAGAACAGGAAGCGGATCGGGTTTTTCTACCGAACAAATAGTATCCGATATCTTGATCTCGTCGAGCCCGCTAATACAAACGATATCACCCGCTTGTGCAGATTTTACTGGAGTTCGTTCTAGGCCAGCATAGTTCATGACCTGTAAGATTTTTCCCCTTTTTTGTTGACCCTCACCAGATACCGCACATATCGTTTCTCCAGAATTTATAACGCCTCTTTTTACTCTGCCTACACCAATGACACCGACGTATTGGTCATAGGCCAATGAAGTGATTTGCATTTGCAGCGATCCGTCAAGTGAAACCTCGGGAGCGGGGACGTGGTTAACTATTACATCAAGTAGATAGGTCAGATCAGCATGCAGCTCGTCGGGATCAGGGCCAGCAATCCCTTTTATAGCTGAACCATAAACTACCGGAAAATCTAATTGCTCTTCAGTTGCCCCGAGTTGATCAAACAACTCGAAAACTTGATCTACCACCCAATCAGGTCTGGAGGCATCTCTATCAATCTTGTTTACCATAACGATCGGCCGAAGCCCATTTTCAAATGCCTTGCTTGTAACATATCTCGTCTGAGGCATAGGGCCCTCGACTGCATCAACCAATAGCAAAACCGAATCCACCATGGATAGAATGCGTTCAACTTCCCCTCCAAAATCGGAATGCCCCGGAGTGTCTACAATATTAATCCTAAAGTCTCCCCAGTTAAGCGCGGCGTTCTTCGACACAATGGTTATTCCACGCTCTCTTTCGAGATCGCCTGAGTCCATAACCCTTTCTACATTCTTTTCGCCCCTTAAAAGAAATCCAGTTTGAGCTAAAAGTTTATCAATGAGGGTCGTTTTCCCGTGGTCAACGTGGGCAACGATTGCTACATTTCTTAATTGAGAGGAGTTCATTAATTACCTTTTTTTGAGTTTTCATCTACGGACTAGTCAATCTGCATTGTGATCCATTTCCATCTGGTCATGATTTCTAGATCAGCAGTCGTTCCTTCTCTGCCAAACCCACTCAATCCATTACCTCCAAAAGGAACATGAGGTTCGTCTTGGATAGACATAGCGTTAATGTGGACCATGCCCGCGCCCGAGGATTTAGCAACTTTCATCGCTGAGGAAATATTAGATGTAAAAATAGAGCAACTAAGCCCATATTGAGTATCGTTAGCGACCTTGATTGCTTCATCGAGATCATTAACGGTATAGATAGAGGTTACTGGACCAAAAGTTTCCTCCCTGAAAACACTCATGCCCTCAGAAACATCCGATAAGATGGTAGGAGGGCAGCAGTTACCCACCCAATCCATACCCCCATGAACCACATTTGCACCTTTAGAAATAGCGTCACTAATATGAAATTTGACTCTCTCAACCTGCTTGTCACTAATTATGGGGCCGATCGCTGTTTCTGGATCAGACAAATCTCCAACTTTTATCTCGCTAGCGATCTTTGCAAAAGCTGGAATGAAGTCCTTCGCTATTCTCTTTTGCAAAATAATCCGGCTCGAAGCCATACACGCCTGTCCTTGAAAAAAGAAAATCCCCATCGCAGCCGCATCTAATGCTTTGTTGAGATCTGCATCGTCTAAAATAATTAGAGGGTTTTTGCCCCCTAACTCAAGAGTCACAGGTTTCAAACCTTTTGCCGCAATCTCAGCCACATGTTTTCCTATTCTAGGAGAACCACAAAAATTTATTGCAGAGATATCTGGGTGGCCTGTAAGCGTATCTCCTATTTCGAAGGGGTCACCAGTGACAAAATTAAACACCCCCGGCGGTAGTCCCGCTTCATGCAGAGTTTCGGCAAACTTTACCGTGACCTGTGTAGCAAATTCAGATGGCAAGAGCACGGAAGTATTCCCAGTTGCTACAACCATAGCTATTTGTTTAACGTTTTTTAACAGCGGGACATTGAAAGGGGTGATGCAGGCTATGACCCCGACCGGTTCTCTTATTGAAAGACCAAAAGCGCCTGGCCTATCTAAAGGCATCGTCTCACCAGTCAATCTTCTTGGCACTCCTGCAGCGGCGCGAAGTGCATTTATACAGTAATCCACCTCAAAAGAAGCTTTCATGATGGGAGATCCGACCTCGTCGATCAATAAATTAAGATATTCGTCTCTATCTCGCTCTACAATTGACGCAGCGTCGCATAAGATCTTTTCTCTTTCTTTTGTCTGGGAATCTTTGAAGACCTGATAAGCATCTTTAGCAGCTTGAACTGCATTCCCTATATCGGATGAAGTTCCCTTAGCAACTCTCGCAAGCGCTTTTTGATCTGACGGGTTTATATCATCAAAGTAATTACCGCTACTTGGGNCAACGAATTTGCCTCCAATCCACAATTCTGTCTGCTTCATGTTTTTTTAGGTCTCCTGTGCATTATTTTTTTCGGAAATTTGATTTTTTCCAAATATCGCGATCTTGCATCAATTTGACTTGTCTTTTTATAACTTCTTTTTCGTATTCCTCATGCTTCATTGGTTCCCGATCAAGATANAGATTCTTTGGATANATTGGTTCTTCATAAACCTTCTGANACATCTCCGTTCGAAGATCTTTCATCCAATTTGTCCAAAGAGAGTTCTCCCTATGATATCTCAACGCCTCAATATTTATGGGTCCACAAACGCTAGTAGAGACACCACCATATTTCTGCTTGCCAACTATCTGGCCTCTGTAATCCACTATCATCGATTGCCCCCCAAACGTATCTATCGGCGTATGATCTTCTTGGGTCAAATAATATGTGCCCATATTGGGCGCAATAACATAGAGATTGTTGTCCAAGGCACGAGCTCGCGTCGAAATCTCAAAATAATCATTCGAAGCGGCAGGGTGTGGGATAGATGCACGGTATATCAACTCTGCACCGTTCATNGCAAGCGCCCGNGCATTNTCTGGATAAGAGCCCTCGTTNGCCATCATAATCCCCATTCTCCCAATCTCNGTATCNACCACAGGCCAGAAAGTATCNAANGAATTACCGTAGCGCTCTATCCACCAGTCATAAATATCGTGAGGACAAACTGAGTGCTCAACAGGATAGAGCGGTGCAACTTTGTAGTGCTTAAGAATAACTTCGCCCTCTGGATTCATAATAAAACCAACATTAAAAAAGCGGTCAGCAATCTCCTCATGCCTAGCCTTGGCTTGCGCCATCACAAAGACTTTATTTGGTTTAGCTATTTTNTCAGCAATCATCTCTACCTCAGGCCCAGGAATATCNATAGCACATTCACGAGCAAATGTGACATGNTCAGCATCCATTACCTCATCATTAAATCCCTGAAGNGCNCCCTCTGGGAGAGCAATTAACTTGACNGGCAAATCTAAGGAGGATAGCCACAAAGACGCTTTGGCCATGGACGCTAGATGCTCAATATTCTTTCCTATTTCTTTGCGGTTTCTTACGCCCCATACAGTGGGAACCAAGCCCACAGCATTAAACGGCTCGATCATAAACATACCTCCCAATTCAAATAATCCATTCGAAAGTGCTAAACTTCGCAATTCTACGCTAGCTAAACCGGATAACAAAAAAATCTGCTAGAAAACTTTTATGGCAAAAGAAAATTCTTATATTCGAGAGGAAATAAATTCACGGAGGATGTCGCTATTTCAGATCCAAACTGTGTTTATTTGTACTCTGATCAACATGCTTGATGGGTTTGATGTACTTGTCATGTCATTTGCAGCTGCATCAGTCTCATCGGAGTGGGCACTAACTCCGTACCAACTAGGTATTTTGCTGAGCGCTGGACTTTTTGGAATGGCAATCGGATCGATCTCCTTAGGCGCGCTCGCCGATAAACTTGGAAGAAGAAAACTCGTAAATATCTGTCTTGTAATAGTTACCGCGGGTATGTTTGCATCCGCTTATTCGCAAAGCCAGGAACAGTTGTTAGCATTTCGGCTCGTTACCGGTATCGGAATTGGAGGGATGCTAGCGACCCTTACAACACTTGTTTCAGAATACTCAAACGAATCTTCAAGAGGATTGTGTATTGGATTTCTTCAGTCGGGCTATCCGCTGGGAGCCCTATTAGGGGGAATCGTATCTGTTTATCTAATCAATAGTTTTGGCTGGCGTTCTCTTTTTGTATTTGGAGGCTCATTATCCTTAATTATGTTGCCATTCGTCTTTTGGAAATTGCCGGAGTCATTGGACTTTTTGCTATTTCGAAGAAATCAAGAGGACAAATTGAAGATTCAGCAAATCTTGACAAAACTTAAAATAGNCACTTCCGAGTTTTTATCCACGACCAAAAAAGACGAAAAGAAAGTAGCGTGGATCTCACTTTTTTCAGCGGACNTCAGAGCAAATACTTTGTATTTATGGACCTGCTATTTTCTTTTGATGTTTTCATTTTACTTTGTGGTCAGTTGGACGCCAAAGTTACTGGTTGATGCGGGGCTCACTACTGGTCAAGGTATATCTGCAGGGGTATACCTCCAAGCAGGCGGATTAGTCGGGGCCATCAGTTTAGGACTGCTAGGTTTCAAGTTCCGAGTTACGTCCCTGACGAGCGTGTTTTTTGCGTGCGGAATCGCAGCAATGTTCTTCTANGGACTCGTTGAATTAAGCCTAGTTTCTTTGATGCTAGTTTCTGGCGTAATGGGTTTTTTCTTGATTGGAGCGATGATCGGACTTTATANNATNGCTCCATCAGTTTACCCCGCCAACNTANGAGTNTCTGGGGTTGGNCTTGCAATAGGAATCGGACGANTGGGNGCNATTNTTGCNCCTTTGGCGGGCGGNNTAATCNTAAATTCAGGGTACAGCACCGATCAAATTTTTGTTATCTTCTCGATTCCTCTAATCCTAGCAGCATTAGCGGTTTATNAAATCAAGCTACGCTCTGTGTTTGAGTAAGAGTTCACCCAAACTCAGTAGCAAAAAAAATTTTAACTTAAGGTAAAAAGCTATGGCAACTTTGCATTTTAACGGAAATAAAGATGAGAGGTCGATTCTGTCATCTATATCTTGGTATGTCCGACATCTTCACCGGAANTATTTGTTTTTCTTACTGCTGTTTACGTCTTTTCTCATGAGCCAAACGGTTGTAGCTGACCTGGAAGAAGTCGTCGTCACCGCTCGAAAAAAAACTGAATCACTACAAGATACCCCCATTTCTGTAACCGCTCTGTCAGGAGACAGATTAGAGGACATGGGCCTGTCAAGAATTACAAAACTTCAAGACATTACACCAAATCTGGTGTTTCAAAATACCCCAGCCTTTAGCGGCGCTGGGAATAATGCTGCCGTCTATATTCGAGGCATCGGCCAGCGTGATTTTATCCCGACGATCGATCCTGGTGTCGGCATATACATCGACGACGTATATTTAGGAAGATCGGCTGGCGCAGTATTCGACATGATAGATATCGAGCAAGTAGAAATTCTGAGAGGCCCACANGGAACGCTGTTTGGAAAGAATACTGTCGGTGGAGCAATAAGTATAAAAACTTCTAAGCCTAGCGAAGAACTATCAGGGAAATTTGATGTAAAAGTTGGAACCGACGAAAGACGTAATTTTCGCGGAATGATTAACCTGCCAATTTCTGATGATTTATTTCTCCGGGGCAGTGTATCGAGTCTCGAGCAGGATGGGTATGTGATCCGACCTGCCGACAACAAAGATTTAGGAAACCAAGACACGAAAACAGCTCGCCTAGCGCTTCGGTGGCTTCCTTCAGATAATTTTAGTGCAGACCTGTCGTTTGATTTTTATGATGACTACACCAACGGACCGCCAATCCTAATTACGCGGGTAGACGGCTTCCCGGACAGTTTAAATGCAGCCCCTGGTGGAAACTTTCCTTTCATCCATAATCTGTTCGCAGGGTTTAATCCGGATTTTGGCGGTCCCAACCCAATTGTCTGTACGCTTCCTAACGCGCCGGAAGCGTGTTTCACCTCAGCCAATGCTGTAACAGGTAATAACACAAATTTAGGGACGGGACCCAACTACTCAGAAATGGAAAATAAAGCGGTTTCCTTGACTCTTACTTGGGAATTAGAAAAATTCACCGCAAAACTTATTACCGGGCATCGATTACTAGATGGGGAATTCGCGAGAGACAGAGATGGATATCCGCAAGCGGATGGGCAACCTGCTGTACAAGGTTTGCCAGTAGTGATAAACCCCATAACCCATTATTTCGATACGTTTGAACAGGACCAGACGTCGGTTGAGCTCCAGATTTCAGGAACCTCATTGAGCGATAAACTTGAGTGGTTAGTCGGACTATATGTATTTGATGAAGACGGCGAGAATATAAACCCTGTCGACTTTACTACCGTTTCTATTCAGAGCGGTGGTTACTTTGATTATCAGAGCGAGGCAGCTTTTGCGCAAATAACATTTCGACCGAGCGAGATTTTTTCAATGACCGTTGGGTTGCGATATACGAAAGAGGATAGAGACTATTTACCAGACCAGTTTATTCAAGAGATGCCTTTGGGCGGGCTTCCTTTCCCATGTTTTAATAGCGACGCCTCACTTAAAACCTGCGAGATAGGCGATCGGGTNGTGCCGTTAAAAACGGTCAACAACTCAATCTCTGAAACCACCCCAATGTTCAATATCACCTATAAATTGCAGGAAGATGTAATGGTTTATGCGACTTANAGCGAGGGATTTAAAGTGGGCGGGTACACNCAGCGAATCTTTCCGCCCGAGCCNAGTCTCCCTACNTTTGATCCAGAATACGTAAAGTCCTANGAGATTGGNGCGAAGACGGAGCTTTTAGATAATNCATTAAGAGCTAATTTGTCGATTTTTACGACCGACTATTCTGACCTTCAATTGTTGATTGCTGAACCAAGTAGAGTTGGNCCTTACACGGCGAATGCNGGAGAGGCNACTATTGAGGGTTTTGAGTTGGAACTAGCTTACGCNGCACCNAATGANTTTTTCNTTGATCTGGCNCTTGGCTATACAAATTCAGGTTATGATTCNNTAACTCCNGGAGCGGTNACNGCNGGTCTCTCAATAGACCAACCTTTTGTATTTATNTCTGATTGGAANTCCCANATATCAATAAGNCGATCTTTNGCGCTCTTCGGTGGAGATATTACACCTCGCTTGGATTGGTCTTGGAGATCTGGTTTTTATACAAACGCCAGTGGTCTGCCTTTCGCACCGGCTTGGGCAGATCCTCTCTATCAAGCTCCTTACTCGGTTATAAATATAAGTGCACGGTGGCAGGACAATGAAGCAGGTCTCAGTGTAAGTCTCGGTATCGACAATATAAATGATGAAGAATATAGCATTTTTGGAGATTACCAAGTTAACTTTGGCAGCGATGGTGAAGCTTTTGATAGGGGAAGACAATGGTACCTAATGCTGGGCTATTCATTTTAGATCAGACGATTACTCGAGGAGAATTTTCTCCTCGAGTAGCTCGGAGTCGTTCAAATTCCAAAATGCACCAAAATAAAGCGTTTAATTATTGAAAATGCTCTCTAGATTACTGATTTATTGAGTAATTTTGTAACGAGAAAGAAACTCTAGGTTTACTAAAATTTCTGCACTATAATAGTGCGCTATCTTGATAGAAAAGTAAGTAACGATAGCATCTCAGGGCCGATTTAACCGCAATTCTAACTTAAGCTAGCGATATAACAAAACTGGTGCGTATATTGCATTCAAGAAAGTTAAATTTGAAAGTTGAGCGCTATGCTTGTCGCGAAAGAACATCTAGTAAATAAACCAATGAATGAGAGTGTAATAGAGAACTTAAGCACGGCAATCATTCTGCTAAACCAGAATCTAGAAATTGTCTTCTCCAATCAAGCGGCGGAAACCCTTTTAATGGAGTCGTCAGCAAAAATGCGAGGGGAATCGATAGCGAAAATGATCAGCTCCGAAGACGGTTTTCTCAATCGTATAAGGGAGGCTCGTTCTCTTGAGCGACCACTTACTGCGAGACAAATCGGCCTTATAACGAACAACGGAACTGTAATAACAGTTGACGCGACAATAACGCCTCTTCTCGATCAAGCGGAAATTTTAATTGAACTTATCTCAATCGATAGATACCTTAGAATAGATCGAGATGCGGCAATCAAAGAGCATCACGGTGTTACTAAACAGGTGGTAAAAGGGCTAGCCCACGAAATCAAGAATCCGCTCGGTGGTATAAAAGGGTCTGCCCAACTTTTGGCAAAAGAGTTGCTAGGGCCAACGCTAAAAGAATATACAAGCATTATCATCGAAGAAACCGACAGGCTTACTGGGCTGGTGGATAGAATGCTCGGTCCAAACACATTGCCTGTTAAAAGCAAAAAATCCATTCACGAGATAATTGAACGAGTGGCAAAACTTTTGGAGATGGAATCAGCGAACTGTTCAATAGCAAGAGATTACGACCCGAGCCTTCCCGAAATAGAAATCGATCACGAACTTTTGGTTCAAGCGATGTTAAATATAGCGAAAAATGCATTGCAAGCTTTGGATAATAAAAATTCGGGCGAGATTAAATTTAAAACTCGTGTGGAAAGGCAATTTACAATTAGCGGAGAGAGACACCGGTTTGTCATTAGGGTTGACATTTCAGATAACGGGCCAGGAATCCCAAATGAAATTAGAGAACACCTGTTTTATCCGATGATATCGAAAAGAGTTGGCGGCACTGGCCTGGGACTAACCTTTGCCCAATCTATAGTTGGTCAGCACGGAGGGATAATAGAATTTGAGTCCATTCCAGGGGAAACGATATTTAAGGTCTTTTTACCATTGGAGCATAAGTCATGAGCGCGGGAAACCAGGCATGGGTTATAGATGACGAAAGGAATATCCGTTGGGTTCTTGAAAAAGCTCTTACCCAGAATGGATGGACGGTCAGCTCTTTCGATTCGGCAGATCAAGCCCTGAACCAGCTAACCAACTCAAACCCAGATGTTGTTATCACTGATATCAGGATGCCTGGCACTACAGGTTTAGAGCTTCTTGAGAAAGTGAAAGCAACACGACCGGATATTCCAGTGATAGTAATGACTGCTCATTCGGATCTTGATAGCGCTGTTACCTCAATTCAAAAAGGCGCATTTGAATATCTTCCAAAACCCTTCGAGGTAGATGAAGCGATCGCTGTAGTTGATAGAGCGTTGGAGCAAAGCAGTCAAAGGACAGAAGACAAACATTATTCCCAAAAATCTGAGACTTTAGAAATTATAGGCAAAGCGCCAGCGATGCAAGAGGTTTTTCGAGCAATCGGAAGATTATCGAAATCGAATGTCAGCGTACTAATAAATGGGCAATCAGGGACAGGTAAAGAGAGAGTTGCGCATGCTCTGCACAAGCATAGCGCGAGAAACACAGGTACCTTTATTCCTCTCAACATGGCGGCCATTCCTAAAGATCTTATTGAGTCGGAGCTATTTGGCCATGAGAGAGGTGCTTTCACAGGGGCAAGTCAGCTTAGACAAGGTCGATTCGAGCAGGCTGAGGGAGGCACTCTCTTTTTAGATGAGATTGGAGACATGCCACAAGAAACACAAACACGTCTGCTTAGAGTCCTTTCAGACGGTGAGTTCTATAGGGTAGGAGGACTTGAACCAATTAAAGCGAACGTCAGAATCATCGCAGCAACTCATCAAGACCTCGAAGCTCTAGTAAGAGAGAAGAAGTTCCGGGAGGACCTATTTCATAGACTAAACGTTATCCGAATACACATTCCAACACTGGCAGAGCGGAAGGAAGACATCCCGTTTCTTGCGGAACATTTTTTAACAAAAGCATCGAAGGAAATGGGTGAAGAGATCAAAAGACTTAATTCCGACACACTAGAGTTCTTATGCAACCTCCCATGGCCCGGGAATGTCCGTCAGCTGGAAAACACTTGCCGATGGATATCGGTAATGGCTCCCTCTAAAGATGTTAAGATCGAGGACCTTCCTCCAGAGCTCTTGGAAATAAAGGAAAAAAATAACAACGTCGGTTCTGATTGGGAAAAAGCCTTACGATCTTGGGCTTCAAAAAAACTAGCCAACAAAAAGTTGGAGGACTCAGGAATCTTACTAGAAGCGGTTCCAAAGTTTGAGAAAATAATGATTCTCTCGGCTCTGAAGCAGACTGGCGGTAGAAAACGCGAGGCCTCTCTTTTGTTAGGTTGGGGGAGGAACACTCTTACCAGAAAAATCGCTGAACTCGGACTAATTGAGGAACATCTCCTCTAAAAGACAGCATGTTTAATATAGCGTTATATGAGCCAGAAATACCGCCAAACACAGGCAACATAATTAGACTATGTGCTAACACAGGGTGCACACTTCACCTCATCAAGCCACTGGGATTTGACTTAGACAATAAAAAACTTCGCAGAGCCGGCTTAGACTACCGCGAATTTGCAAATATCCGAATCTGGAACAGCCTAAAAAGTCTTCTAAATTACGCCAATGACAGAAGGGTGTTCGGAATAACCACAAAAGGCCAAACGACTTACTCAGATGTAGTTTTTCAGCGGGAGGACATACTGTTATTTGGTCCAGAAACGAGGGGGCTCCCGAATACCGTTCTTGATAACTTGGCGACCGATAGAACGATCAGGATACCCATGAAAGAAAACTCAAGAAGTCTCAACTTGGCTAACGCTGCATCCGTGATTGTTTACGAAGCATGGAAACAACTTAACTTCAGGTGAAACAGAATTCTATGTTTCACCCTTATCTTGGACTTCTAACGCTTCCATGTAACTTGATTTGAAATCAATATTATTGATAACCAAGGGAGGGAATCCACTTTTTACCAGAATCGAATCAACGGCCTCTCTCANGTACGGGAAAAGAATCGCGAGACAATCAGTTAGACTAATTTTTCTCAGGAGATCCTCATCTATCTCGCCCTCTTTTACGAAAACCCCTGCTTGAACCATTTCAATAAGGTAAATCACGTTTTCGGTCTCTGAATTAATTCCTTTTCCNGTAAGCGTCAAACAAATTTCGTAACGATTTTCTCCAATACTTGTTACATTGGATTGGAAATCGGCGTCAAATCTTGATGAATTNCCCAAGGGGGCAGCATGGCCAGCAAAGGGGGATTCAAAAGACAAATCTTTTAGATAAGTCTTCTCTAAGTTAAACGCANCATGTTTTGTTTCCAAATATTTTCTCCATATGCTTTCTACTTCTGAGGTGAACTATAAACACCTAGTGCAAAGATTACTGACCAGATTGTTCACTTTTTCACGAGAGGAAGATTGCTCGCACTCCACTCAGCCATTCCACCTGCCAATCTTCTGATATCTTCGAAACCCAAAGCCTTTAATTTTTTCCCTAATGGGCCAGAGTGCTGACCCATCTTGCACACTAGAACCAATGTTTTTTTCTTCAACCCTGCAAGTTCTCCTACCCGAGCGTCAAATGAGGAAGCAGGGAAGCTTTTTGATCCAGCAATGTGCCCGAGGTTGTAGTCTTTTAGCTCTCTTAAATCAAGCACCGAGGCATCTTTCCTATTCACTAATCCGACTAACTCTGAGGTTGAGACTTTAGCGCCTCCTTGTCTGCTCTCGTTGATAAAAAATGCGATCGCTAAAAATAAAAAAGTACAAGATAAAAATGGATGATTACCGACAAATTCTAATATTTGACCTAACAATTTCGTTAACACACCTGGCTGAAATATCTACAAGTATACACAAATCGGATAAAATGCGCGCTATAGGCAGTCGCAGTTAAAGGAGTTCCACATAAAGAATTTGCTTAATTTTTTTTGCAAANAGAAAACCTAGAAATGGTGAGAAAACAGGCGGTTAAAAAAGGGATAAGTGTAATGGGCGTCGCGGCCTATTTTTTTGTTATTGGTATTTTTTTCTCGAACGCTAATGCGGAACCGAAGAGTGAAAAAATTGAAAGAAAATTGGATAGACTCAACCAGCAGCTACTGAGCTATAGTAACTTCCTTGAAAGAACTGATAAAAGAAGCGGTGAGGCTGAAAGACTGCTTCGATCTTCAGAAAAAGAACTTAACATCGTGATCAATAATATCGAAAAGCACAAAAATTCGATAAAAAATAACAAGAGAAAAATTACACTCCTTGAGAAACAGAAAAAGATCTTGTTTGAGGAGAGGGACCTCCAAGCGGCAATAGTTACCAGGCAAATACGACTTGAATATCAGAGAGGAAATTTTGATTACCTCAAATTCTTATTGAGCCAAGAGTCACTCTCGGAACTTTCTCGAATGAACAGTTACTTTCAATCCCTGAATAATGCTAGATTGGAGCAATTAAGCGAATTAAAAAAAAGAATTAGTCAAATTGAAAGGATTGAGAAAGAACTTCAAGAACATCTTAGTGAAATCGAAACTGACACAAAACAACTTGTTTTAGAGCAAGCTTCTTTGCAAACAAAAAGAGAGAAGAAAAAAGGAATTGTTCGTCAATTCCAGTTAGAAATCGAAAAGACTCGNCGNAAAATTGAAGAGATAGAAGAAGACAAAGAGACACTAATTGCCTTCTTGACGGAATTACGAGATCGNNATNTTAAAATTGAGAAAAACTTGGAGACAGAGGCTTTCTCAAAAATGAGGGGAAAGCTAAACTTGCCTGTTGAAGGGAAAATTCTACATAAGTTTGGAGAGACCAGAGGAGTTGGCGCACTAAAATGGCAAGGGCTTTTCATACAAGCAAAGAGAGGATCTCCCGTAAAATCCATTTATCCAGGCACAGTTATTTTTTCTGATTGGTTNAGAGGGTTAGGGCTTTTAATTATCATCAAGCANGACGACGGTTTTATGAGTCTCTACGCTCACAATGAGACACTCAAAAAAAATAAAGGAGACATTGTAAGTTTGGATGAACACATCGCTACCACTGGAAATTCTGGAGGGCAGCAAGAGACAGGAGTCTATTTAGAAATAAGAGTGCAAGGTGAAGCAAGCAATCCGATAGATTGGTTTGCAGTAAAAAACAACCCGCGGCTCGAATCGAAATTAAAGAGCTAACTATGAAAAAAAAATTTTTGTTATCAGTGATTTCACTTTTCTGTCTTANTGGGAATGCCGAGGAGGANCCACAATTTACTGGAGAAAAAGATAATGCATCTCAGAAGATTGCCAACAAAGAAAATCCTAAGGCAGTGCTTCCGCTCGAAGATCTGAGGGTTTTTGCCGAGTCGTTCAAACGAATTCGGTCATCCTACGTGGATGAAATTACTGACCAAGATCTCCTTATTTTCGCCATAAAGGGAATGCTTTCGGAGCTTGATCCTCACAGCGCATATCTTGACAAAGAAGCTATCAAAGATTTCGAAGAATCAACTACAGGAAATTATGGTGGTCTTGGTATAGAAATAATCAAGGAACAGAATTTTATAAAAGTTGTCTCTCCGATAGACGACACACCAGCTTCTCGAGCAGGAATAGAGAGCGGCGATTTGATTACAAACCTAGACGGCACCTCTGTGAAAGGAATGTCGATAAGTGACGCTGTTAAAATAATGCGGGGCGATCCCGAGACAAAAATCTCCATAACAATCTTAAAAAAAAGAACTGCTGAAATTATCGAGCTAAGCTTAACGCGCCAATTGGTCAAGGTTTCGAGTGTTGGTCAAAGATATCTGGAGGAAGGTTTTGGCTACTTAAGGATCGCACAATTTCAGGCCGGGACAGCTCAGGAAGTTCGTGAAGCCATAATAAAACTTAAAGATTCAGGAGACCTTAACGGGCTCATAATAGATTTGAGAAATAATCCGGGAGGGATTCTAAGAGCTTCTGTAGACGTAGCGGACACCTTCATAGACAAGGGATTGATTGTCTACACCTTGGGCCGCCTGCAAGAATCACAAAAAAGGTACGAGGCGCGTCCAGGCGACATGCTCTCCGGACTACCAATAGTAACATTAGTAAATGAAGGATCTGCGTCGGCCTCTGAGATCCTCGCCGGGGCTCTGCAGGACCGAGAAAGATCTATCGTTATTGGCACAAATACTTTTGGTAAAGGATCTGTTCAAACGATCATCCCAATAACAGACACCAGGGCTGTAAAACTTACAACCGCTAGATACTTCACTCCCAATGGAAGGTCCATCCAAGCAGAGGGAATAATTCCAGACATTAATGTACCAAAACATAGGGTGACATCTCTAAAGCGCAGCACATTAAAGATTGCTGAAAAAAATCTCTCCGGGCATCTAACAAACAAAAAGGGTATCCGTGAGGAGGCTGGCAGAGAAGCAAAAAAAGAGAACCCAGAGCTGGTATTTAAAGATTTTCAACTTTATCAAGCGCTGAACGTTTTGACGGGTCTTCACAAGCTAAATACACAATCCCGCAAAAATGGGAAGTAAGCACCCTCGCCTAGGAACTGGGATCTTTGAGAGGTTTTTCACTGAGTTCGGTGCTCCTTTTTATTGCTTCTGAGACTGTCAAAGTCTTCTCGTAAAGAGATCTTCCCAGAATTACACCACCGATAGCTGAATCTAAACCCTGATTAGTCGCCGCTAAAGCCTCGATATCGCTGATGTCCCTCACGCCTCCAGACGCGATAATTGGAATAGANACTTTTTCAGCCAAGTCCCTCGTNGCTTGCAGATTGAGGCCNTGCATCATCCCATCGCTCGCGATATCCGTGAAAATAATTGCAACGACACCNAACTCTGCTGCATTAGCNGCCANGACATGAGCATCGATCTTTGTTATCTCTTCCCAGCCATGAGTGGCGACTTTACCATCAAGAACGTCTAGACCTAACATAATCTTTCCGGGAAACTCACAACAGATTTCGCTTAAGAAATCTAAGGCCGTCACCGCCTTGGTTCCAAGAATCAGAAAGTCTACGCCCACCTGAAGATAGTTCANGATATCTTCTTTGGTCCTAANGCCGCCACCTAACTGGATTTCGACCNCAGGNTATTTACCCTTTATTCTTTTCACTATTTGACCATTAGTAGGACTGCCTTTAAATGCTCCGTCTAAATCAATAATGTGGAGACGGGTCGCGCCCTCTTGAATCCATCGGTCGGCTATTTCAATTGGGTCGTCAGAATAAGCAGTCTCTTCGCTAACTTTACCTTGCCTCAAGTTGACGACTTTCCCCTGATGCAGATCAATCGCTGGAATTATCAACAATTAGAGTGTTCCTTTTGTTGAGGGCATCTGATCTCGCATTCTTGGATCCTCTTCAAGGGCGTTTCTGAGAGCCCTGCCGAAAGCTTTAAAAACGGTTTCTATTTGATGGTGAGAGTTGTGGCCTTTTAGATTTTCTATGTGCAGAGTGACCATCGCATGATTAACGAACCCTTGAAAAAATTCAAAAAACAAATCAACATCGAAATCCCCTACCGCAGACCTAGAAAAATTGACGGAGTATTCCAAACCTGGCCTACCAGAAAAATCTACCACTACNCTNGATANGGCCTCGTCAAGCGGGACATANGCGTGGCCGTAACGTCGAATNCCCCTCTTATCGCCAACCGCCTCAGCAAAGGCTTGGCCAAGNGTAATGCCAATATCNTCTACAGTGTGATGCGCATCTATCTCNAGATCGCCGCTAGCTTGAATNGNTATATCGAACATCCCNTGTCTGGCTATTTGATCCAGCATGTGNTCAAGAAATGGNAAGCCAGTATTAAGGTCCCTNTTCCCGGAACCATCTAAATTNACGTAAACAGAAATTTGNGTNTCTAGNGTATTTCTTTCTTTTGTAGCACTTCTCATAGGTCATGCCTTATCCATCAACGCAGATTATACTNAAAATCGTNAAGATCTCCCTTCATATNGCGCTTCCNTANGGNAAATAGCGATTTTTGGAATGTGTTTTTATCCATCGCTTGAGCTCAACTATTGATTCGCCTCNCTTTCTTAACTCCTTNACAATATATATTACTGGGCAGAACTTACCCCCNTCCCANCCAGATAGGTCCCTTTCTAATATTGTGAAAAGTCGGGCGAGCANGTCTAGCTCNTCTACTTCCATAGAAAATAACTCTTGCCAATACTCTTTTTCTTTTGACATTACCCAGNTTTCTTGTTCNAGCCTNGCAGAGCGTATGTCTGCAGGAGCTANTTTTTGCTCGAGATCCAANTCNTTAGCAAAACTTAAAAANCTTCTTATCAACGTCAATTTTATANGGGTGCGCTNCTTTTTCTCAGGAGGCTCCCATGTGCCTATACTCATATTGACTCCAAAAACGACGATTATCCAGCAGATAGCAAGTTCTCGTCAAAAATGAAAAAAATAAGATTAGCATCTTTTTTCAAGCTTCCTTATTATCTGGCGATCACGCGCAACTATTACAAGGTGTTAGAGAATTCGATGGGAACTCAGACAAAAATTTTGCTAGACGAAACAGAAATGCCTTCAAAATGGTATAATATAGTAGCTGATTTGCCCGAACCTCCGCCGCCACCTCTCCACCCAGGCACTCACCAACCAGCGACCGGTGACGATTTTGACGCCTTATTCCCAAAAGCCCTGATAGAGCAAGAGATGTCTGGGCAGCGCTATATAGATATCCCTTTAGAAGTTCAGGAAGTCTATAAGCTTTGGAGACCAAGTCCTTTATTCAGGGCACATAGACTCGAGAGGCTACTCGATACGCCAGCCAAAATATATTACAAATATGAAGGCGTCAGTCCGGCAGGTTCTCATAAGCCTAATACGGCAGTTCCTCAGGTATGGTATAACGCTCAAGAAGG